>JBBQPO010000128.1:0-16843 GCA_038217285.1 Chthonomonadales bacterium
CCTGCGCAAACATAACTTCGATCTGAAGTACCTCCTCGGCACCATCATGAAGTCGCGCACCTACCAACTCACGGCGATGCCGACCCACAACAACCGGATCGATACCCGCCTCTTCTCGCACTATCCCGCCCGCCGAATCAACGCCGAGGAGCTGCTGGACGCCGTAGCGCAGGTGACCGGCGTTCCCGACAAATTCGACGGCATGGGTCTCGGCGCACGGGCTTGCGAGCTTGCGGATACCGAAATCCCATCCCTGATGCTCGACACCTTCGGCAGACCGCCCCGCGTCCAGCCCAGCGACTCCGAACGCTCCTGCAGTCCGGCGATCAGTCAGGCCCTGGCATTTCTAAACAGCGAGTTCATCCAGCAGAAGATAAAGTCGTCCGACTCTATTCTCACGCCGCTACTCAAATCCGGCAAACCGGACAGCGAGATCCTGGACACGCTCTATCTCACCGCGCTCTCCCGCCATCCCACGCCCGCCGAATCGACCGCGCTTCTGGAGGCCCTAAAGCAGTCTCCGAAGCGCGACGAAGGCTTTCAGGACATCCTCTGGGCCATTCTCAACAGCAAAGAGTTCCTCTTCAATCACTGACATTGCTTTCGATGAAGAGAGCACGCAGAAAAAGGAGCCGCACTTAACAGCGGCTCCCGAGGCAAGTGTGTTGTCCCATCATGAGGACAGCGCGGTGCGTTTTTACCACAATATCGCTAATCCGGGAGGTCCGCGTAGGTGGGCAGGTAATCCCGCCAGATTTCGTTTTTGCGCCCGACAATGTACTTCGTTAAACTGATGTACGGCACATAGTGCGGGCGGCGCGGCGGGCGCGTCAGGCGCATGCCGATCTGGTGGGCGAGTTTGTCGCTCTTTTTCATGTTGCATTTACGGCAGCAGCAGACCAGGTTTTCCCAGGCCGCTCCCCCCCCCGCCCGCTTGGGGATGACGTGGTCGATGGTCAGGTCTTTGCTGGCAGAACCGCAGTATTGACAGGTGTAGTTGTCACGCGCAAAGATGGTACGCCGTGAGAGTTTCAGTTCCGGCATAGGCCGCTTGACGTGTCCGCGCAGCTTCACGACGGTAGGCGTCGGAAACCTTCCGTCGTTGCCCAGTGTGCCGGCCTCGTCGTCTACGTGCAAAACATCCGCCTTGCCTAAATAGAGCAAGACGATGGCCCGCCGTAAGTTACAGACATTCAGCGGTGTCCAGTCATTGTTGAGTACCAGTACTTCCCGGTTCATGGTATCCGCGTTCCCCTTTCGTCTATTTTAAAAATGTCCCGTCTCCAGCGATCCAACAAAAGACAAGACCCGCCTCTGCGTAAGCACAGAGCGGGTCACAGTCTCGCCGAAGCGGGATGGAATACATGGTGCAGGTGGTGGAGATGACTCATACTGTCGGGCAGCATCGTCAGTCTCGGACATACGCGCCAGGACACCTCCCATACCGGCGCGTGGTCGCGCCGTTGTAAGAAATATGTTCGGGCCGCATATGGGGGTTGCTCTGAACTCCACTGCATTTGACAGCACTCCACCCGTAGAAAGTTGCACGATTTGCGCAGCGAAGTGGCGCTGCTGCAAAAAAAAGGATACTCTAGTATATCTAATCCGACCGCCCCCTGTCAAGCAGGCGTTTTCAGCGGTTGCAGAAGCGTCGGCGACAAGGAATTTCACTGTCCTGTGCAGAATCAATAGGCCAGTGAAACACTCCTCTATTCTATACGCGTTCCCCCGCGCACAGGTTCAACGCTATGGCTTGGCCACCGAGTCTATATGACATTTTGCCGCATGCATTCGGATCACGAACCGGGAACGGTTCGGCGTTGCGGACGGCGATTTTCTCTGCTCCCCGCGGCAAGTCAATCTTGAGAAGCGGGTTCGCCGTCGCGATGCTGGTGTGCGCGCTCCCTTGTCGGACGACCGCCCAGACGACGTTTACGCGTCCGGCCTATACCGCCTCCGTGGATGCGAATGGCGTATTGATTTCCCTGCGTATGGCGAATACCGAGCTTATCGGTAAGCCTTTGGAGTTTTGCACCGGCATCAAATGGACGCTCGACCATGTCGAAAAGCCTGCCGAGAACCAGGCGCACTATTTCCTGCAAAGCGACAGGGGTACTGGCGAGCTGGACTATCGTTTTGAAGAGAAGCGCGTCGTGCTGACGATGCGCCATAAGGTGGGCGGGTTTCAGAGCTGGCAGGTCGGGCTGAGCGACGATACACTCGGGGTTGAGAATCTGCACGATACGCATGTTGATCGCGCCGAGACACTGCGCTATGTGGATCGCGGCGACATCCGGCCGACTCCTCTTCTCTCTCTGACCCGCACACAGCGCCTGCGTCTGCACCTGCGCAACGGCGCGACGATCCTCTTCTGGCACGACGGCTGGGGCGCTCCCTTCAATATAGACGAAACGGGCGGCGTCACGGGGATGACCTACCGGCGCAATCTGTTCGAGAACGACAAGCCGATGCGTCTCTACTTCGCCCTCGACGCCCCGCCCGCGCAGCCTCTCCAGCCTGCCCCCGGCTTTACGCCGCTCGGAGACACCTTCGCGAACCTCACCTATACCGGCAGACCCGTGCAGTTCACACTCAAGTTTACCGAGGCCACCGTTGCTAGGCTGAAGGCGACCGCGAAATGGCGTGTCTCTTGGACCCTGAGCGACTTCTTCAATCGACCAGCAGGGCGCGGCAGTGCGGAGTTCGACGCCGCCGAGGCGCTGAGAACAAAGTCGGCTGCCGTTCGTATCCCTGTCAAAACGCAGGGCTGGTACAGCGTTCTCTTTTCTGTCACGCCGGTCGGCCCGGTGACGCCTGCCGTCGCGCCTTCGGAGCATCGTACCCGCTTCGCCGTCGTCGACCGAGCGGCGGCGATTCCCGATCTGCCCACCAAACGGGACGAGCGTCTCTCCGTCTATGGCTATGCCGCTCTGATGGGCCTCAAAGGCATGCGCGAAAGCCACACCATGCGGGACTTCTTTCCCGAACGCGGCAAAACCGACTGGAAACGACTGGACGAGGTCATCGACAGCGCCGAGCGGGAGTCGAAACGCTGGGGCGTGGCCTGGTTCTTTCAGGCCAACGAAGTGCCGAAGTGGTGCAGTCCTGCCGACTACGAACAGTTGGCCTTCGAGATGGTGAGCCACTGCAAGGATCGCTGCCATGTGTGGGAGGTCGAGAACGAGCCGAACTTCCGATTCTCTCCAGAAGACTATGCTGTGAAGGCGTTTCTGCCCTTTGCGCGCGGGGCGAAACGCGCCGACCCGACCTGCACTCTCCTCGGTCCCGCCTGCGTCTCGGTCCCAAACTCGATCCGGTTTGCCGAGGCGCTGAAGAAGGCAGACGCTCTTGCCCTCGCCGGTGGCCTCTCGACACACACCTATATGGGGCCGGGAGAGCCCTGGGAGCTGTTCGGGAACCCGCAATATCTGGAAAAACTGCGCGCCCTCGCCCCTGCCCTTCCACTCTGGCAGACCGAACAGGGCTATACCTGGAACCACACGAGCCGGGACGACCAGGCTCGTTACGCCGTGCGTCAATATCTGAACGGTTACGCCGCAGGCATCACGAATGCCCATCAATACTACTTCTATACTGTCCACAATGGATTTGAGCCCTGGTATCTGGCGGAATCGGGGGGAGATGGCAACGCCGACAGCGGCACACTGGAACCGGCGGGCGTCGCCCTGCGGGTCTTGACCGCGCAGACGGAGGGGCGCAAAGTCGGTCTCCGCGAACAGCCGCTGTTCGGCGTCTACTCCCTGCGCTTCTCCGGCCCGAAGGACGACGTTATTGCGCTCTGGACGCTTGACTTTCCGCTGACCCTCACGCTTCGCAGCCACATTCTCCAGGCCACCCGCGTCGATGGCGCGCCTCTGATATTGGCCTCGCAGCAGGGCGGGACGCGAACTCCCATCGATGGTTATGCGCTCTACCTGCGGGTTCCGAAAGGCGAGCCGCTCGCCCTTGCCGCCCCACGCTCTTTCGGGAAGAACTATGCGACAACGGCGCTCGGCGCGACCATCCGGGCCTCTTCCGAGACGGCCCAACATCCGGCAGCCCATGCCATTGACGGACGCTGGTCGGTGCGCGATGCCACTCCCGGCCTGTCGGACCGGACCTGGTGGGAGGCCAGTCTATCCGGAGCCTCGCCCGAAGCCCCGCAGTGGCTCCAGATCGATTTCGCAACACCCCGGACCATCAACATGTCGATTCTGCTCACACCCCTGCCTGCCGTCGATGGAGGCGTTCCGCGCGACTATGCCGTCCAGGTATCCGACGATGGCACCCACTGGCGCACGGTCGCGCAGACAAGAGACTGGGTCGGCTGGGCTGGAAATCTCACGTTTCCGTCTGTACGTACGCAGCACGTCCGCCTGCTCATCACCCGTCTCAACGACGGCTGGCATCTGGAAGGCACCTGGAGATTTATGGTCAGCGATGAGTTCACCCGTTACACCAGTCTCCAGTGCCGTGTGCTCGACTGGATGCTGTTCGGTCCTTAATGCCCCTGTCAGGAGTAAGAATTGGCTCAATCGTCGCCTTTACCGAAGTTAGCCTCCGAGACGCCCGCGCCCGAGGAAGTGAAATCCTCTCGCCGCTGGTTCAGCGGACGCGTCATGCTGCTGGCGCTGCTGCTCGCCCCGGTCACCGCCTACTGGTCCGCCAGTCAGTTGGTGGATGTCATCTTCTCGCTGATGGTCCCACCGGTCATTCTGACGCTGGTCGTGGCGATGGCGAATCTGGTGGTACGGCGCGTGGCTCCGAAACATGCCCTCACCGAAGGCGAGCTGATCATCTTCTACGCCATGCACACGGTTATGGGAGCGATCTGCGCCGAGTGGATGACGGTCATCAACCCCTACATCCACTCCTACGCGCTCTACCGCACCAACGATACGCGGTTCGACAAGTACATCAACCCTTACACCAGTCCCTGGTTCTTCATCCAACCGGCCGATGCGGACAAGTATATCGACTATCGCAACGGGGGCTTCGGGTTTCGATACTTCGTCACCCGCCTGCCGCTCTGGTGGCGCTATATCTTCTCCTGGACCGTGCTGGTCACGCTGGTCTGCGGGGCGATGCTCTGTATCAACAGCCTCATGCGCGACGAGTGGTCGAACCGCGAGAAACTGGCCTTTCCGATCATTCAGATGCCGATGGCCATCGTGCAGATGGGCTCGGGCCGCTCGAAGCTTTGGCAGAGTAAGCTGTTCGTGGTTCCGTTCGCGTTCATGTTCGCCATCGACATGCTCAACGGCTTCCACTTCATCTATCCCTGGCTGCCGCTCATCAATGTGCGCTTCCTGGGCGACCTTTCGCAGTTCTTCCAGAGCCCACCCTTCAATGCTATCGGCTGGACGCCTATCGGCCTCTTCCCCTATATGGCGGTCATCGGGTTCTTCATGCCGACCGACCTGCTCTTCTCCTGCATCTTCTTCTTCTTTTTCCGAAAGGGCCTGCAGGTCTTCACCTACGCCATTGGCTATACGGAGAGCGCGGGCGTCTTCGGCGGCGGCGGCCTGGTGCCGGGTCCGCCCTACTTCAGCGAGCAGTCGTGGGGGGCGTTTCTAGCGCTGTTCTGCACATCAGCGTGGGTGGCGCGAAGCTATCTGGGCGAGGTGTGGCAGCAGATCCTGCATGGCGGTGGAGACAAGCGCGGCGTGCCGCACCGGCTGGCGTTCGCAGGGCTGATCCTCAGTGTCGCGGGGATCGGTGGAATCGGACTGTTCATCGGGATACCGCTCTGGATGGTCGGCTTCGAGACGCTTCTATTCCTGGCGTTCAGCGTGGCGCTGACCCGAATGCGGGCGCAGATCGGCGCGCCGTCGCACGAGATGGCCTTTATGGGGCCGAACCAGATGCTCGTGGACTTCGCCGGAACAGGCGCGCTGTCGCAGGCAGGGATCAGCCGTATGGTGACCACCTTCCACATCTTCAACCGCATCCACCGCACCCACCCCATGCCGCACCAGTTGGAGGCGATGAAGATGGGCGATTCGGCGAAGATGAACCAGCGGGCGCTCTTCATCGCCATTCTGCTGGCGACGGTCATCGGCAGCGTGCTGGGCCACATGACTTATATCTATACCGGCTATCACTACGGGGCGCAAAACGCAGGCGGCGAGACGGCGGGCGTCGTCGATACGCTCATCAACAAGCATCAGCCGCCGAACAGCGTCGCCATCGCCTTCGTCTTGGTCGGTTTCCTGGTCGTACTGGGGCTCGACTTCATCCGGTTCCGGATCCCCGGCTTCGCGCTGCATCCCGCCGGTTACGCGCTCGCCATGAACTTCGGCCTGGACTACTTCTGGACCGGCCTGATCATCGTCTGGCTCATCAAGTTGTTCGTCGAACGCTACTACGGCCTGAAGGGCCACAACAAACTGCATCAGGTCGCGCTCGGCATCATCCTGGCCGAGTTCTGCGCCGAAGCAATCTGGTCGACCTACGCCATGGCGACCCACACCGCCACATACAGCATCTCGATCAACGGCAGGCTCGGCTGGAACCAGTGAATATTCATCCATAACCGGAAGGGCACTCAAAATGACAATGACAATCGAGGAACTCTACAAAGCAGCAGAACCGCTTCCAGCCCGCGAAAAACTTCAACTGGCGCGTCGTCTCCTCAGCGACATTCCGTCAGAAAGCATCGTGGACTACCGCGATTCATGGAGCGAAGAGGACATACGGGAGGCAACGCTCCACTCGTTACGACATGCCGAGAGCGCACTTGGCGAGGATCTCAACGATGTTTAAGCCCGGCGATGTTGTCACCGTTCTCTTCCCTGGAGCTGTCGCTACGAAACGCAGGCCCGCCGTTGTCGTCTCGACTTCGCTGTACCATGCACATCGTCCTGATGTTATCTTGGGACTGTTGACTACGAATGTCGCCACTGCAACCGCGCCTTCAGACTACTTACTTCAAGATTGGTCTGCTGCGAACTTACGCTACCCGTCCGCGTTCCGTTGCTACGTCCTTACATTTGACGCAACGGATCTTAACTCAATCGGCTCGTTGACAGAACAAGACTGGCTTGGTGTTCAGAACTGCCTTTCAATGGGCATAGCGATTTCAGGAGATGTAACGCCGTGAGCGAACCTACAAACACGCATCAATTACCTGATATCGAAGACGGCATGCCACTCTGCTCTGACAGGCTCAAGAATCGAACTCGGATCGTCGTCTGACCTATCAAGCAGTCCGGGGAGCGCACCAATGGCCCTGTATCCGTTAGCGTCATCAGCGATTCATGCTTACTTTGCGAATATCATCCGCCCAGTGCTTGGAAAGATATTCTTCGACTGCGTCACCGGAACTGCCTGTTTGCGTAGCGGAGTCGCCTTCTGTCCCCTGTCGATCCTGATCGGCCCAGTGAGGAGCGAGAATATTTAACATTTCCTCGTCGAGTGTCGTGTCCTGATCGGTCTCTTTCGACCTGAAAGCCTGTCTTAGAGCTTCGGCAATAACCTGCCCCGTGTCTTCGCCACGTTCATGCGCAACATCCGCGATGCGTTCCATCAGCGCATCTTCTACTTGTACCATCAGGGTTGCCATCAAATTGCTCCTTTCGCATGAGTTCGATTATTTATTCAACGTCTACCCCGAGATTCCTTCCGTCAGAAACTCGTAAGGCCAGCGCACGGATTGCGAGCAGTTATAATAAGAGTACGTTCCGGAGGTGTCGGCCTGTCGGAAAACGTTTTGGGAGAATGCTGTTAACCTGCGTTCAGGAGATTTCAATTCTTATGTTAATGAACGATGCACAACTCACCGAGTACCAGTCTCAGGGCTTCGTCGTACTGGATCATGTCTTCACAGGTGAGGAGATGGCGGAGTTGGCTTTGTTAATCGAGGCGCACCATGCGGAGCACGAGGAGAGATTGCGGAAGCTGGGGACCGAAGGGATCTCGCGCGCAGGCGAAATCGCGTTTACCAGCCATCTCGCGGAACGAGATCCCGCGCTGTTGAAATTCGTGCGTCGGCCTGAATTCGTCGAAATTACGACGAAAGTGCTTGGCCCCGATGTCGATCTCTACTGGAACCAGTCGGTCTATAAAGAGGGCCACGGCGCCGCCGAATTCCCGTGGCATCAGGACGATGGCTACACGCCGGTCGTTCCCAGCCCGTACCTGACTCTCTGGCTCGCCGTCAACGATGCTACCGTGGAGAATGGCTGTCTCTCAGTCATACCGCAGTCCCATGAGCACGGCCTTGTACCGCATACGCAGACCGACGTCGGGCTCGCCTGCCATCCCCTCGACGATCCCGACCAGGGTGTGCCGACGCCGATACCGGCCGGATCGATGATCGCGATGCAGTCGCTTACTTTTCACAAAAGCGGGGTCAACCGGTCCAGTGGAATGCGCAAAGCGTACATCGTTCAGTACTCGGCGGCGGGCTTACGCGATGCGAAAACCGGGGAGATCCTTCCAGACAAATGGCCCGTGGCGCGACACGGACGATCCGTCGAAGGGAGTTAGCCGCGCCTTGCGGCTGATAAGGCTACTATGGACATTACACAGACACATCAGGCCAACGCCGTCTGGTGGAACGAGACGGCGCGGTGGTATGGAGCGGACGAGGCCGAAGCCATCGCGTTTTTGCGCTCGGGCGGCAACTATCTGTTCCCCACAGAAAAGGAGCTCCTGGGCGACCTTGCGCCGTGGTGCCGACGCGCCATTCACCTCCAGTGCTCGCATGGCAACGACGGTCTGTCGCTGCTTCGGCAGGGCGCGGCGGAGGTCGTGGGCGTCGATATCAGTGAGCACCTGCTCGGAGTCGCCCGCCGTAAGTCCGACGCCATCGACGCTCCGGCGCACTGGGTTCAGACCGATATTCTGGAGACGCCCCACAATCTGGACGGAACCGCCGACCTGGTCTATACCGGCAAGGGAGCGCTCTGCTGGATGATGGACCTCTCGGCCTGGGCCAGAGTCGTCGCCCGCCTGCTCATTCCGGGCGGCCTCTTCTTCGTCTATGAATCCCATCCCCTGGACTGGGTCTGGAACACGGACACTGCCGGGTACGAACTCGACGCCGAGCATGGAGACTACTTCTCTTCCGAACGGCGAGAGCGTCTGTTCTCGCAGGCCACGGAAGCCACACCCCGGTATCGACAATGGACCCTGGGGGAGATCGTCAACAGCCTGATTGCGGCCGGCCTGAATATCGAATCCCTGACCGAGTACCCGGACCCGTTCTGGGACCAGTTTTCCGCCATGCCGAAGGAGACCCTGAGGCGATTGCCGCACGCCTTTGCTTTGCAGGCACGCAAACGCTGAACAAGAGCCGCCCCTAAAGGAGCGGTCTGATGCGGTAAGCCCCCTAAAGGGGGCTGGGTCTGACGCGAGCACAGGCGAATGCGCAAGGAAACAGGGTGTTAGCGATGCCTCGTGGAGAGATTTGCTCTCCCTTTCAACCATCCCAGGCCCATTTATGGGCCTTAACCTTCCCCAACGGGCCGCTCCTTTAGGGGCGGCAACCTTAAGGAGCGGTCTGATGCGGTAAGGCTGCCGGGCGCCGCAGTTTGCTGCCGCTCCAGTTGGCTTCAACCACTGGAGGATCGGCATAGGCGGCATATTGGTCGGGGATACGGGCCGTTGTATTGTCGCCTTTGTGGAAGACGAGGCGATAGTGTAAGGTCAGACTGGAGTCGGCGGCGACGGTGTAGTTGCCGGCATCTTTGGGGCCGAGTTTAAAGTCGTGGAGTGCGAAGGGATTGACGGTGAACAGGGAGTAGTCGCGGGCGTGCCAGGTCTGCGGGTGCCGGAAATTTTGCGGGCTGTCGAACATGGCCACCCCCCACGTCTGGGCACCTACGGGTCCCCAGTAGTCCACCCACTCCGCCGCTTTCCCCCAGGCCGCTCCGTCTTTATCGCCGACAGAGTTGATGTAGTGTCCGGTACCGGGCCGCGCCGGTTTGACCGAAGGGTTGACAGAGAGTGAATCCGGCAGCCGAAGGCCAAAAACGCCGTCCTTGTTATCTCCGAAGAGCAGTGGGCCACCGTCCGGCTTCATGGTAATGGCAAAATCGAGCAGGCGGTCCCCGTTGGGAAGCGGGCAGATATGGACGGTACGGGTGTCGGTGGCAATCCGTTTGCCTTCCGGCGTGATCCAGTCTGTCGTGGCCGTAAACTCACCGAAGACCGGGCCGCTGACCAACTCGGTAAAGCCGGTATTGACGGTCTTGCCGAGTTTGACCTTGTCTGTCTCGACTTCCGTCCAGAAGTCCACGCCATCGACACTGCTATGCGTGAACCAGAGGCCGCGATGATGCGGATGATCGTGGCTTTCGGCAGGATCAGCGCCCGGTTCCACCGGCCAACGCCGCGTCAGATTTTGGTTATCCGGCGTCAGGATCGGATAGAAAAATGGCTTGTTCGGTCCGCTGTGGGTGGTATAGCGGGTAAAGAGGCTGCCCGCGACCTTGATCTCGATATCCGTGCCGACCTGTGCGACCTTCACGCCTGTGTCCATACCGAAGCGGCCTGTCCGGACAGGATTTAGCCGAAACGGCAGCGTCTCCCCTTTCTCGATGCGCGGCAGGATGAACGAGAGAGTCGTCAGTCCATGCACGGTCTGAAACTGGCACGGAATCGACGGAGAGAGCTTTTTCTCAGGGCGAGCGAGAGAGAGTTCCCACTGACTGCCAGGGCGCATCGCGACCCTGACGAAAGAGGCCGGAACCGGCAGGGTGAGGAGCGCATCGATGCAAGCGTGTGTCGGAGACCGAACGGTAAACAGCGGATAGGTGTCTGCGGCCCGCCCGTTCCGCGCCGACAGCAGTACGAACAGGCCAAGCATCGCCAGCAGAGACACCGTTCGAAATCGGCCCGTTCCCCACTCTGCTCTCGACGGGCGCCGGGCGAAACAGACGGGCTCGAAATGAGATTCACGAGGCAGCGGAAGCGTTTTCAATGCGTTCAATCTATTCTGTCTCCTCGCTATTTCGATTGGTGAGACCGTCCTCTTGCATGGCGCGGCTCCTTTACTTCACCTGATCGGCTCCGAGATTGGAAAGCGCGTCGGCGCGCTTGTTGAGTTCGCGGCGCACGTGCGTCACCGACGCCGCGTCGAACTGTTTGAGCAGCAGTCTGGCGCGCTGGTAGAGGGGAATGAGGTGGGCCGCTTTGACGGCGTACTTCCCGTTGAGTTGGTGCGCCATCAGTTCGCTATCGGTGTAGACGGCGAGGCGACTGCATCCGAGAGCGCGCGCCTCTTCCAGCGCACGGATCATGGCGGTATATTCGGCGACGTTGTTGGTGGTGCGACCCAGCGGTTCGGCGATCTCTTTCACGACCGTGCCCTCGGCGTCCTCGATGACGACACCGACGCCCGCAGGGCCGGGATTGCCCCGCGCCGCGCCGTCCACGTGGGCTGTCCAGTGGGTCGCACTCATTTTTTTGGCTCCCCCTCGCAGAGCATCCGTCCGCAGTTGAGACAGGTTTCGATGTCTTTGCCGAGGTGCAGACGGGTAATGATCTGGGAGGGCAGGCCCATACGGCACCCACCGCAGGTATTGCCATCGAGGACGGGCGCGATACCGATGCCCTGATTCGCCCTCCGCAGCTCATCGTAGCGCCTCAGGAGCGGGGCGGGTATCGGCTTGACAGCCTGTTCGCGGTAGGCGGTCAGCTTCTGCGCGGTGGCCGACATCTCACTGGCGGATGCCTGCGCCACTGCGAGCTTGGCCTTCAGCGCGGCGCGCGCCACGCTCAGGGCCTTTTTCGCAACGACCTGATGCTGTTTTGCCGATTCGACCTCTTCCATCAGCAAAACGATCTTCTCGTCGAGGCGGCTGCGCTGCCGGGCCAGCATCTCGATCTCTTCCTGCATCGCGGTCATTTCCTTGGGGTTTCGCACCGTGCCGCTATAGAGCTTCTTTTCTTCCGCAGCGCGTTTCTCTTCGACGGCTTTCTGTTCCAATTCCGTGTCTTTGAGCATCCCGCTGTGACCATGCAGCGCATGATCCAGTTCCTTGAAAGCGGCATTGGCGGCATCGTAGGCGGCCTTTTCGGCGGCTCCTTTATCGAGGACGGCGAATTTCCGCTTCAGGGCGTCCATGCCGCTATCGAGTTTCTGCAACGCATAGAGCGCGGCCAGTTGTTCCTTCATCGGTTTTTCCTACTCTTTCCGACAGTGTGTGTCTGCTACGCTTGTTCGACACAATGGGGCCAAAGCCCTGCTTTTTTCATCTTGCCCTTTTCTTTAGTCTCTATCGCAGGATAGAATAGCCTTCGACACAACCCTGAAACCCGTTGGCTCGCGCAAAAATTCTCTGGGGAACCGCCGAAATCCGTGCAACTTTTTCGCCTCTGGTCCCGTCACTAATCTGTAGAGGTTATCGAAAGTATGGCCTTTCCCTGTAACTGCTGGTGTAATCGATGCCGGAAGCTCCATACGCCTCTTGCCATGCAATGTTCGCACTGATCTGGCCCTGTAGCACAGACGTCCCATGAGGGAGGAGTACACACATCATGAGGCACAAGTTCGCATACGACGCGACGAATGAAGATCTGTTTCTTGCGGGCGAAAAGGTCTGCCCGGGTATCTACCGTCAGATTGGGGGGGAACGCGAGGTCAGACTGGAGCGGGAAGATATCCTTCCGGCAAGTCTGGACGGACGCGTAGCCTGCTATATGCGCGTTAACCCGTGGGGCCAGATGGACCGTCAACACGCGGCGCAATCGTAGCCAGCGCCGAACGGATCATTCCGAGAAAGCCGCTCGTATCGAGCGGCTTTTTGCTGCCCGAGTTCAGAGCAGAATCACCTCGACAATGGCCTGCGCGGGCAGATTCGCCGCTTCGGTCGGAACAATGAGGAGGGAGTTCGCGGCCGTCATGGAGCTGAGCATGCCAGAGCCTTGCGCTTCCGTCGGGGTGGTGATAAACCGTCCCTGTTCGGTACGCGTGAAAGCGCGCACGTACTCCCGTCGCCCCGGCAGATGCGCGACAGGATGCGTGAGGGTCGCCTCGACACGCGGTCGCTCCAGGGCGGTACGCCCTGCCATTTTCCAGAGCGCGGGCCGGACGAACATCTCAAAGGTCACCATCGCGGAGACGGGATTACCAGGCAGTCCGAAAAACAGCGTTCTGCCGATACTTCCGAAGGCCAGCGGCTTACCCGGTTTCATCGCCACCCGCCAAAGGTCGAGCCTACCCAGCTTCTCCAGCGCCGGCTTCACGAAATCCCGATCTCCGACGGAGACTCCACCTGCGCTCAGGATGACATCCGCGCCCGTCTCCGGCGCGGACAACGTTCGGAACGCGGCCTCTATCGCCTCCAGGTCGTCGTGCACATGTGTGAGAGAGTGAATCCAACCTCCCGCCTCCTGCACCAGCGCCGCCAGCATATAGCGGTTGCTATTGCGGATGTGTCCGGGCGGCGGCAGCTCGCCCGACCCGATGTCCACGATCTCGTCGCCTGTCGTGACGACGGCAACGCGCGCCTGCCGATAGACGGGCACGGTAGCAAATCCCAGCGTTGCCAGCATGCCCACCTCGGCAGGACGCAGCAGGGTTCCTGCGCTCAGCGCCTGATCTCCACGCCGCATCTCCTCCCCGTGGCGTCGGACATGCTGTTCTGCCCGCGTTTCCGCGCGAATCTCCACCACGCCCGCTTCCGTAATGGCGGTATCTTCGACCATCACCATCGCATCGGCTCCGGGCGGCAGCGGCCCCCCGGTCATCACCCGCGCTGTCGTCCCCGTCTGCACCGTCTGCATCGCCAGTGCACCCGCAGGCACGGCGTCGAGCGTGTGTAATCGGCACGGCCTGGCCGCAGTCGCTCCGAGGGTGTCGATGGCCCGCACCGCGTAGCCGTCCACCGCCGCATTGTCGAAGGGCGGCAGATCGGTATCGGCGCAGGCCGCCTCCGCCAGCACACGCCCTGCCGACTGGAGGAGTGGCACCTGCTCTGCCGGCAATCGTTCAACCTGCCCCATGATCGCATCCCAAGCCTCTTCGACCGTTCGCATCGCATCCCCTCCCCCAGCCACCAGTGTCCCATTCGGCGGTGGACCTTCGTCGAATCTATAGTTGTTGAATGAAGGGGTGTCGCTTCGCGGCAGGCCATTCCCCTCCACGAAGCGAAGAAACCCCATTGAGCACTGTACGTTCGGTTTGTGCTGAAGAGTTCAATCGCGCAGGCAGAATGACATTTTCAACGCCATCCTGCGGGCACGATGACCATGAACTCTCGACTGTCTCTGAAAATAGGGCAGGATCATTGGCGGAATCTACCTTGACAGTGGACGCCTGGAGAGGGTATAATGCGTCCCGTCTGGTGGCAATTTGCTCTCAAGAAAGAGCTCAGTCGCGAACAGGTCGCGGCGTCGTGCCATGCTGCCGGAGGGGTGATCCATCAACAAGGATTTTCGTGTTAATGAAATGATTTTGCGCGGGCCGCGCGATCAACGCATCCGGGATGTCCGTGTCATTGACGATGAGGGACAACCCATCGGAATCATGCCAGCGCGAGACGCCCTGACGCTTGCGCAGGAAAAGGGCCTCGACCTCATTGAGGTCGCGCCCCAGGCCCAGCCGCCCGTTTGCCGCATCATGGACTACGGCAAATACAAGTACGAACAGGGCAAGCGTGAGCGAGAGCAGCACAAGAAGTCGCGTCAACAGGAGATTAAGGGCATCAAAATGCGCCCGGTCACCCAGGAACATGACTTTCAGGTGCGCGTCAAGCATACGCAGGAGTTTTTGGAGAAGGGCGACAAAGTCAAAGTCACTATCCAGTTCAAGGCCCGTGAGATCACCCACCCGGAGATCGCACGCAAGTTGATGGATAAGATGATTCTGGCGATTGCCGACCATGCGATCATCGAGAAGCCGCCGTCGCTGGAAGGCAAGATGCTCACGATGATCCTCAGTCCTAAACCCTGACCCTCGACAAGAACCGCACGGCCCATAGTGCAGGGAAGCCGGAGGGATCAACCCGGCTTCCTTTCACCTGTGTCTTACTGTTCTGCGGACGATGCGAACGATGTTCGTGTCTTCACGGCACTCATTCCAACTAGAAACGCCCGCAGAGGGCGACAGGGATACGCACTTGAAGGTAAAGAAGAATAAGATCAAAACCCGCAAGACGGTCGTCAAGCGGTTCACCAAGACCGCGACCGGCAAACTGATGCGCGGTAAGACCGGCCTCAACCACCTGATGCGCAAGAAAGACGCCAACCGCAAGCGGAACCTCAACAACGATGCGGTGCTGTTCAAGGGCGATCTCAAACGCATCACCCGTATGCTCGGCAAAGGCCTCGACTAGTTTCACGCCGCTGTCGCTCCCGGTCAGCTCTGGTTTGACCGTCAATAACCGTGTGCTGACCGTTTGTGGAAAGGATGTTTCGATATGGCTCGCGTGAAACGTGGGATGATGACCCACAAGCGCCATAAAAAGGTGCTTGAAGCTGCCAAAGGATACTGGGGCGGCAAACGTAATCTGTTCAAGACTGCCAACGAGCAGTTCATGAAGTCGGGCAACTATGCCTACCGGGATCGGCGTAACAAGAAGCGCGAATTCCGCGCCCTCTGGATTATCCGCATCAGCGCGGCCTGCCGCGCCGAAGGTATGCAGTACTGCCGCTTCATCGACGGGCTGAACAAAGCCGGAATCACGCTGGACCGCAAGGTCATGGCGGAGATGGCAGTCAGCGATCCCGCGTCGTTTACGCAGCTCATCGCGCAGGCGGCGAGCATGCTGAATCAGACGGGAGAGCCGGCGGCGGCGTAACGAAACGCCCCGCGACGGACCACAACCTGAAGTCCAGCGTTCTGTAAAGGCGCCCCCATTTCGGACTCTCCCGTGCGCACTTTCGGAGAGTGAGAATTGTGGGGCGTCTTGTTGTGTCTGGAGAAGGGAGAGACCAGTGTCGGATATCATCGCGCAGCAACTCCAGGAGGGGCTGGCAGCTTTAGAGGCCGTTCACAACGTGGCGGAACTGGCCGGAGTCGAAACGAAATATCTGGGCCGTGACAAAGGGCTGAACGAACTGCGACGCGGCATTCGTAATCTGCCCGCCGAAGAGCGGCCCACTTTCGGAGCGCGCATCAACGAGGCCGTCGCGACCCTGACCGAGCGGATCGGCGTCAGGCGTGAGGCGCTGCAGGCGCGCGAGATGGAAGCCCGTCTCGCCGCGGAAGCCCTGGACGTCACGCTCCCTGGCCGCCCCTTACCCGCCGGACGCCTGCACCCACTGACACAGACCGCCGATCAGGTCAAGACCGTGCTGAGCGGCATGGGCTATCAGTTCGTGGACGGCCCAGAGCTGGAAGACTACGCCTACAACTTCGCGGCGCTCAACTATCCCGAAGATCATCCGGCGATGGATGAGCAGAGTTCGTTCTTCGTCACCGATGACCGCCTGCTCCGCACCCAGACCACCGCGCTGCAGGGCCGGATGATGGCGGAGATGCGTCCTCCCTTCCGCTTCGCCACCATCGGCCGTTGCTTCCGCTATGAGGCCGTAGATGCGACCCACCATCACACATTCCATCAGGTCGATGTCTTCATGGTGGACGAGAAGATCTCCATGTCCGACCTGAAAGGCACCCTCGGCGCTTTCGCCCGCTCGATGTTCGGCCCGGAGACGCTGGTGCGGTTCCGTCCGGACTTCTTTCCCTTCGTCGAGCCGGGCGTGGACTATTCGATCTCCTGGCAGGGGCGCTGGCTGGAGATTGGCGGCGCCGGGCTGATCCATCCCAACATTCTGCGTGCCTACGGCATCAACACCGAGAAGTACAGCGGATTCGCCTTCGGCCTCGGTATCGAGCGCACGCATATGATCCAGACAGGCGTCAACGATCTGCGGCTCTACCTGGAAAACG
>JBBQPO010000129.1:0-16762 GCA_038217285.1 Chthonomonadales bacterium
CAAGGCGCCCAAACCATTGAGAAGAAAGTACACTCTTTTGCATCTTACAGTCGCCCCGTTCACGATCCTTTAGGTATCCTTCCTATTGTAACACCAAACGCACACGAAGGCAACAGAAAGGTCATAGGAGCGGATTTAGTAGGAGTCGCGGACGCGCAGCGGACCGAGCCAGCGGCGCAGGAGAAGATAGAGCGGATAGGCAAGAAGCACGTTGTAGAGGGTCGTGCCGCCGACGGAACGTGCCCAGTGGAGGAGATGCCGTTGCGGGGCAAGGACGAAGAAGACTCCTTCGGTCAGCAGCGTACCTAACCCTACGAGAACCACGGCAAGGAGGCCGTTATCGCGGTAGATGCGCTCTTCGAGCCAGCCGACACCGAAGCAGACGAGGGTGCGGCTGAACAGCAGGCTGCCGAAGCCGCCCAGAGGCGGGGCGGCGAAGCAGGCGTGGATCAGGCCCGCCGAAAAGCCGAGCGCCGCGCCTCCGTTGGCGTCCGAAAACATGGCGCTTAAGAGAGCCGTCGCGAGAAGGAGATCGGGTCGCGCGCCCCGGATACTGATGCTTCCGGCGAAGGCGAGTTGACCCAGCGCTGCTGCCAGCAGCGCGACACAGAGCCGAACCGTCCGGGCGGACTGCGGCGTCATGGTTGAACGTAGACCTCTTCGAGCCGGTCGAACTCCACCACAGGATGGACGACCGCCGTCTTGCCGACGTTGTTCTCGTCGGGTTTGACGCTTTCCACCGTGCCGATCACTTGTCCGGCAGGGAAGACGCCCCCAAGCCCGGAGGTGACGATCCTATCGCCCGCCTTGACGTCGGCGTCACCGGGCAGATATTTCAGATCGAGACGGGAGGAGTTGTTGCCTTCGCAGACGCCGACCGCACGCGAGTTTGCCCGCTGTACTCGCCCTCCGACCCCGGACTTCTGGTCGGTCAGCATCAGGACGGAGGCGGTGCCGGGGGTCACTTCGAAGACACGACCGACCAGTCCGTTCCGCGTACGTACCATGCTGTTGATGCGGACCCCGTCGCGGCTGCCCCGGTTGATGATCAGAGTATCGAATTTCGGGTCGGTCTTCTGGGCGGTAATGTCGGCAGCCAGGAGGCGGGGAGTGTTGGCGTGTACGAATCCGAGATCGTCGCGGAGGCGATCGACGTTGGTCTGCGCTTCCCGCAGGGCAGCGTTCTCGCCTTCCAACTGCGCCACGCGGTCGTGCAGGCGTCGGTTCTCCGTATCGACCGCATGGCCGCGAAACAGCCAGCCCGTCTGTCTGCCGAACCAGTGCGTCGCGCCACTCATCCAGCCGACCGGCGTTGCGAGTACGCCCCGCACTCCGCCGACAACAGGATCCTGACTACCCTGAGTGGTGACGCGATTGTGCCAGGCGCCCAGCAGTACGCCGAGGAGCAGAAAAATAAGAGCGGCCCAGTAACGTCGGGCACGCGGGGTGGTTTCCGAGCGCATGGAAGGCTCCGGCTACTTTTTCAATATCTTTCGGAGGGTGGGATTGGTGTCGATCTCCTCCAGAACGCGTCCGGTGCCGAGCACGACGCAAGAGAGAGGATCGTTGGCGATGTGGACCGGCATGGAGGTCTCACGGGCCAACAGCAGATCGAGACCTTCCAGCAGAGCGCCGCCGCCGGCCAGAACGATACCGCGATCATAGATGTCTGCGGAGAGCTCAGGAGGTGTGCCCTCCAGGGTCGTCTTGACGGCCTCTACGATCGAGTTGATGGGGTCTTGGATCGCTTCCCGTATCTCGCTGCTCGTGATGGTGGTCTTGCGCGGCAGCCCCGAGATCAAGTCGCGGCCGCGCACCTCCATGGTACGTTCCGGCCCGGTGGGATAGGCGGAGCCGACCTGGAACTTGGCGTCTTCGGCGGTGCGGTCACCAATGGCGAGGTTGTAGGTACGCCGTACATAGTTGATGATGGCCTCGTCGATTTCGTCGCCTGCGATGCGCACGGAGCGTGCCGTCACGATCCCGCCCAGCGAGATGACCGCGACCTCCGTCGTGCCCCCCCCGATATCGACGATCATAGAGCCGGTCGCCTCTGAAACGGGCAGGCCCGCCCCGATAGCCGCCGCCATCGGCTCTTCGATGGTGAAGGCCTCTTTCGCGCCTGCTTTGCGCGCCGCCTCTTTGACGGCGCGCTCTTCGACTTCGGTGACGCCGGAGGGAACGCCGACCACGACACGCGGCGCGACCAGCATGGAGCGGCGATGAACCTTCGCGATGAAGTAGCGAATCATCTTCTCAGTCTGGTCGAAATCCGCGATCACGCCGTCTTTGAGCGGTCGAATAGCGATAATGTTGCCGGGCGTACGCCCGAGCATTCGCTTGGCCTCTTCGCCGACCGCCAGCACATTCTTGGGATTGTCGCGGTCGATAGCGACGACAGAAGGCTCGCGTAACAAAATCCCTCGTCCACGCACATGGACCAGGGTATTGGCAGTGCCGAGGTCGATCCCCATGTCACGGGAAAATCGACCCAGCACGCCGCGGAATAGGTTCATTCTGTTTGGATTCTCCTCGTGCTGCTTACAGCGTCCTCATTATATCACATATCTACACGTGAATAAAAGGCCGCTCCACGCAGAAGCGGGGAGACATTTCTACTTCTTCGCCTTCTCGAACTTCATGGCGGCGGAGTTCATGCAGTAGCGCAGTCCGGTGGGCGGCGGGCCATCGTTGAAAACATGGCCCAGGTGGCCGCCGCACCGCGAGCAGACGACTTCGGTACGGTCCATCCCATCGCTGCCGTCCGCGCGTACTTTGACGCAGGTCTTCGTCATGGGCTCCCAGAAACTGGGCCAGCCCGTCCCGGATTCGAACTTCGTTTTCGAGGAGAAGAGCAGATTCCCGTCCGCCGCGCAACGGTAGACGCCCGCCTCGTGATTGTTCCAGGTGTCACCGGTATAGGCGCGTTCGGTGCCCGCGTGGCGCAGTACATCGTACTGCATGGGCGTCAGTAGCTTCTTCCATTCGGCGTCGGTATGTACGACCTTATCCGTGTGTTCGACGGCTTTCTTCGTCCCCGTCTTAGGCTTTGTCGTCTTACTCTGCTGGGCCAACGTGGCATATCCGATACAGATCAGCGCGACCAACAGGCCGCCGATCATACGCAGTCTCGTCTTCATTTGTACTCCCCTTTCGACAGTCTTGCACTTCCTCTGTTTCCTACGTAAAACCGTTGGGCCCCGGTTGCCAAGATCCGGCGCTTTCCAGTGTTCCGTTCAGAGACGTTAACGCCCATGGGCACATTCTTGTTCCCACCGTGCACGGCGACGTAAGGTATAATCGGTTATTATGACAGCAAACGACACACAGATCCCCATCGATTCTCTCCTCTACGGCCAGGACAGCACGCCCGGCATTGTCGCCGTCGAGGCCGACTATGAGGAGGGCGTCTGGATCTACCGACGGACCGGAGAGACCGTGCAGCGGGAACGCGCGCCCTCTCGTCCCTGGTTGCTTCTGACCCGACCGCCGGAGACATCCCTGGCTGGGGCCGACTATACCGATCTGGAGGGCGAGGGCTATCGCCTGCTCGCCGAGTTCGCAGGGCAGGCCGACTATCAGGCGGCACGTTTTCGGCTGCGAGACGCGCATATCGAGCACCTGACCTACGCAGGCGGCGCAAAAATGGCATTGATTCGTTCCGGGCAGACGCTGTTCAAGGGTTTGACGTTCGAGGACGTCGTACGGTTGCAGTTCGACATCGAGACGAACGGCCTCGACCCCGAACCCGAGGACAATCGTATCCTGCTGATCGCCGTCTCCGACAATCGCGGCCTGCTCGACCTGATCGAAGGGGACGAGCCGGAGATCCTGGAGCGGTTCGCCGCACTTGTGCGTGAGCGGGACCCCGATGTGATCGAAGGGCACAACGTCTACGGTTTCGACCTGCCCTACGTCATGGCGCGCTGCAAGCGGCATAAGGTCCGGTTGGCCATCGGGCGCGACGGCAGTGAGCCGCGGTTAGGGCAGGAGCGCAACTATGCCATCGGCGGTAACTCCCGACCGTATGTGCCTGTCTATATCCACGGTCGTCACGTTCTGGACACCTATCTGGTGGTGCAGCGCTTCGACTGGGCGCGGCAGGCGCTCACCAGTTACGGCCTCAAAGAGTGCGCCCGCGTGTTCGGGTTTGCCGAGGAGCAGCGGGTGGAGCTTCCACGCGCCGAGATGGCCCGAATCTACCGCGAAGACCCCGAGTTGGTGCGCCTCTACGCCCGTCAGGATGTGATCGAAACCCGCAAGCTGGCCGAGTTGATCTCCCCTGTCGAATTCTATCAGGCGCAGATGATTCCCGACAACTACGGACAGACGGTCGTGACGGGCAATGGCGAGAAGATCAACTCCCTGTTTGTGCGAGCCTATCTGGCGGCCGGGCGCGCCGTGGCGCGAATGCGCTCCTCACGCCCCTACGCGGGCGGCTACTCCGAGGTCCGGGCGACCGGTGTTCTGGATAGGGTCGTCAAGGCGGATGTCGAGAGCCTCTATCCCAGCCTCATGCTCACCCACCGTCTCGCCCCCAAGGCCGATACACTCGGCATCTTCCTGCCCCTTTTGCGCGAGCTCACCCAGCGACGCTTCGACGCCAAGCGCAAAGCGCAGGCCGCCGAAAGTCGCGAGGAAGGTGTGCGGCAGCAGAAGGCGGACGAGAGTGAGCGGCAGACCGGATCGGGAGGCGAGATCGCTTCTCCCGCCGCGCTCCAGAGCGACGAACAGGATTTTCAGTATTGGGATGGACTGCAGGGCTCCTACAAAGTGCTCATCAACTCCTTTTACGGCTATCTTGGCGGCCCCTTCTACTGGAACGACTACGATGCCGCCGAGCGCGTGACGGAGTTGGGGCGAGAACTGGTGGTCGATGTCGCGCAGCGCATGGAGGCCGGTGGCAGTACTATCATCGAGATCGATACGGACGGAGTCTACTTCGTTCCTCCCGCAACCGTTCAGGGCGAGCCGGAGGAGAGGGCTTACGTCCAGGAGATAGGCGCGCCCCTCCCAGAGGGCATTCGGCTGGCATTCGACGGTCGGTATGCGGCGATGCTTTCCCTGAAGACCAAAAACTATGTCCTCGTCAGCTACAATGGCAAACGGACCTTAAAAGGCGCGTCACTCCGCTCCCGCGCCGACGAAGCGTATGGTCGCAAGTTTCTGGCGAAGGCCATCGACTGCCTTCTGGAACACGACCGCGAAGGCGTGGCAACCCTCTACGCCCAGACCATCGACGATTTGCTCGCCCGCCGAGTCCCTCTCGACGATCTGGCCCGCCGCGAGCGGGTCACCGAGAAGACCTTCCAGAGCGAGCAGAAACGCCGCTCCGCAGCTATCGCCAAAAACGTCCCCGTCGGCGACTATGTCCACGTCTATGAAAAAGCGGGCGGCGAACTCGGCCTGCGCGACGAATATGCCCACGATGAAAACGTCCGCTACTACATGGACAAACTCTACAAGTTCGCGAAACGCCTCGAAGAGGCTCTTGACGGCGACTTCGACCGCCTCATCCCAAAACCCACCGCCCAGGGCCTCCCACATCAGTCCCAAACCACCCTTGACCTCTTCTGACCTCAACACCAATCGAAAAGGAAGACAGAAAGCGACATGAGCGACATGACAACACTATTGTCGAGGAACTTCAGCAGACATCGTCTGCTCCAATGCGCTGGCATCGTTGTCGCGGATGGCTTGGATGAGGGCGGCGAGTTGTTGCTCGTAGGTGGTGAGGGCGGCGAGGAGGAAGTCGCGGTTGGTGAGGAAGATGCCGCGCCAGAGTTTGGGATCGGAGGAGGCGACACGCATCATATCGCGGTAACTGCCCCCCGCGAGCTGCAACGCCAGATCACGTTCCGGGTCCGTCTCAACCACGCCGCGCAGGGCGAAGGCGAGCACATGGGGCAGATGGCTGATAAGGGCAACGAGACGGTCATGGGTGGCGGGGTCCAGAAGGAGTGGTCGAGCGTCGAGGGCGACGACCAGGGCGATCAGTCGGGCCAAAGAGGCATCCGTGCCGGGGTCCGAAAGTCGGGCAGGAACGATGGCCCAGGCGGCGTCCGCGAACAGGTCGACGCGAGCTGCTCCCACCCCACTCTGCTCCGAACCCGCCATCGGATGTCCGCCCACGAAACGCCCCCCGAGCAGACGATCTCCCATGGCGACGACTGCCGTCTTGACGCTGCCCAGGTCGGAGAGCAGCGCGTCTGGCCTGACATGCGAGGCGATACGCTCTAGCACCTCGGGAGCGATGCCGACGGGAACCGCGAGGAAGACTGCGTCGGCCTGCTGCACGGCCAGACCCAGGTCCGTCTCCCCAAAGTCGATAGCGCCGCGCTGCTGCGCCAGTGTCAGCGCCTCGGCGCTGCGATCCCACCCCACGACCGTCTTCGCCAGACCACGCGCGCGCAGAGCCATGCCGAGCGACCCGCCCATGAGGCCCACGCCGAGGATCGCGACACGCTCAAAGGGGGGGAAAGGCAGAGAAGGCGCCGCCCCTCCTTCGGGTTCGAGAGAGGGGCGGACATTTTCCGGAAAGGCGCTGGCCGTCACAGGGTTTTTCCGACCGCCTGCGCGATGGGCCGTACATCCTGCATCAGCTTCTCGAACTGTTCGAAGGAGAGCGACTGCGGGCCGTCTTTCAGCGCCTTCTCGGGATTGGGGTGCGTCTCCAGGATCAGGCCGTCCGCACCGGTCGCGACCGCGCCCAGACTGACTGGGCCGACCAGACTCCGCTTACCCGTCGCATGGGAGGGATCGGCGAATATCGGCAGATGCGACAGCTCTTTGATCGCGGCGATGGCGTTGATGTCGAAGGTGTTGCGGGTATAGTTCTCGAACGTGCGGATGCCGCGCTCGCAGAGGATGATCTCATAGTTGCCCTGGCTGGCGATATACTCCGCCGCCTGCAGCCACTCTTCGATGGTGCTCGCCCAGCCGCGCTTGAGCATGACCGGCTTGCGGGTCGTGCCGATCTCCCGCAGCAGCGAGTAGTTCGTCATGTTGCGCGTACCGATCTGGTAGATGTCGGTGTAGTTGCCGACCATCTCGACGTCCCGCGTATCCATGACCTCGGTGATGATGGGCAGACCGGTCATGTCACGGGCCTCGGCCAGCAGCTTCAGGCCCTGTTCGCCCATGCCGTGGAAGGAGTAGGGCGAGGTGCTCGGCTTGAACGCGCCACCGCGCAGGATATGCGCTCCCGCCGCCTTGGCCATCCGCGCCGTCTCGAACAGCATCTCCGGCGACTCGACCGTACAGGGGCCCGCCATTACGCAGAGTGTGCCGCCGCCGATCTGGACGCCGCGCACGTTGATGACGGTGCCTTCGGGCTTGAACGCTTTCCCGACCAGTTTATACGGTTTGAGGATCGGCACCACGCGCTCGACGAAGGTCCAGGCCTCGTACTGCTCGACCAGACCTTCTTTATCGCGCTCCGGCGTTCCTATTACCCCGACGATGGTGCGCTCCACCCCTTCGGAAAGATGAACTCCGTAGCCGTGCGCGGTGAGGTCGGCCACCAGTTCTTCGCGTTGTGCAACGGTCGCACCCGGCTCCAGAATGATAATCACGGCAAAATCTCCTTCGATTGACAGCAGCAGATACAAAAACGTCGCTCATTATAGCACACCTCTCCGCTGCCCGACAAGGCGAGACGCGTCTATGTGACCGCTCCCTTCCTGCCCAACAGTCGATTTACAAAGCGCGTTCGGCTGTGTATAATACCGTGAGGACGCTCGCCCAAAAGCCTCCTGAAAGGATTTGCTCTGCCTATGACACCCGCAGAAACCATCGATGTTCCGAAACCGCTGACGGACGAACAGGTACGCTTCTTTGTCGAAAACGGCTACCTGATCGTGCCGAAACTGATCTCTCCCGAAGAAGTGGAGGAGTTGAGACACGATACCGTCAGGGTCGCCCGGGGCGACTATCCCTGCACCACAATCCCGCCGGTTGCGCAAGGTCTCACCGACGACGAGGTGCTGCGGACGATCCTCTGTATCCACATGCCGCACTATATCAGTCCGGTCATGGCCGCGTATGTACGGCACCCCAAAATCTGCGGAATCCTGAGTCAGATTGCCGCCGCGCATCTGCCCCACTGGGACGGCAGCGTGAAGTGCATGCAGTCCATGCTGTTCGTCAAGCCCCCGCAGTTTCAGGGACAGGCCTGGCACCAGGACGAGATCTATATTCCTACCCGCGACCGTTCGCTTGTCGGCGCCTGGATCGCACTGGACGACGCGACCATTGAGAACGGCTGTCTGTGGGTCGTCCCCGGTTCGCATCAGTCCGGCTATCTCTATCCGCAGCACCCCCATAACAACCCGGATGAGTTCGACTTTGCCGGCGAGAGTTTCGGGTTCGACGAATCGGACGAGATACCGGTCGAAGTGCCGGCAGGATCTCTGGTCTTCTTCAACGGCTATCTGCTGCACCGTTCGCGCAAGAACCGCAGCGCTGTCTATCGTCGGGTACTGGTCAATCACTACATGAACGCCTGGTCGCTGCTTCCGTGGTCCGTGAAGGAAGGCGAGTCGGTCGCCAATGCCGATCGCCGCAGCGTGATTCCTGTCGCGGGCATCGATCCGTACCAGTGGAAGGGCTACGACAACCCGCCGCAGGACGTCTGGCTGCGCAGTTGCAAGGCGACGGAAGAGGGAAAGGCCGCCGAGCCTTCCACCCAGAAATAGAAGCGATAGGTCTGACAGCGTGTCCTGTCACCGGGACAAAACATAGCGGCGAGCGAACAGAGTGCTGTTCGCTCGCCGCAACGAGTCCGGTAAGAGAAACGATGGTTACTTCGGCATTTTGCTTTTGTTCATGCGATCCATACGCTTTTTGTCCGCCATATGCGCGTCGTCCATCTTTTGCATGGTCACAGACTGCTCCACCATTTTATCACCGGTATAGTCGGTAAAGTGGTAGAGATGCAGACCGCCCGGAGCGGCGAAGGGATAGCCGATGGGGGCAGGATCCACCATCTCGTCATCCATGCTCATGTCGTTTTCGTCCATCATGACCTGGCCGTCTCGCCACATCATACGATCGTGCATCATGCCGTCACGCTTGTGCATATTGTCCATCTTTTGCATGGAAGCGGACTGCTCGACCATGCCTTCCATCGTGTAGTCGGTGAAGTGATAGAGATGCAGAGCGCCGGGGCCTGCGAAGGGATAGCCGATGGGCGCAGGCTCCATCATCATTTCTTCATCCATCATCATGCCGTTTTCATCGGTCATGTAGTAGCCGCCGGACATCATGTGGTCTTTGCGCATCATATCGCGGTCGCGCATCATGCCGTCCTGCATGTGCGCGTGGTCCATTTTCGCCATGGTAGAGGACTGCTCGACAAGTTTATCACCGGTATAGTCGGTGAAGTGATAGAGATGCAGGCCGCCGGGAGCGGCGAAGGGATAGCCGATGGGGGCAGGATCCATCATCATCTCTTCGTGCATGGTCATATCGTTTTCGTCCATCATGATGCGACCGTCTCGCCACATCATACCGGACTGAGCCTGGGCGGAGCCAAGGCAGACGCCAGCGAGGGCGAGGCCAAGCACGGTCGAGAGAGTAAAACGGGATCGGGTGTTCATAGTTTCGGTTTCTCCTGTAACATGGGAGCGGGCGGTGAAGCGACAGGTGGACTGCGCTTCAGCGAGTTTAGCCAGCGTACGATTCGCTCCTGTTTCCGTAAGAACGTTGAAACCGATGATATTGTTTCCCAAATTTTCTCGCCCGGTTCGTGACGGCCAAATTCATGTGCGCACGTCGCTTATGCGGTATAGTTGAAGGCAGTTCGACGCCGTCGCTCCCCGACACGACACTCCGACCGAAAGGAAGTATCGACCTATAATGGCCCAGATCGTCCCATTCGCAGGCATTCATTTCGACCCTACCCGCGTCCCGCTTGAGGATGTGATCGCCCCACCCTACGATGTTCTTTCGCCTGCACAGCAGGACGCGTTGTACGCGCTGAATCCTGCAAACATCGTCCGCCTGATGCTGAACAAAGAGCAGGCCGACGATGATGGCATCCATAATCGCTATACGCGCGCGGCCAAATTTCTAAAAGCGTGTCTGGCGGAGGGAATTCTGGTACGGGATGAGACGCCAGCCCTCTACGAATACATTCAGATTTTCGAGCATCCGTTGCATCCTGAGCGCAAGGTAGAACGCCGAACACTCTTCGTGGCCCTGAAACTGGAGCCGTATACGAACGGGGTCGTGCTGCCCCATGAAGAGACGCATCCGAAAGCAAAGGCCGACCGCCTGAGTCTGATGCGCGCCACCCAATCCAATCCCGAACCGATCTATGGCCTCTACGAAGACCCGGCGTTGACCGTAGCGAAGAGCCTGGATGCCGTTCGCCCCACCGAGCCGCTGTTGCGAGCCATCCTGCCCGGCAAAACAGGGCCGGATGCCGAACAGCACCTCCTCTATCGTTATACCGACCCTTGCCTCGTGGCCGACATAGAGGAGTTTTTCGCCTCCCGCCGTGTCTGGATCGCCGATGGCCATCACCGCTATGAGACGGGCCTGAACTATCGCAGCGAAGTTCGTGGCGGCGACGAGGCCGCCCCCCCCCGTCCCGCCGACTATCTGCTGATCGGGCTCAGCGCGTTTGAAGATCCCGGCCTGGTCGTCCTGCCGACACATCGCCTGGTGAAGAACATCCCCCAGGAGCGCCTGGAGCAACTGACGCTGCAACTGGATCGCTACTTTACCGTGCGGACACTACCGTTGGCGGCGGCGCGCCAGTGGATCAAAGAGGAGGTTCCGGGTGAGAAGCGCTTCGTCGTCCTGACGCAACGCGACTACTACGCGCTGACATTGCGGGATATTGCGCAGGCCGAAGCCGCCATGCAACAGGGCCACTGCGCCGCGTGGCAGCATCTCGACGTGACCATCCTGCAGGCGCTCGTGCTGGATAGGACGCTCGGCATCTCCTGGCAGGATCTTGCCCATACACCCGATGTGGCGTACACACGTGATGAGGAGGAGGCCGTGCAAAAGGTTCTTTCCGGCGAGTTCCAACTGGCCTGTCTGCTCCAGAACCCAACCGTCACCGAGGTGCGCGATGTGGCCGCTGCAGGAGATAAGATGCCGCAGAAGAGCACCTTCTTCTATCCCAAGCTCTGGAGCGGTCTCATTTTGCGTTCGCTCGAAGCGTAGCCCTCACCGTCCTTCTCGCAGGGGAAATATTCTCGTAATTCTCCCTCTGGCAAACGTTGTCACCGCTCCTAAACGGGGCAAATAATTTTGGGAACAGAACATATTTCCGGTACGTCTAGCGGTAGGAATGGGACATTACCCATCGATTTTGCAACTCAATCAGAAGGAAATACGACAATGGCAGAGAGCAGAACTCAGAACGAGATCGACAACGCAGTCAACAATGCCTCAAACCGTGACACGAAGATCGGAACCGAGTTGGGCGGTGCAGGCGGGGCGGTGACAGGAGCCGTGGCCGGTTCCATGGCAGGTCCGATCGGTACCATAATGGGAGCAGTCGTCGGCGGCATCGTCGGTGCAGTCGCAAGCGGCGCGGCCGTTCATGCGATCGATAAGGTCGATGACGACGATACGATTTCCGGTATTGGACATCACACTGCTCGCGTAACCGGTACGGCCACCGAGAACGTCAAAGACGATGTCAACAATGCGCTTCCGGGCAACAAAGTTCCCGGCATTCAGACCGGTGGACACGATGTCGATGGCACCCCGGATACGCGTGGCATCACCGAGAAGGTGGCCGACACCCTGACCGGCGACCGGATTGACGACAAGACCGGCAAGCCCGTCCACTAAGACTCAACCTTCGTAACGCTTCAGAAGCGACCCTTTGGGGTCGCTTCTCTGCGTTTGGCTCCTGTTTCGTTTGGCTCGTGTTCTCCCTCTTTTGCACCGTTCACAGGAAAAATGCAGTCACAAGTTGAACAGAACACCATTCGGCAGAACGATGTCGCCCAACAAAGATTTTTGATACGTTCTGCAACTAAGGGAGAATGAGTAATGTGTTCTCAAGGCAATCGACGTGAATTTTTGAAGACCGCCGCTGGCACGGCCTTCGGTGTCTGGGCAGGCACGACCGCCCAGGCCCAGGACAAGCCCAAGTCCGCCAACGATCAGCTCAGTTTCGCCTGCATCGGCGTGGGCGGCAAAGGCGACAGCGACTCCAGCGATGCGGCTCGCTTCTCCAACATCGTCGCCATCTGTGACGTGGACGAGAACACTCTCAACCGCAAAGCCCAGCAGTTCCCCAGTGCTAAGAAGTACCGCGACTACCGCAAGATGTACGACGAGATGGGCAAACAGATCGATGGCGTCACGGTCAGCATCCCCGACCATTCGCATGGTCCGGCGACGGCGCTGGCGCTGCACATGGGCAAAGCCGCCTACACCCAGAAGCCGCTCGCGCACAGCATCTACGAGTGCCGTCAGCTTGGGCTGCTGGCCAAAAAGCATAAGGTCGCCACTCAGATGGGCAACCAGGGCACCGCCGACAATACACTCCGCAGCAATGCGTACAAAATTCGCGCAGGTGCGCTTGGTACGGTGAAAGAGGTGCATGTCTGGACCAACCGTCCGATCTGGCCGCAGGGCATCGAGCGCCCGATAGAAAAGCCGGTTCCGGCCAACCTGGACTGGGATCTGTGGATCGGGCCGGCGAAGATGCGTCCTTACGGCGACGGTTACCACCCCTTTGCGTGGCGCGGCTTCTGGGATTTCGGAACCGGCGCGCTCGGCGATATGGCCTGCCACACCGTCAATATGCCGTTCATGGCCCTCGACCTGCGCAATCCTGTCTCCGTGACCGCAACCTCCTCCGGCACCAACTACGACAGCTATCCGAAGTCGGCAAAAATGATCTTCGAGTTTGCCGCCACCAAAGACCGACCGGCCCTCACGCTGACCTGGTACGAGGGCGGTATGCTGCCGCCGAAGGAGCTGGTTCCGACCGAGCTGCTTCCCGAGAACGGCAATGTGCCTTCCAGCGGATCGCTGGTGATTGGTGACAAAGGGGTTCTCTATACGCCGGGAGACAGCGGCAGCGGCGGTCACATCGTCGGCGGCGTCGATGTCGGCGAGGTCGACTACCCGAAATCGCCGGGACACTGGGAAGAGTTCATCGCCGCCATCCGTGGCGGCAAGCCGGCGATGTCGAACTTCCCAGACTACGCCTCACAACTCGCCGAAACCATCCTGCTGGGGAATCTGGCGGTCTGGGCCGAGGGCGAGAAGGTACTCTGGGATGCGAAAAACATGAAGGTCAAGAACGGTAGCGCCGTCGCCGACAAAGTGGCGCATATCATCCGCCCTGTCTATCGTTCCGGTTACAGCCTCTGATCCTGACGACCGACCCTATCTCACGACAGAAAGGGGCCGGCCAGGTGCCTCCTCTGCGGCAAACTTGGGGAACAAGATTCGGCAGTGCGCACGTCCTTTGCACAGAGTGTACGCCGCGCAAGGGCGGCAGAGAGGATACGATCATGACAAACGGAGATATCGTTAAAGGTAAGATGAAGCAGGCCGAGGGTCGCGCGCAGGACTCGTTGGGCAAAGCAACCGATAGTACGGAAGACGTTGTCAAGGGCAACCTCAAGCAGGCCGAAGGTAAAATCCAGGAGGGACTCGGCAAGGCCAAGCAGGCGGTCAAAGACGCGGTCAACGATATTAAATAGAGGCGATGCTCTGCTTCAAGAGCAGGCAAGCCGTCTCTTCTCATAGAGCGAATGTGGCGTTTACGCCCAACGAGCGATCCTTTTCTAAGTTAGAAAAGGATCGCTCGTTGAATCTATCTTCGTGACCTTCAGATTTCCCTGTCCAATTCCCGATAGGCAGGGAACGCTTTCACTTTCTGATGCCAGGTAATGCCACCGGTCAGTTGGTGCCGCAGGGGATCGGTCTGCTTCGCCGCGAATTCAGGCTTCGCGTACGCAAGTTGTTGGACTTTCAGAAACTCAGGGGCTGATATTCTGCCACTTGTCGGCGGCTACGTACTGTGAGATGTGCCGGACGTTCGAGGTAGCAACAACGATTTCGCCTGATGGAAGCCCGCACGTCAACGCCTGTGCTGCCATAATGACGTCGCCGTCCAGGGCGAGCGGGTCCGCAGTTACGACGCCTCTCCTGCGCGCCTGTGCCCACAGGTCGGCAGCGCGCAGCATCGCCTCCGTGGAGATCGGCAGATAATCGGTTACGCTCTTTAGCCTGTCGAGGCGCATGACTCCATCGGCCTTCCCTGCCCGGATCAGCTCGCGCCGTATTTCGTAGTCGGTGATTTCCGCGATACAAACATGGACGCCAGCAGCGAGCAGATCCTCCATCCAGGCCCGGCAGGCGTCCGCTTCTTCTGACTTCCCGTGCCGCTGGGTCACGAGCCCGAGCGGCCCGGCATCGAGGAAGACGGCTTGCAGCATCAGTAGACCGGCGCCTCTCCCGTGGCGGCACGGTTGGCGTTCATGTTCCGCTTGAACTCCTCAAACTCGGTGTCGGCCTCCGCAGCCTCTTCGGGCGTCAGGGCAGCGTCTTCTTCGCGCCACTGTCGCAGAAGATTGATCGCGGCCTGATTCTTCGCATCTGGAGGCGGCACCTTCGGCAATAGGGCGGCGAGCTGCTCCTCCGTCCCGTGCTTGATCAGATGGTCCACCATCGGCTGAAACGCCGTGCTGATCGCCTGGCCCAGTTCCACAGAGAACTCTTTGTCTTTCGCTAGAAGGGCGAGGAGCAGAATGAAGCCAAGGACAGCCCACTGCGAGTCGGGTGGGTTCTGCGCTGCCTGGATGACCTCCCGCTCTGCGCGATCCAGCGGAACGCCGATGCGCTCGGCTTTCCTGCGCAGGCGCTCCTCCGCGTCTCTATCGATGTCGAGTGTTAATGTCATACTTACCTCACCTCCAAACTTTCAGCGGTTCAAAAGTCTGCGTACGCAAAACTCATTCCGGCTTAGACTCTGCCTGGCGGGTGCAAGCCTCTGAAATCTGTTCCATTCTGTTCCAAAAGGACAAAAACGGCCTGAAATGTACAGTTTTGTACGGTTCTGGCCGCTGTTTTGCCACCATCGTCTCAAGTGTTCCAAGCTTTTTGGGCTATTTTGGAACGTAAACAGAACGGATTGGAACAGCAAGCAGTACGTTTCGGGCCACCTTGGGAAGGTTTATGCCCCGATTTCATTCCGGCCCGCTGGCATTCGTGGCCCGCAGCAGTTCCTCCGTAGGCGTCTCCTGGCCAGGCTTAGCGGCGCGGAGGAGTTCGGCCTGCTGGTGGGAGGGTGGAAGGTCTGAACCACGAACCAGCGTCTCGACTTCTGAAAGGTGTCTGGTATTGTGGCGAGTGATTAAGGCAATGGGTTCTCTGTTTTCCGTGGATCTAATGATAGATGCTCCTGCCTTTACAGCAAAGTAACCTAATCCGCCTGCCACAAGCATGATCGGAAACATGATTACTATCCAAGGTCCCAATTTAAGAAGGAGTGTGAACGGAAGAAAGAAGCCACCTATCATAAGGACAGCGCCTACAGAATATGCTATCAACGCTGCACACTTTGTCCGCACATATTCGCTCTTGTTCATCAACCGCTTCCGTGGCTTTTCGCTCATGGTCTGCCGTCCTCTGGTGTTCGCCGTTCTGTCCCTCACAGGAGCCCCGCGCACTCCCCGGCGCCCAAAAGCGAAGGGAAAGGAACGGAGTGCTTATCTGAATGCCCTCGGAAGGATTCGAATCTTCAACTGTCAGACCGACGACTTTCGTCTCGGCTTATGGACTGCTCTACCAGTTGAGCTACGAGGGCGTGGAACGTCTCTCTCAATTTCCTGGCTTCTGGCTGATCCGTTCTCTCCCTGGGGCGGTCCCACCAGTTCCTGGGCGAACAGCACTGGCCCTTCATGTCCTCCGGATACCTGGACATGCTCCCGCGCCATATCGACCAGTTCGGTGACGAAGACATACTCCGTCTGGCCGTAGTCGTCGGCACAAGCGGTCGCCAGGATCGGCGCGGCGAGCTGCTCGTCAGAGAAAGTCTTGAGCCAGCATTGCATATCCTTGTACGTCGGCACTCTCCCGGCTACCATCAGTCCCAATCACCTTCCAGATTAGATTTCTTGCCCCCTGTGCGCCCGAACCTGAGTGGGAACGTCTCCGGGACGGCAATGCTTCAACGATATATACGGTGAAGGCTGGCGAGACTCCTGCGTGGACGGGTCTGACGTCTCGACGCAGGCTACTCCTCTTGCTTCGGCCTCTCCTTAAACCAATAGATACTCCGATGAATAGTTTTCAGGCCGTTTCGAGGCATGCGGTGGCGGGAATGGAGCACACAGACTCCACCCCTGAAAAATCAACTCACAGGTTTTGCAGACTAACCGACAAACCGTAACAACTGCACCAAGCCCACGGTCGCGGAGGCTACCATCCCAAACAGACCCGTCGCTAAACGATACTCATCCCGAACAATCCGAAACGCTTTCACACGCCGAATGCCGTGCTCCACCCGCACACGACGCGAAGAAAAAAGACGATTGGCCTCTTTCTGCTCGGCGGTCAGAACGCCGCCACGAGGCTTCTTGTGGGGAACATCGATCCCTTCCACTCCTTTGTAACCCAAGTCGCCCTCAAAGTTGACGTTTAGACTACAGAGCAGCCGAAGATAAACTTTGGCTGCCCCATTGGGTACCTTTCAGTTAACAAGAAAGGAAGGTGCCCACATGGATTTTAGCACACTTGCCGACTTCCGGCGCAAGACCTATGCCTGCTTTGG
>JBBQPO010000130.1:0-16669 GCA_038217285.1 Chthonomonadales bacterium
ACCCAGGAAGAGATCGCAAAACATATCAAAGCCACGGACCGAACCGTGCGAAATCGGTTGGAGAGCGCAGAGCGTCAGCTCGCAAGCTGGCGGGCCGACGAGCCGCTGCGGTAAGGGGATCGGGGAACGAAATGGGTACGACCAGAGAAGAGAGCACGATCATGGAGAGAGAGACCCTCTATATGTTGTGGCGTCGAGACCGGGAGCAGACCGCGCCGCGCCCACTGCAAGGCTGGATCGCGGAGTATCCTGTTTTTGAACACGACTTCGTGACCTGGGCTACGGAACTCCCGCTGATGCAGCTTGCGGAGATTCGGGCGGACGATCCCATCGAGGAGGCGCGTCTGGGTCGGGTCGGTCGGTCGGTCGTGGCCGAGATGAGAGCCCAGTACGGCATGACGCATCGGCCCCTCACAAGCCTCTTGGAAGCCGCACGGCAGCAAAATCTTCGGCTTAAGGATGTGGCGGAGCGCCTCGGCATCGGGGTTCCTATCGTCTCGAAGCTGGAGCAGCGGCTTATACAGTTCACGACGCTGCCCGAGTCCTTGATTCAGAAGCTGGCGGAGACACTGGACACTGCGACGGAGAACGTGCGCGACTATCTGCGGCAGCCGCCAACGCTTGCAGCGGGAGCGGCCTACCAGTACACGGGTAAGGCGGCCCCGCAGGTGCAGGCCCCGCAGGACTTTGCCGATGCCGTCCGTACCTGTCCCAGCATGAGCGAAGCGCACAAGCAGGTCTGGCTGGCTGAGATCGAGGGGTAGGGCGAAGCATGGTCAATCTCCAGTCGATCCGGCAGCGGGCCTGGGAAGCGCACCGCGATTTGCGCCCCGAACTCTCCTCCTCCGACGGGAACCTCCTGCCAGCCGAGACACTGCTGGAACGGGCCTCGGTCGCGACCGGCCTGTTGCGTTACCCGTTGCCGCCCGGTGACGGACTGCTGGCGGGCGCACGCGCCGTGCTGCTGCGGGACCATGACAGCATCTACTATGCCGAGCCCGATTCGGACCGCTCCGCCCGACTACAGCGATTTTCGCAGGCGCACGAATTCGCGCATAACTGGCTGCACGATACGACCCGAGATTCGTTCGATGTGGAGGAGGAGCAACTGGCGCTCCTGCTTCTGCCCTCGCTGCCGCAGATCGCCCAGGTCGCACAGGGTTACAGCCCGGCGGAACGGCGGGAATCGGAAGCGAACGCGTTTGCCGCCGAGTTTCTGCTGCCGGGGCCGCTGCTGCGGCGAGCGTTCACTGAACAGCGCCTGACGGCCCCGCAGATCGCCGACCTGGTGGGGGTCTCGGAAGCCTGCGTCCTGGCGCAACTTGCGCAGGCGTTGTTGATACCGGCGATCGACGCTCGTTCGGAGACAGCCCCTGTTCAGCGCGATGCCAGCCTCCTCCGTTCCGGCGTTCTTGCCCCGATGCCCTCCCCTCTGGACCCGGATCAGGCGGCTGCCGCGTTCCTGAAACAGGGGCCCGCCCTGACGGACGCCGGACCGGGTACAGGCAAAACCCGCACCCTCGTCGCCCGCGCCGTCCATCTGCTGCAGGATCGGGGCCTGCCCCCGGAGCGCCTCCTCGCCCTCACCTTCTCCAACAAGGCGGCGGAAGAGATGCGTGCCCGACTGCAGGAGAGCGTCGGAGCGCTCTCCGACCAGGTGTGGATCGGCACCTTTCATGCGTTCGGCTTCGAGATACTACGGAAAGACGGCCAGCGTCTCGGCCTGCCGAACACCCCCACACTGCTCCAGACCGCCGATGCGGTCGCCCTGCTGGTCTCCCACCTCGATGAACTCCCGCTGCAGCAGTTAGAGTATCTCAGCGATCCGACCCTGCCGTTTCCCGACATCCTGCGCTGTATCTCCCGCGCCAAGGACGAATGCATCACGCCGGAAGGCTATCTGGCGCTGGCCGACACACAGTTCGCGAAGGCTGAGAACGACGAAGAACGGCTGAAGGCCATCAAGTCGCGGGAAGTAGCCCAACTATACGCCGTATATGAGGCCTTGAAACGCGAGCAGGGTCTGCTGGATTTCGGCGACCTGCTGATGCGCGCCGTCGAACTGCTGGACCGGGAGCCCGAGGTGAAGCAGCGCTGGCAGGAGCAGTATACGCATGTGCTTGCGGACGAGTATCAGGATGTCAATCGCGCCTGCGCCTATCTGCTGCAGCGCCTCGTCGGGAGCGGCGAAGGATTCTGGGCGGTCGGCGACCTTCGTCAGGCGATCTATCGGTTCCGTGGAGCCTCTCCTGCCAATGTGCGCCAGTTCGATCACGATTTCCCCGGCGGGCAGCGGCTCCGGCTCGGCGTCAACTACCGTTCCCGCGCGCCGATCGTAGCGTTGTTCAGCAGTTTCGCCTCAGCGATGTCGTCGGAGAACCCGAACGCTCCCGCGCCTGCCGAACGCCTCGTCTTGTGGAACGCCCAACGCGGAGGTGAGGATCTGCCCGCCGTCACCTTCGCGGAGGCAGAAGATGAAGAGGCGCAGGCGGATGGTCTGAGCGCGCAGATCCTGAGCTTTCAGGAGGCCGGTATTCCGATGCAGCAACAGGCGATCCTGGTCTGTACCAATGCGCAGGCGACCGATCTGGCGGAGCGACTGGAAGACCGGGGGATTCCCACGCAGCATCTGGGCAGCCTGTTCGACCGTGCGGAGGTGAAGGATATGCTGGCGCTTCTGGCGCTGATCGCGGAGCCGCAGGGAACCACCCTGGCGCGGGTGGCGCAGTTCGCGGAATACGCGGTTCCGAAAGAGGATGTCGCCTTGCTGTTAGCCGAGGCGCAGGAACGGCAGCGTCCATTTCCCGCAGCGCTGGGTCTGGCGGAGGATCTGCCGGGCCTTTCGGAAGCGGGGCGAACGGGACTGGGAAGACTGTGGCAGCAGATCCGGCCCATCCTTCACAGAGGGGATGCCTGGGCGCTGCTCACCCGGTATCTATTCGCGCAGAGCAGCTACCTTCGGCCCCTAATCGCGGCGGAGACTGTGGCGGCACGGCAACAACTGCTCGCACTCTCCCAACTGCTGACCTTCGCGCAGGGCCTGACGCAGCGGCTGCAGCCGCAGGAAGGCGAGACGCAGCCGCAACTCTTTCTGCGCCATCTGCGGCAGTTGATCCTCTGCGGCGAGGAGCGGTCGGCCCGCACTCCAGGCGGGGTGGAGGACCTTCCCGCTGTGCGGCTCATGACGGTGCACCAGTCGAAAGGTCTGGAGTTTCCGGTCGTCTACTTGCCGAATCTCAACAAAGGCCAGTTTCCAGCCAGGGGATCCAGCGGTATGGTCGCGCCTCCGCCCGCGCTGCTCGGCGATGAGGACGAGGCGGATGCGGCTAAATCCGATGGAGCCGACTGCCTGTTCTTCGTGGCGCTTTCTCGCGCGAAAGACCAACTCGTGCTGTCCCGCCCACTGCGGCGTAACGGCTCGGAGACCAAACCCTCCCCCTTGCTCGAACGACTGGAGCCGGCGCTGAAGGCCTGCGGTGCGGCACGTGTTCAGTGGCAGCGTGTTCAGGCAGACGGAGAGCCGATCCCAATTAGCCCGGAACTTACCGCACCGCCGGATCTGTCCCTCTGGCAGGTCGATGCGTATCGCGACTGTCCGCGCCGGTTCTACTACCAGCAGGTGGCGCGCCTTCCCCGGCCCGACGACGCATCGCCTTATCTGCAGTTCCACGGCAGTCTCAAAGAGACGATTCAGTGGGTGCAACAAGAGCGAGGCGCCGGGCGCGAACCAGCGCCTGAAGCGGCCCGCCAGCGCCTGCACGAAACGTGGGAGCGGAGGTTTCCGGGAGCGGACACCGCCCAGAGCCGACTGCTCCGCAGTCACGCCGAAAAAATGCTGGACAACGCCTTCCAGAATCTCTCCCGCCCCGTCTCCGCACCGCCTTCCCTGCGCCTGGTCGCCGCCCTGGAGCATGGCACCGTCGAAGTCCCCTGCGACGAGGTCGAAACCCTGCCGGACGGCGGCCTGCGCGTGGCACGCCACTTCCGTCGCCGCATCAAGAAAGACGATCACACCGACGGACGCCTTGCCCTGATCCGCCACGCCGCCACGCAGGCAAACCCCGAACGCCCTGTAAAACTCGAACTGCGTTCCCTCGTAGACGGCGAGATCCGCGAAGTGAAGCCAAACCTGCGCTACGAACCAGCCCGCGTCGAAAAATACAACGAGGCATTGCGAGGAATTCGAGCTGGCCAATTCCCTCCGGAACCAGAAGAGCGCAAATGCGCTCTCTGTCCCTTCTTCTTCCTCTGTCCCGCATGATCAGCCAGGTATCGGGGCAATAGGATCGACGAATAACGGGCGGACAAGGTTCTCGGGCGAAAACGAAGCCTGCCCCACGGCGCTCACCGAATGGGCGGGAAATCGCACTTCGGATGGTGAGGGAAGTATGGTTCGCGTGATATCCATCAGTTCCGCCTTTCGTTATCTTCCTCGGGATCGTTTCCGGTGCCTTTGCGCTTTTTCCACGCCGGGGTGGTCAGGGCGCTATGTTCGGATGCAAAGGATCGACCGCGCAGACGTGCCGTGAGCGCACGTAACATATCGTAGGTTGGACTGATGCCAGTTGTGCTGCGCAGCAGCGGCGCAAAGGCGGAAGCATCGCGATGGCGGGCGGCAGCCAGCAGGATGTCCAACTCTGCTTCGAGATGTTGTTCCTGCGCATGCAGAAAGTCCCGACGACGGAAGTTTGCGTCGGCCTCGATCATCTCGACCGATGAGACGGATACGAACGCTTCGGGAAGCTTATCGTCCCAGAACTCGTAGTGCAGACTGACCCGGGCGATGTGGAATCGTCCCAGTCGCTCTGCCAGATGCGCCAGTCCGGGCTGAAAAACGAAGGGCCTCTGCTGATTGGAGAGCATCGCACCCTGCGGTGTCAACCAGAGAGCCCGACGCTGCCCGCGCAGCAGCCTCTCTGTATAGTCCAGAAACTCCCTCGCTCCTGCCAGACTTGTCCGGTCCACCCCGATCATTCCCAGGTTCGCAAAGAAGCGGTAACGCTGCAGTTGTCGTTCGTCCATAACCCCGTACTGCTCCCACCCGAAAAATTCACGTTCGACATGAAACGCCAGCAGGACATCCCACCAACTGCTGTGATTCAGGCAGACGAGGAGAGGCGTTCGCCCGTCGTCGTCAAATAGGGGCGGCTCGCCGAGCAGATGCACCGCATGGAAACTGCGGCGAAGATAGCGGCGCACATAGTGCGTGACGAAAGGTGTGTAGAAGGCCGGTGGGCCAGCGGGTATCATGGCCTCTATTCTACCTCCAAAGCCCCTGGAACAGGCCCCTGCACTATTTCTCAACAACGACTTGACAATTCTCGAAAACGCGAATATAATGACCTGTCGATTCGCTTTCAGTGGCCTATTACTTAAGTTATAGGCCGCATTTTGACTATATACTCCCTTTAAATTCTCGATTATGAGAATTACAGTGATGGAAATGAGAATATCTTGGCCGTAAGACCGCCCAACGGGGAGACCGTCGCCGCAAAGGCGGATATCGTCCTGCATCCCATTCGGTTTCGGATTCTTATGATCGCGTCCGGGCGGCGAGTCTCCGCGCAGCAGATCATCTCGGCACTTCCGGATGTCCCGCAGGCCTCGGCGTACCGACATATTGCGCGCCTTGTCGAAGCGGGGATACTGCAGGTCGTGGAAGAGGCCACTCTGCGAGGCACGGTTGAGAAGACCTATACGCTGCCCGATCAGGCTGCCGACCTCAGTCGTGAAGAGATGGCGCCGGTCAGCTCCGAAGACCATATGCGCTATTTCACGGCGTTTGTGACGCTCATGATGAGCCAGTTTCGCGCCTATCTGGAGCGCAAAGAGCGGGGAGGCAAGGACGGCGGCACCTACTGGTCCGAAGCCGTCTGTCTCACCGATGCCGAATACGACCATTTTGTGAAGGCGCTGAAATCTATCGAAGGGCTGGCGGCCTCTCACCAACCCGGCCCAGAGCGACGCAGGCGACTGCTGTTCGCCGCTATCATCCCGGATGTCGAGGAGATGTAATCCTCATCTTATTTTCGTGCGCTCGACCGTCTTTCGCCGCGGACGCCACTCCGCACCCATTCGCTCATTCAGGAGATGCCATGTCAACATCAGGTTACTTTCGTTATCCCGCTCTGCACGGAGAGACCGTCGTCTTCGTTTCCGAAGACGATCTCTGGACCGTGCCTGCGTCCGGAGGCGTTGCGCGACGACTGACCGCCAACCTTGGCACGATCACCTCTCCGTTTCTCTCCCCGGATGGCAAGACCATCGCGTTTACAGGACGCGAAGAGGGGAACAACGAGGTCTATGTGATCCCGGTGGAAGGCGGCCCTGTTCGTCGTGTGACCTATCTGGGTACCTCCAGCAGTGTGGTCGGCTGGATGCCGGACGGCGAGAAGATCCTTTTTGCCAGCGATTTCGAGCAGCCGTTTGATCGCCAGCACGACATCTATACGGTTCCCATCACGGGCGGAATGCCGGAGCCGTTGCGCGTCGGCCATGCGCTGAGCATCTCCGTTCGAGCGGGCAACAAAATCGTACTCGGAAGAAACAACAACGACCCGGCGCGGTGGAAACGTTATCGCGGCGGCACCGCCGGAGACCTCTGGATCGACGCCGAAGGCCACGGTGAGTTCCGACGCCTGCTCACCCTCAAGGGCAATCTGGCGCGCCCGATGTGGGTCGGGGAGCGAGTCTTCTTTCTCTCCGACCACGACGGCGTCGCGAATCTCTACTCCTGCACGACCGATGGCCAGGACGTTACGCAGCATACCCACTGCACCGACTATTTCGCGCGCTTTCCCGCGACCGACGGCAGTCGAATCGTCTACCATGCCGGTGGCGATCTCTACCTTTACGATCCGAAAGCCAACACCGACACAAAGATAGACGTCGCCTACCATAGCCCGCAGGTCGCCCGACAGCGCAAGTTTGTAGACGCGGCGAAGTACATGGACGGTTACGACCTCGCCCCGCAAGGGCAGGCGCTGGCTATAACGACGCGCGGCAAGAGTTTCACGCTGGGCAACTGGGAGGGCGCGGTTCTGCAGCAGGGCGGCGACAGTCCCTCAAACCCGGTGCGGTATCGTCTGACGAGCTGGCTCAACGACGGCAAGCGTGTCATTACCGTGAACGATTCGGATGGCGCCGACACGCTGGAGATTCACTCGACAGCCGATAAGACCGCGCCAAAGCGCCTGGAGGGGCTCGATCTTGGGCGTCCGATGTCGCTGCTTGTCTCGCCGACCGCCGATCATATCGTGCTCACCAATCATCGCAACGAGCTGCTCTGTGTCGATCTGGTGGAGGGGACTCTGCAGCAGATTGATCGCAGCGACTTCGCGCGGATTCAGGGTGTCAACTGGTCCCCCGACGGTCGATGGGTCGCGTACGGGTTTGCGGAAACCATGTATACGAGCGCCATCAAACTCTGGGAGCGGGCGACCGGAACCAAACAGGCCATTACGGAGCCTATTCTCGGGGACTCGGACCCGGCGTTCGATCCCGAAGGCAAATATCTCTATTTCCTCGGTCAACGCGAACTGAATCCTGTCTACGACGGCCTGCATTTCGACCTCGGGTTCCCAAAAGGCACACGGCCTTACCTCATCACCCTGAAAGCCGATACGCCTTCCCCTTTTATCCCCCAACCGCGTCCGCTGCAGGAAGGGCCGAAGCCCAAAGGGGAGAGCGAAGAGGTGACGCCGGAGGAGGAGGCGACCGGAGAGGTCCCGGCGAAACCGGCCGAGGCCCTGCCGAATGCGGTCGAGATCGACCTGGAGGGCATCCGGAATAGGATCGTGGCGTTTCCCGTTCCTGAAGGGCGCTACGGGCAGATCGCGGGCATCAAGGGCAAAGTGCTGTTTACCTCTTATCCGGTCGAGGGCGCGAATAGCCAGGGTGGCGAACCCGGTCCGAAGGGCGTCCTCGAAGTCTACGACCTGAAAGAGCTGAAGCATGAGCCTCTGATACAGAAGGTCAGCGAATTTACACTCTCGCGGGACGGCAAAACGCTGGCCTATCGCTCGGCGCGGAAGCTGCGGGTCGTAGTGGCGGGCGTCAAGCCGGACGACAAGGCCGGACAGGAACCCGGCCGAAAGTCGGGCTGGATCGATCTCAACCGGATCAAGGTGTCGCTGGAACCCGGCGTCGAATGGCAGCAGATGGCGCACGAGGCGTGGAGGCTGCAGCGCGACTATTTCTGGACGGCGGATATGTCGCAGATCGACTGGAACGCCGTCTGGGAGCGGTACGCGCCGCTTCTGGCGCGCGTGGGAACCCGCGGCGAGTTCTCCGACTTGATGTGGGAGATGCAGGGCGAACTCGGCACTTCACACGCCTACGAGATGGGCGGCGACTATCGAACCGAGCCCAGCTATCCGACCGGCTTCCTCGGCGCGAACCTGACGTTCGATGCCGACGCAGGCGTCTACCGAATCGCCCACATCGTGCAGGGAGCGCCGGGTGAGGCTCGCGCCTCATCGCCGTTGCTTGCGCCTGGCGCTCAAATAAACGAAGGGGACGCGCTGCTAGCAGTCAACGGCAGAACCCTAACCCCGTCTGTGCTGCCGCAGGAGGCACTGGTCAATCTCGCGGGCAGCGAGGTGGTTCTGACGGTGCAGGGTCAGGACGGCAAGACCCGCGACGTGACGGTCGTGACGCTGAAATCCGAATTTCCGGCCCGTTATCGCGAGTGGGTCGAAACGAACCGCCGCTATGTCCACGAGAAGACCGGTGGGAAGGTCGGCTATGTGCATATTCCCGACATGGGAGCCAATGGCTATGCGGAGTTCCATCGTCTCTATCTGGCGGAAGCGGACCGCGACGGCCTGATCGTCGATGTGCGGTACAATCGCGGCGGCCATGTTTCGCAACTGTTGCTGGAGAAGCTGGGGCGGCGGCGTGTCGGTTACGACATTCAGCGCTGGGGGCAGCCGCAGCCCTATCCGGATCACTCCATTGCCGGACCCATCGTCGCGCTGACCAACCAGTTCGCAGGCTCCGATGGCGACATCTTCAGCCACGTCTTCAAGATCAAGAAGTTGGGTACGCTCATCGGCAAACGAACCTGGGGCGGAGTCATCGGTATCTCACCGCGAAACTCGCTGGCCGACGGTGCGATGACGACGCAGCCGGAGTACTCCTTCTGGTTCCAGGATGTCGGCTGGGGCGTCGAGAACTATGGCACCGATCCGGACATCGACATCGATATCGCGCCGCACGACTACGCGCGAAAGGTTGATCCGCAGATGGAAAAGGCGCTTGAGGTGATCTTGAGCCAACTGGAGGAGAACCCGGTCCCGCGTCCCGATTTCGCCAATCGACCGAACCTTGCCATTCCTGGCAGACCACAAGGATAGAAGCGAGAGTGTGAGGCCCCGCCGTGACAGCCTGCTTCGTAACCCGGAGCAGGATGTGGTCCCGACGCGCAGGTACGGCAGTCCGACCTCAATCATTTGCCGACGCGCAGCGCGTCTTTCGTCACGAGAAGGAGAGGGGAGTTGCACGAATTCGATGTCAGTTGGGCGCGGTCCCAATTTCCGGCTTTGGAGTTACACGAAGACGGCCAACCGCTTGTCTTCTTCGACAATCCCGGCGGCACACAGGTCACCAGCGGGGTCATTGCAGCGGTATCGGACTACTACCGGCATAGCAACGCCAACATAGGCGGAGCCTTCGCGACCAGTCGTCGCACGGATGCCATCCTGCACACAGCCCGGAGTGCGATGGCCGCCATGCTGAACGCCGAAGAAGAGGAGTTGGTTTTCGGCGCGAACATGACCACACTGACGTTCCATCTGGCCCGGTCCATCGGCGAGACGCTCCGCCCCGGCGACGAAATCGTCCTGACCAATCTGGATCACGACGCGAACATTGCGCCCTGGGCCGATCTGGCAGCCCAGGGTGCCGTCCTCAAATTCGTCGATTTCAACCCTGCGGACTGTACCCTGGACCCGGCTCGGTTTCAGGCCGCGCTCTCGGACAGAACCCGCCTCGTCGCCATCACCCACGCCTCCAATGCTGTCGGAACCGTGCCTGATGTCGCCACGCTCGTTCGGATGGCGCACGAAGTCGGCGCCTGGGTGTTCGTGGACGCCGTGCAGTATGCGCCGCACGGCACAATAGACGTGCGCGCCCTCGATTGCGACTTCCTCGCCTGCTCCGCCTATAAGTTTTTTGGGCCGCACACCGGGATACTCTACGGCAAGGCCGCGCATCTTCGCTCCCTCTCTCCACACAAAGTCCGCCCGGCCAAAGACACACTGCCCTATCGCTGGGAGACCGGCACACAGAACCACGAAGGCATGGCCGGCATTGCGGCAGCCGTAGCTCACCTACAGGAAGTCGGACAACGGTCCGGTCATGCTGCTGTCGATTCCCCGCGCTCCGCGATCGTTGCTGGAATGAATGCCATCCGTTCCTATGAAAAAGGTCTGTCTGTTCACCTCCTGCAAGGATTGGCACAGATTCCCGATCTTCAAATCTATGGGCTGACCGACCCGAACAGGCTCGACGAGCGTGTCCCGACATTCGCCTTCACCTGGCCGCGTCTTTCACCACGCTCCACAGCGGAATATCTGGGGGCGCATGGCATCTGTTGCTGGAGCGGCAACTACTACGCACTGCGGTTAATGGAGCGTCTGGGGCTGGAAGTAGAGGGTGGGGCCATTCGTATCGGGCTGGCGCACTACAATACGCACGAGGAGATTGATCGCCTTCTCAACCTCTTGAGCGACTGCAAGTGAGTTGAAGCGGAACCTTCCCACCGCGTCGGGATTTATCTTGTTGCTTAAGGTTGCCGCCCCTAAAGGAGCGGCCTGTTGGGGAAGGTTAAGGCCCATAAATGGGCCTGAGAGGGTCTCAGGCAGAACCGCCGTTCAAGCTGGTTTTCTGCCGAAATACTTCGTAGAGCATCAGTCCTGTTGCCACGCCTACATTCAGTGAATCCTGACCTGTGGCCATCGGTATCTGTATCCGCGCGCTACAGACGTCCAGCACCGGCTGGCTGATACCCGTCTGTTCGTTACCAACCACCACGACAATGGGAGGCTGCATCTTACTTTGATAGAGTGTATGTTCGGCGCCGAGGGCCGCGCCGACGACTGCACACCCGCTGTTTTGCAGGCTCCACAGAAACTGTGCGAGAGACTGGCAGGAGAGAAGCGGTAAACGTCCGACAGCTCCACGCGCCGCCCGTACACAGTTTTTGTGAAAAGGATCCGTGCCCTGCCCGGCGACAATGACGCCTTCCGCGTCGGCGGCGTCCGCCGTCCGTAATATCATCCCCAGGTTATCCGGGTTATGGATGTTTTCGGCTGCCAGGAGCGTGGTGGTCTTGCCCGGCGTGAAACGTTCTGCCGCGCGCAGCTGCGCGAAGACGGCCGCTAATACCGGCGGAACAGGACGACTTGTCGTCACCTTCGCCAACAAGCCTTCCGTGACAAGATAGTGGGATACGCCCGCCTGACGTGCGGCGTGGAGCAGCATGATCCCGCTCGGCAGGCTTAAAAGGCTCGACGTATAGAGCAGGTTATCGACGGGCATACCATCGTCGATGGCGCGCTGAACCAACGTGATGCCCTCGGCGACAAACTGGGACCGCTCTCTTCGGCCCGCAGTGTGAGCGAGGTCGGAAAACTGAACGAGGATCGGATCCTTGCTCGTACTGATTCGTCCGCCTTCGCCGAGACGTTCCGGTTTCGCGCTTTTCGCGGCTTGTGGCTTCTGACCTGCCACAGTATAAAACTCCCTGACAGGCGTCTCGGTAACTTTACCGCTTCCGCGCTTGATACCCAGGTATGAGGGCACACGATAGAACGCCTGATAACCTGTTCGCTGGAAAGCCCGTATAGACTCTTCATTGCAGGATAGATTGGCAGTGCACGTGGCGACCTTACCCTGATCGACGACTTCGCTCGTGGCCGACGTGATCACGCTTTCTGCATAGGGACGGGCATAGGTGTTTACGGCCTGCAACCCGTGGACTTCGTTCCGCCAGGGCGTCACTGGCCAGTGAAAGCAGATAGCGCGCAGTTCCTCCGTCTCCTGACAGGCATGAACGCCGTATCCGCCCGCCTGTAGTTCCTGCCATACACTCTCGCTCCACTGCGACTGCACAAGGTGATAGTCCGGTGCGCCCAGCCTCCTCGCCGGAAAGTCACGACAGGGCACGAGGGTTTCTCCTGTCGCGTAGTATCCTTCCCGAGACGGCATGCTGCGCCCGTCCAGGATCTCGTTCAGCGCAGGCGTCATCCACGATCCACCCAGGTAAAAGAACCCGACCTTGCCCGGCGGAAAGGCCAGCAGAAGATCCCGCAAGGCCCGTTCGTTTGTAGCGGCCAGTCCAACGCGGATGTCTGCGTCGAACTCCGTTTCCGGCGTGAGCAGCATGACTCCCTCTAACTGCGTCCATCCTGTCGCGAAGACCTGGAATTTCGCCGCCGCTCCCTCGGCAGCCTCGCGAGGAAGGCCAAGATCCAGATAAGGTATCGTGCCGAGAAGGTTCTGGTCATCGCGCAGGAGATCAGGAATGGCAGGCGTCGGAATAAAGCAGTCCTTTAACTTTGACCGGTTGATAAAGTCAAGAACAGCGGCATAGTCGGTGGTAGTCGTCGCCATGTCCGTGGTTTTCTCCTGCGCCTGTCATTGTCGATTAGATTCGCGAACGGACATAGGTGTGGAGTTCGGCGATGGGAATACGGTGCTGCTGCATGGTGTCCCGGTCGCGAATGGTGACGGTGTCCTTCATATCGGTGTCGTCGCCGCGGCCAAGCGTGTCGAAATCGACGGTGACGCAGAAGGGCGTGCCGATCTCGTCCTGGCGGCGGTAGAGTTTGCCGATACCGGCGGAATCGTCATAGACGGCCCGCATATCGCCGCTGGCCTGGAGATCGCTCTTGATCTTCTTCGCGATCGTCACGATCCCATCCTCATTCTTCTTCAGGGGCAGGATCGCGACCTTGATGGGCGCGAGCGCAGGCTTCAGGCGAAGCACGGTACGCACCTCCCCGTTTTCCAGTGTCTCCTCGTCGTAGGCTTCGCAGAGGGCGGCCAGCACGCCGCGGTCCACGCCCGCCGAGGGCTCGATGACATAGGGAACGATATGCCGGTTGTTCGGCTGATCGAAGTAGGTCAGCTTCTCCGTGCTGTGTTCGTTCTGCATCACCTTCGCTGTCAATCCCAGTTTCGCCTGATCCCTGGAATGGGAGCCGAGGTCGTAATCGGTGCGGTTGGCGATGCCTTCCAACTCCTCCCAGCCGATGGGAAACTTGTACATGACATCGACGGTGCGTTTGGAATAGTGGGCGAGTTCCGCCTTCGGCACCTCATACAAGTTCAGGTTTTCGCGCTTAAGTCCGACTTCATTGACCCAGAAATCGACATGATCCTTGATCCACTCTTCATGGACCGCCTCGTCTTCTCCAGGACGCACGAAATACTCGATCTCCATCTGTTCGAACTCGCGAACGCGGAAAATGAAGTTGCGCGGCGTGATCTCGTTGCGGAACGACTTGCCAACCTGCGCGATACCGAAGGGCAGTTTGCGATTCGTCGAGTCCACGACGTTCTTGAAGTTGACGAAGATACCCTGCGCTGTCTCCGGACGGAGGTACGCGAAGGAGTCCGGATCGGCGACAGGGCCGACCGCCGTCTTGAACATCATATTGAAGGCGCGGGGCTCGGTCAGCTCGCCCTCGCATTCGCCAGGGTGCAGCTTCGGATGTTTCAGGCAGGTGCCGTCCTGCAGTTTGTCTGCGCGGAAGCGGGCTTTGCAGGTCTTGCAGTCTACCAACGGATCGACGAACGTGTCTTCATGCCCGGAGTATTTCCAGACCCAGCGGTTCATCAGGATCGAACAGTCGATGCCTTCCATGTCGTCGCGTTCGTAGACGTTATGCTTCCACCACAGCTTTTTCAGGTTGTTCTTAAGCTCCACCCCCAGCGGCCCGTAGTCGAACGTTCCCTGCAGGCCCCCGTAGATTTCGCTGCCGCCAAAGATAAAGCCCCGCCGCTTGCAAAGCGAGACCAGTTGTTCCATGTTCTGTGCTGCCATAGCCGGTGAAGATTCCTTTTCCCGATAAATATTCTGAACTCACACTCTTCGCGATAGCCCCGGCAGAATCCTTGTTATTTCGCCTTGGTGCGCGAATGCCGAGCGGGAGGCGTCAGTGTAAATATGAAACCGATCGACTGTGAACGCAGACGGTAGGAGAGGCCAACCTGCATACAGTCGAAGTTGCGCGTGAGCGCGACTTCGGAGTCGTAGAAGCGCGACCGCCCGATATCCAGCTTCGTGATATAGCCGAATCCGATGGGGCCGCTGACGTGATAGGCCAGCCGCAACTCCTGGCGCACATCCCGGCGGTCGAAGAGGAAAGGCGTCTCTCCGATGTCGGTAAAAAAGCTATAGCCTGCGTTCAAGTTGGAGGTGCGTGTCATGGCGTAGTTGAACGCCACCTCCGGCGAAAACAGCGTGTAGGCGTCGCCGTTGGAGTAGAAACTGACCCAGTCGGTCAGACCCGCGCGCACCGACAGGCGACTGCCCAGCAAGTATGGCGTCGAGGCCAGACTGACCCTGGCTGCGACCCGCCCGGCCACCGTTTTTGCCGGGAACTCTTCGACTCCGCCGAGCGATGCCGTCATGTCAAGCAAAGGGCGCACATCCCTGGCAAACCCAAACTGGTGCGGGGCCGTGAGCGGGGCTGCATCCTCCTCCGCATTGACGAAGACGCCGCCCGGCCGACTGGATCCGAGCTGGTTCAGAAGGCGCACGCCGACCTCCGGGAAGCGTGAGACACTCAGGTCGGTAAATCTTCGGTTATAGAGGAACTGTTGGTTCTGTAAGACTGCGTAAAACGTGGTACGTCTCGCCCCAGGCTCCGGATAGGTGTTTTCGGTATAATCACGGAAGGTCGGCGGACTTGTCTCCTCTAAAATACTGCGCAACGGATAGGCGAGAGGCGAAATAATGGATTGCGGAGGCGTGGGATCGGCCGTATGAGCGAGATCCTTTTCGTAGGCCGCATATCCGGTGGGCGCGCGCCGAAAATTCGCCAGGATATCCAGATGCAGCAGCTCATTGTGGTGGGAGAGCGGGCTGTCCTGATAGTGCAGGCCGAAGCCGTCGTGCTTGTTGAAGGCCGGGGTCAGCGGAACAGACTGCCCTGTCTTCGTACCCAGGCTGCGTTTGTAGTAGGGCAGGGTCAACAGGCGGGTTGGACCGGCGAAGAAGGTAATGCCGTGGGCTTTCAGATCTTTACCGGGATTGAGGCGGATATCGCGGGCCGTGATATGATAGTCGGGATGCTGGCGCACACAAGTCGTAAACGAACCATGCGTGACCAGATAGATCCCATTGCGAATCTCGATGCGTTCGCCTGTGAGATGGTAGAAATCGGTCTGAAGGTCGGCGTTTGTCAGTGTGCCGTTGCCGTCCTTAAGGTTGACCGTTAGTTCACGCCCGGTGAAGGCCGCCTCTTCCCGCGTCAGGCGAAAGGGCAGGGGATGCAGGGGATCGGTCGCATCTCCTTTCGCCGTCAACTCGCCGGTTGCCAGGTTGTAGTCGACGGTCTCGGCCTCGAGCACGGTGGGTGTCGAGGTCTGAGGGTCGGTGTACTGAACGCGTACCGTTCCTTCGAAGTGAAAGAGGTTGGTCTCGGGCTTCCAACTCCAGGACCGGAACTGATCGATGTCGATAGGCCCGAGCTTACGAGGCGCCTGGGGCGAACGTGCCGTGAGGGGAACTGCAGTACCGGAATTTTGGGCATGGAGAACAGCAGGAAGTACGCTGAAACCGGTTGCCAGGGCCGTCAGGGGCAGCAGAGTATTATAAGAAGGACGTTTCTTCATCGGTTAGGGTGGGCATCTTTCATGCGAAATCGAGTTCGCGGTCGCGTCGAAGGCGTTCGCGCCGCGCCTGCGGGTCTTCGTCCTGTTCGGCCGGAGCCAGTCCCGCCGTCATCGCCTGTCGGAACGCTTCGTCATCGTAGAGGCGCGTCCGCACAACAACCGGCATAGGAACAGCATGGCCGAAGATCATCGCCTGCTGGCGCGTCTCCAGGCTTGTCAGAACGCTGCGCAGACTGCTCGCGCCGTTCACGCCGGTCAACACGGCGTCGATATCTTTCTCATCGTCCAGCAGGCAGCAGATTTTGGTTCCGACCTGCGAGAGCACCTCATCGTCGATCCCGCTGGGCCGCTGATCGACAATTAGCAGCGTGACATTGTATTTGCGCATTTCGCGCGCGATCGTTCCAAAGATCGTCTGATCGGCCAGGCCGGGCGCGAGGAACTTATGCGCCTCTTCGATGGTGATGACCAGCGGATGCGGCTTCGGCCCGCTCTGGCTCAGATACCGCTCTGTCTCTTCGACATAGATGCTGTGGAGCCGCCGGGTCAGAATATTCACGACGAGCATATACTGAACCGGGCGGTCGTTCTGCCCGAACTCCAGCACGACATGACGCCCCGCGCGCAGCGTATTCAGGATCTTATCCACGGCATCATCCTCGGCGGCGATGTCCGGCACGAGAAAGTCTTTGCACTGTTCGGTCAGGGTGAGCAGCTTACGCTGCAGCGCGGACAACGCGCCCTGATGGGCGTTGTTCTCTCCGACGAAATCCTTGATGTCTTCGACGCTCATGTCGAGAAACTGTTGCAGCCAGCTTTTCTG
>JBBQPO010000131.1:0-16589 GCA_038217285.1 Chthonomonadales bacterium
GAGGAGCCGTCACGGTCGACAAGCATCTGCTCGAAGAGATGAAAGACCCGCTGATGCACATGCTCCGCAACGCCATCGATCACGGCATCGAGCCGCCGGACGAGCGTACACAGCAGGGGAAGCCGCGCACCGCGACGCTGACCCTGCGTGCCTACCGGACGGCGGCCAGGGTCGTCATCGAAATCACGGACGATGGACGCGGGCTGGACGAGGAAGCGATCCGTACCACCGCACAGCGCAAAGGTCTGCGCACGGCGGCCGAAATCGCTCTGTTATCGCTGGAAGAGGTGCAAAGGCTTATCTTCGCCCCCGGTTTCTCGACCACGCCTCTCATCACCAGTGTGTCCGGGCGCGGGGTGGGCCTCGACGTCGTCCGCACGAACATCGCGCGATTCAAGGGCACAATTACGGTGGAGTCCGTGCCCGGGCGCGGCTGCACCTTCCGCCTGCAGGCGCCCATCACGCTGGCGACCACGCGTGTGCTGCTGGTGCAGGTGGCGCGGAGGAGCTATGCTCTGCCCCTGGAGGCTATCCAGGAAACCTCACTGGTGTCGGCCGAGGAGGTCTTCTCGATGGAGGGTCGCCCCACCATTCGCCGGGATGGCAGGCCGGTTCCGGTCGCGAATCTGGCCGACCTGCTGGGGCTGCCGTCCGCACTGCCGGAAGGCCCCAGGGGCAGAGAAAGCCAGGCGTCCGATTCGCCGGGGAGCCGGCCACTGCCATGCATTCTCCTCGCCATCGGTACGGAGCGGCTGGGACTGTTCGTGGAGGCTCTGCTGGATGAGCAGGAGGTGATTCTCAAACCCTTCGGCGGCCTGCTCCAACGCGTGCGCAACGTTTTCGGCGCGACGATTCTGAGCACGGGCGAGATCTGCATGGTGCTGAATGCGCAGGATCTGATCCAGAGCGCACAAAAAGGACGAACGGAGCGAAAGAAAGCAAAGCCGGGTGCGGAAGCGGAGCGCAAAAAGGTTCTCCTGCTCGCGGAGGACTCGATCACGACAAGGACGCAGGAGAAACGCATTTTGGAAAGCGCCGGCTACGAGGTCGTCACCGCCGTCGATGGCGCGGATGCGTTCGCCAAATTGGGAACCCGGCTCTTCGACGCCGTCGTTTCGGATGTCGAGATGCCCAACATGGACGGCCTGACACTGGCGGCCCGTATCCGCCAGGACGTGAAATATAAGGAAATGCCCATCATTCTCGTCACCTCGCTGGCGTCGCCCGAAGACCGTCGGCGCGGCATCGAGGTGGGCGCCAACGCCTATATCCCCAAAGGCACATTCGAGCAGACTGTGCTGCTGGAGACGTTGAGAAGGCTGGTATAGATGTCGCAAAAACCGATCCGCGTGCTTCTGGTAGACGACTCTCCGCTCGCACTGGTCGTGCTTCAGCGGATGCTGGCGACCTCGTCGGAGATCGAGGTGGTCGGCACGGCGACGAATGGCCGCGAAGCGCTGGAGTTGATTCCCTCTCTGCAGCCGGCGCTGATCTGCACCGACTACCACATGCCGGAAATGAACGGCCTGGAACTCACCCGGCAGGTGATGGCCCGGTTCCCACGTCCGATACTGGTAATCAGCTCCGCCGTCGGTGAGGCCGACACCGAGCGGGTTTTTGCCCTCCTCGAAGCCGGAGCCGTGGACGTATTTCCCAAACCGCGGGGCGGGCCGGAGGCGGGCGCTCTTGCCGCCGAGCAGCTCATCAAAAAGATGAAGATCGTGGCAGGCGTGTGGGTCTGGGGGAGGCCATCCAAAGAGGCAACGGCACGGACCACTCTGTCGCTTCCACGCCCCACCCCGGTTCCGGCGCGCGAGGCTCGGCCACCGCAGATCATCGCGATAGGAGCCTCCACCGGCGGTCCTCCGGCGCTGCAGACGATCTTATCGGCGTTGCCTTCCCACTTTCCGCTGCCCATCCTCTGTGTGCAGCATATCAGCGCCGGCTTTTTGCCGGGACTGGTGACATGGCTGGCGGCGCACTGTAAGGTGAAGATCCAGGTCGCGCTCTCCGGCGAATTTCCCCGTCCCGGACACGTCTATTTCCCCCCGGAGAACACGCATCTGGTCGTAGATGGCAAAGGCCGACTGCTGGCCTCGGCCGAGCCTGCGGTCGGCGGGCATCGCCCTTCGGTCACCGCGACTTTCCGCTCGGTAGCCGCCTACTACGGCGATGCGGGCATGGGTGTGCTGCTGACCGGTATGGGGCGCGACGGCGGCGAAGGCATGCTGGCGCTTGCCCAGGCCGGTGCGCCGACGATCGCGCAGGACGAGGCGACCTGCGTGGTATTCGGAATGCCCCGAGACGCTATCGAGCGCGGTGCAGCCCGCACCGTGCTGCCCCTGGGCGACATAGCGCGCGCGCTCATCGAGGCCGCAGGCCGCCCGTCGCGCACCCCTGGAGAGATAAAATAGCATGGAAAATAGCATGGCCGGTAAGAAGGTTTTAGCCGCAGACGACAGCCCGGTGGCGCGCGCCCTGCTCTCTCGCCTCTTGAAGGGCGCAGGCTATCAGGTCGTCACGGCCGCCGACGGGATCGAGGCCGCCCAGCAGGCATACAGCGAGTCGCCGGATCTGATTATTCTCGATATCACCATGCCGCGCATGAACGGCTATCAGGTCTGCCGCCTGCTCAAGCGGGATCCGGCAGTCGCCCATATCCCGGTGATTATTCTCACCGGTGCAGACAGTCGTGGCACTGAGTTCTGGAGCCTGCGCACCGGCGCGGACGCGTTTATGATCAAAAGCGCAGAACCCGTTGACCTGCTCACGACGGTCGAACAGTTGCTGGCACAGTCCGCTTCGCGCTCCGACGAGCCTGTCGGATCTCTCCCGGCTTCGCCGGGGAGAATGACGCCGGGGCCGGAAGAGATCCTGTCGAACGTCTGCGCGCTGATGGATGAGGAGCTGTACGCCACGACCATCGAGCGCATCGAGTTGAAAACGATCCTGCAGAACCTGCAGGACGGCGTTTTGACACTCGATCTGGGACGGAAGGCGACCGCCGCGAATCGAGCCCTGTGCCAGATGTTGGGCAAGGAGGAGAGGGATCTGCTGGGCCGGCCGTGCGCTGAATCGCTGGGGGAGCCCGCGGGAGCAGGCACACTGGCGGCGTTCGAAGCGGCGCTTCGCGGCGATGGGGGAGGAGAGCAGGACTCGGAGATCCGGCATCTCTCCGGACATAGAACGCCTGTGGCTATCAGCGCCGTGCTCCTGCGTGATTTTCTGGGCGCCACGGTGGGAGGCGTCTGTCTGTTCCAGGACATCACACGGCGCAAGGACATCGAGGCGCTCTACGAGCAGATGCGCGCCCTCGCCAAGGCCAAAAACGATCTGACGCACATGATCGTGCACGACCTGCGGACGCCTCTGAGCTCGGTCATCGGGGGGATGCAGACGCTGGAAGCCATTAGTGAGCTGGACGAGGCCCAGCAAGAGATGGTCAGCATCGCGATAACCGGTGGGGAGCGACTTCTCGGCATGATCAACAGCCTGCTGGACGTGGAGAAGATGGAGAGCGGTGAAATGCAGTTGAACTACGCTGCGCTCTCTGCGGGTGCGCTCATCACAGCCGCCGTCAGTCAGGTGGTCTCCCTGGTCGAAAACAGCGGCCTGACACTTATTCCTCAGGTCGAGCCGGATCTGCCCCTGTTTCAGGGCGATGCGGACAAACTGTCTCGTACTCTCGTCAATCTGCTCGGCAATGCCATCAAGTTCACTCCGGCCGGCGGCACCGTAACCGTCGCGGTGCAGCGTGAAGAGGAAGCCCGATCCCTGCTGTTCTCTGTCCGCGACACGGGCGAAGGTATCCCACCCGAAGCGTTCGGCCGTATCTTCGAAAAATTCGGCCAGGTGGAATCGCGGGAACGGGGGCGCACCCAGAGTACAGGGCTGGGCCTGACCTTCTGCAAACTGGCTGTCGAAGCACATGGCGGCAGCATTCGGGTGGACAGCGTTCCGGGGGAAGGCAGCACCTTCTCCTTCACGATCCCGCTTTCGGCTGTGGCCTCCGCCTGATCCCACCGAGCGGCGCTATTTCAGATCCTGGCCCCGCACGATCTCTTTGGCCACCGACCAACTATAGTCGTGATCCGGCTCGGAGGCGCTGCGATAGGTGCTGATCACCGACCAGCGGTCCTGACCGGAGATATTCGGGAAGGAGGCGTGCAGGGTGAGGTCGTGGAACAGGATAGCATCGCCGGGCGCACAGGGCAGCGTCACCGCCTTGCTCTCATCCACCGCTTCCGGGCGGAGGCGATGGCCGAACCCTTCGCCCACTCTCGCGACCCCATCGTGGACGACCGCCTGCTTATGGCTGCCGGGCAGCATCTTGAGACAGCCGTTTTCGGGGGTCGCCGCGTCGAGGGCGATCCAGACGGAGATTTTGTGCAGCCCCTCCCAGTACGGCCAGTCCTGGTGCCAGGGGGAGCCTGCGGTCGTGGTCGCCGACTTCAGCACGACCTTGTCGCTCAGAAACTCGATGTTGGGGCCGAGAAGAGGCTCCAGTGCGTCCAGTAGGCGCGGATCCCTCGCCAGGCTGCGAAAGAGGGCGCTGTTGGCGGCCAATCCCACGAAAACGCCGGCATGAGCGACGTGCTGCTCCAACAGACGGCCACACTCCTGTTTGAAGCCAGCCGCCTCCGCCTCCGTAAACATCCCCCGTATTGCAACAAAACCCTGCACTTCAAAATCGCGTTTCAAGTCGTCCACTGTTTTCCTCCAGACCGCCATTGGAAAATCAAAGCCTTCACACAGTTCCTTGTGGTTCGAGCAAGTTCCTGCTATGGGGTGTGCACCCTTCCCTTGTTCCCCGGCGCGACAATGGGCGATGGATAAGCGTAAGAGAGAGTATGAAAGAGTTACAAGCGATTCTCGATGCCTGCCGAAACGAGAGGGAAGCAGGCAGGCCGTCTGCCCTTGCCACTGTCGTGAAGGTGGAAGGATCCGCCTATCGTCGCCCTGGAGCGCGGATGCTGATTCGCCCGGACGGCAGTCGGATCGGGTCGGTGAGCGGGGGCTGCCTGGAAGCCGATGTCGTGCTGCATGCGCAACGGGTTGCGGAGACCGGTGAACCGGCGTATGTCCTGTACGATACGCGGATTTCCAATGGCGACGTCCTCGCGGAGTTAGGCTGTAAAGGGGCCGTGGGCGTCCTGATCGAACCTACGGATAGTCCCCACATCCTCAGCTCCCTTCCGTTTCTCGCGGGCTTTGCTCACGAGCGAGGCGAGGGCGCGCAGGTCACCGTCTTCCGGGTCGAAGGAGAGTGTCCGCTCCACCTGGGAGACCGCCTAATGCAGCGGGCGCAGGGAGCGATTCAGGGGACGCGGGAGGCTCCCGACCTGACGCCTCTGCTTCTCCCAGGACTCGCGCAGGCGATGCAGAGTGGAAAGGCACAGACGAGAACCCTGTCGTTTGCAGCAGGCAGCGCCGAAGTGCTGCTCGAACCGGTCCAGTCGCCTATCTCTCTGTTACTCTTCGGAGCCGGGCAAGACGCGGTTCCGCTGGCACAGATGGCGAGCCTGTTGGGCTGGCAGGTGACTGTCATGGACCACCGTCAGGCGATGCTGTCGCCGGAGCGATTTCCAGACGCCAGGACTGTGCTCCTCTCCCAATCTGATCAACGGGAGGGGATTCCCGCGCCGGATGCGCGTACCGCCGCCGTGCTTATAAGTCACAACTATAGTCAGGATCTGGCCTGGCTTCGGCATCTGCTGCCATCGCCGTTGCGCTACATCGGCCTGCTGGGTCCGCGCAAACGCACCGAGCAGATGCGTGCAGACTTGCAGCGGGGCGGGACCGTTCTGAATGCGCAGATGTCGGCACGGCTCTACAGTCCGGCTGGCCTGGATATCGGATCCGAAACGCCGGAGGAGATCGCCCTGGCGATCCTCGCGGAGATCCAGGCGGCGATGCAGGATCGCTCGGGGGGGTTCTTGCGGGAGCGCAAAGGTCCGATCCATGCCTCCGCCGAAAGGCCTGCCGACTCCTCACGGCAATCCTTCCGACACGGAGCGCGATGTCCTCTCTCGGCATAATCGTCCTGGCGGCGGGCGCGTCCAGACGCCTGGGAACTCCCAAGCAGTTGCTTCTCTATGGCGGCAAGTCGCTCCTGCGTTGCGCCGCCGAGACGGCGCTGGCCTCCTCCTGTCAGCCTGTCGTTGTGGTCCTCGGCGCGTACAGGCAGTCCCTCGCGTCAGAACTGGAAGGACTGCCTGTGCGCATCGTAGAAAACAGGGAGTGGGAACAGGGCATGGGCTCCTCGATTCGGGTAGGCATGGAGGCGCTGCTGACCAAGCCCGCGGCAGAACTGGAGGCGGTCCTCCTAATGCTCTGCGATCAGCCGCAGGTGTCCGCACAGACATTGAACCGTCTTCTGGATGCCCATCGGAGCACAGACCACCCTATCGTCGCCTCGGAATACGGTCAGACACTGGGCGTTCCGGCGCTCTTTTCTCGTGCTCTCTTCCCCGAACTCGCTCGGTTGACAGGTGCGGAAGGGGCGAAGCAGATCATCCAGCGCCATCGAGACCAGGCGATAGGCGTTCCCTGCCCGGAGGGTCTGGTGGATATAGACACTCCGGACGACTACGCGAGGCTGCGTGAGGAGCCATAAACGCCCCGATTCGCTGATGGACAGAACGGAGCCATCGCTCGTTCAGTCTTTGTCGGCTTTCGCGTCCGTACTGCCTGCGTGCCCCGTCGCCCCGTTAAAGAACACCCCGAACGAATCTCTAACTTTCGATGCAGACAGGGAAATGGCTCCTCGATGTAGAAACAGCCGCCATGACAACAACCATTCCTCCGGCTACCGAAAACCCCTCCAGTCCTTGGCCGCTCTTTCCAAAGTTCTGGCTGTGGATGGCTCTCAATCTTCTGACAGTCACGTACTATCTCCTGTCTCTCCCCTTGCACGGTGAGGGCATAATCCTACTGCTGGGTCTGGCCGGGTTCTGGACGGGAATTATCGCGGTATTCTGGCGGTATCCCTGGCTTCGGCTGATCCCCGTGGTGATGGCGCTGCTCTCTTTTTATCCTATTCGCACGGGAACGACACGTCTGTTGCTGCTCTTCGGGCTGGCAGCCCTCTGGATAGCGGCTGCCGTGGTATTCCGGCAGCGTCGGGGCGTCTTGATAACCCTGATGGCAGGGGCAGGACTGGTGGCCGGCTTTGCGCTTCTGCCTGGGCGAACGCTGGACGCCACCTCGCTTCGCGCAGAGTATGTGCGGTCTCTGGAGGATTTTCAGGGAACCGCCTATGTGTGGGGCGGCGAAAACAGCCTGGGAATCGACTGCTCCGGACTCATACGCTGTGGCTGGATCGACGCGAATCTCCGTACGGGGCTGCGAACCCTGAATCCCGGCCCGGTGCGTCAGGCGGCGCGCATCTGGTGGCAGGACTGTTCGGCAGAGGAACTGGGCCAGGGTTACCGCGGCAGAACGCATCTCCTCCTGACGACGCCTTCCCTCAACCGACTGGACTATCGCCAGATCCAGTCCGGGGATGTCGCCGTGACGCAGAGCGGCGCCCATACTCTGGCCTACCTGGGCAATCACACGTGGATCGAGGCGGACCCCCTCGCCGGGGCCGTCATCATGCTGCGGGCTCCAGTGGCGAAAAATCCCTGGTTCGAAGAGCCGATGAAAATCATGCGTTGGCGCGCGGAGGAGTAGAATCGGGTTCGGCTCGCCGCACGAAACGCGGTCGCGGCTGCCCTAAAGCGTAACCAGACCGCGCCGCGCGCCCTGCGTGACGGCTTCCGTGCGGCTGTTGGAGTTCAGCTTCGCCAGGATCGAGGCGACGTGGAATTTCACCGTGTGGAGGCTGATCGAGAGGCGAGCGGCGATATTTTTGTTCGGCAGACCTTGGGCCATGAGCTGAATGACCTCGCGCTCGCGCGGTGTAAGTGTCTCGTCGGGCAGCAGGCTCTCTTCCGGCAGAGGCGCGAAAGGCAGAGGCGGGCAGAATGCCGGCGCAAGCATCCTGTCCAGGACGACCAGCCCGGCAGCGACCGCGTGCACGGCTCCGGCTATCTCCTCGCCATCCGCCTCTTTGCGCAGATAGGCCCAGCCCGACAGATCGCCGGCAGCCAGTTCGCGGTATCCCAATTCGCCATCGCCAAGCACGACGAGCGCCGTACCGTGCTCCGCTGCCGCCGCAACGACTTCCGGACCGTCGGTCGGCGTATAGTCGCACAGCACGACAGCGGCGGGCGCTTCCTCAAAAATGCCCGCCATGTCGCCGCTGCCTCCCACCTCCCCTACGACCCGAAAGTCCGCAGACTCGGCCAGCAGAGTCCGCAGCCCCGCGCGAACCGACGAATAGGGTGCTACAATCAGAACATCGATCACGTCTACGCCTTTCATTTATTTTTCATTCGGAGGGTTCGGCTCCGAGGGTGACGGCGATATGGGCGATCTCACCGCCGCGCAGGAGGTGAACCTGGACCTGCCGCCCGGCGGGCTGCGAGCGCAGACAACGGCGCAGGTCGCTTGCATCGGTCAAAGTTCGGTCGTCGAGTCCGAGCAGGGTATCGCCGAGCATCAATTTGCCCTTATCCGCCGGGCCATCCTCTTCGATTCCGACGAGGATAAGCGCGTGAGCCTGCTGCAGTCCGAGACGCTCGCGCACGCTCTCCGGCAGGGTCACGACCTGTGTGCGGATGCCGAGGTAGCCGCGCTGCACCCGGCCTCGCGCCAGAATCGCTTCCACGACATGCGCCACCGTCGGTGTGCCGAGCGCCACGCTGCGACCCCGCCCATAGCCCAGATTGCAGAGTCCGATCAACTTCCCGCGCATATCCACCAGCGGCCCCCCGGAGAAGCCGGGATAGAAGGTCGCGTCGGTATGGAGAATATACTCTGGGTTGCCGCCGCTCTGCGTTTCGATGCGAGCGTTCAGCAGGCCCAGCGTTACTTCGAGACCGTGTGTGCCCGGCCGGCCGAGGGCCAGCGCAAACTGCCCGGCCGTCGCATCCGTCGGACCCGCAAGCTCGATGGCGGGCAGACCCGTCGCTTCCACTTTCAGCACCGCCAGATCGGTATCGTGGTCGCGTCCGATCAAGGTGGCGACATGGCGCGAGCCGTCCGCCAACTCGATGGCCAGGTCGTCGTCGCGTTCGACGCCGTGCGACGTCGTCACGACGACGCCTTCCGCCGACCAGAGAGTTCCGGTCGCCGTCAGACGGGTTCCGTCATCGACGCGCACGACGGTCGGAGCGATACGCTCCACCAGGTCCGCGAGCTCGGAGGAGAGGCTGTGCAGCAGGGTATGGGTTGTTTCCGGTGTCATGATCGAGACCCCTTCATTATTAATAACGTGCCGCGACTCTCTTCCTTACGTACCGACAACATCGGGCGTTCGCGGCTATGGACTACAGGATACCGCCTGCACCCGCCTGCGCGCATCGCCCGGAGGAACGGTTTTGGCTCCTGCTCGAATGGGCAGGCTTTCCACCTCGTTGGCGCGGACGCCCCTTGACCGTTCGCAGGTTCCTGCCGTACAATACGTGCTATCCAGGAGGCTTGTAGAAGCCTCTAATCCATTTCTTTGCCGAGGCTTTTCATGAAATACGCCGCTCCGCCCTATATGAACGATGTTCTGCCCTATCCGTCCGCGAAGGACGGCTGGCTGCATACGATACGATGGCGTTATGTCGAAACCGTCTTTCGGGAGACCTGCCGCCGGTACGGCTATCTGGAGATACGAACGCCGATTCTGGAGCAGACGGATCTGTTCAAGCGCAGTATCGGCGAGGCGACGGACATCGTGTCGAAAGAGATGTTCACCTTCACCGACCGGGGCGACCGCAGCCTGACGCTGAAGCCGGAAGGCACGGCCCCGACGGTGCGCGCCTGCCTGGAACACAAACTTTTTGCCGAGCATCCTGTCCTGAAGCTCTACTATGTCGGGCAGAACTTCCGCTATGAGCGTGGGCAGAAGGGGCGTTACCGACAGCATCAGCAGTTGGGAGTGGAGGCGTTCGGCGCGTCCGACCCTGCGATCGATGCCGAGGTCATCCTGCTGGCGATGGAGTTTTATCGGGCGCTGGGCGTGGTCGATCAGGAGCTGCATATCAATTCGGTCGGAACCGCTGCGTCGCGCCCCGCCTATCGTGAGGCGCTGCGCGACTATGTGCGCCCGTTCCTGGCGGAGATGAGCGCGGAGGGGCAGAGCCGCTTCGAGGCGAACCCCCTACGAATGCTCGACACCAAGGATGAGAACGATCTGCGCCTGCTGGCCGAAGCGCCGCGCCTTGTCGATTTTCTGGACGAGGAGAGCCGTGCCCACTTCGAAACGCTGCAAGCCTATCTGACGGCGGCGGGAGTGCCTTACACCATCGATCACCGCCTGGTGCGCGGCTTCGACTACTACTCGAAAACCTGTTTCGAAATCATCGGCACGAAGTTAGGCTCGCAAAATGCGCTGGGCGGCGGCGGCCGCTACGATGGTCTGGTCGAGGAGTGCGGTGGGCCGTCCACGCCCGGCATCGGCTTCGGGCTGGGCATGGAGCGCTGCCTGATCGTGCTCGACGCGCTGGGAATCCGGCTGCCTGTGGAAGATGAGCGCCCGCTGGTCTTCCTGGTCACGCTCGGCGACGAGGCGAAAGTGCGTCCCACAGCGGTCAAACTCCTCGCGGGCCTCCGCGCCGCCGGTATCGCCGCCGACATGGACTATCGCAGCCGCAAGTTCGGCCAACAGGCCAAACACGCCGACGAGCTGGGCGCGCGGTATCTGCTCGTGCTGGGAGACGGCGAACTTGAACGCGGCGTCGTCGGCCTCCGCGACCAGACGACCAAAGAGCAGAACGATGTGCCGCTCGCCGAAGTCATCACCCATATGCAACAACTCTCCGTCTGAACGTATCGGATCTCTTCATGCTCCTCTATCAGGTTGTGATTACATTGATGGTGTTGGGCTTCGTCGGGATGGTTGCGCGGAATCTGCGTGACTATGCTCTCGCTCCTCCCGATGCCGTGCCGCCGCGCCCGGAGGAGACGCTGTTCGTGCTGATCCCGGCACGGGACGAGGCGGAGAATATCGCGGAGTGCGTCGAGGGCTGGCTGCGGCAGGAGGGAACGGCGTTACGACTGCTGGTGCTGGACGACGCCTCGACGGATGGAACCGACCGGATCGTTGCGGAGATCGCGGCGCGCGACACGCGCGTCAGCCTGCTGCGGGGAGAGCCCAAGCCTGCGGGCTGGGCTGGCAAGGTCTGGGCATGCCGACAGCTCGGGGACGCGGCTCTGGCGCAGGGTTCGTCCTGGCTGCTCTTCGTGGATGCCGACACCCGCGCCCGACCCGGACTGGCGACTGCGGCGCTGCACCACGCCCAGACCACCGGCGCGGACATGGTCAGCACCTTCCCCTATCAGACCACCGGCACGTTTGCGGAGCGGGTCGTCCTGCCGATGCTGCACTTTCTGATCCTGACCTTCCTGCCCGTGCGGATGGTCTGGGAGTCGCCGTTCCCGCAGCTCGTCGCGGCCTGCGGGCAGTTCGAGTTGTTCGCAGCGGACGCATACCGGGCTGTCGGGGGGCATGCCGCCCTTCCGACCTCTTTCCACGACGGCCTGCAACTGGCGCGGCGCATCAAAGCCTCCGGGCGCTCGGTGCGGCTCTTCGACGGCAGCGACAAAATCTCCTGTCGGATGTACGCGGGGGGCCGCGCCGTCTGGAACGGCTTTACCCGCAACGCCTACGAAGGTCTCGGCAGCGTCGGCGCGCTCGTCACCATGACCGTGCTGCAGATCGTCGTCTTCCTCGCGCCGTTCCTCTTTCTTCTCTACGCTCTGGGTTTCTGGCAGGAGCAGGGCCATCTGCCGCTCTGGGGCGTCCTCTGCGCCGTTCAGGTGAGCCTTATTTTGCTCCTCCGTCTCCTCCAGGCACGACGCTTCGGACACTATGAATCGGTGCTGCTGCATCCGCTCTCCATCGTCCTGATGGTCGCGATACAGTGGGCGTCGTTCTGGAAGACCCTCCGCAAAACCCCCGTCGTCTGGAAAGGCCGTTCCTACTGATCTCGTTCGTGATCGGTGCGAGCCTGCCACCAGGCCCGCAGGAGCCGTCGCGCGGCGTCCCGATCCTTCTCCGAGAGCCGCCCCTCGATGATCTCGTTCACCAGGAACTCTTTGGCGGCTTTCAGGGGCGGCCCCGGCCCGATGCCCAGCGTCTCCATGATGACGTCACCGTTGAGCGGGCTCTCCATGTGCGCGATGTCGGAGAGGGCGTTCAGGGCGTCGATGCGCGCCCGAAGCTCTTCGAGGTCCGCTGCCTGATCGGGCGGAATGTCCACCGCAGACCGGTCGCTTCGCGTCAGCACGAACAGGTCATCGAGGTAGGAGCCACAGTCGCGAATCAACCGCTTCACCGGCACATCCGACCACTCGTGCCGATACTCCCCGAGCCGCATATGCTTCGCGACGAGGACCGTGACGTCGCGTATCTCCTCGTTGGAGAACTTCAGCCGATTCATCATCGTCCGCACTATCTCCGCCCCCACCGTCGGATGCCCGTAAAATCGCACGGCTCCACCGCCTGCCTCCGCCTCTTTCGAATCCGCGACAGGAAGGAGGGGAACCGCGCTTGTTGCGGCTCCTTCTGAAATCGGAGACGCAGGTTCCGAAACCGGCATCACGATAGATCTCGTGGCGGGCTTTCCGATGTCGTGCCAGAGCAGGGCCAGTCTCACCTCCAGGCGCGCAGCGTCCGGGAGACATTCCAGCGCCGTCAGCGTGTGGGTCCAGACGTCGTAGCGATGCCAGTCGCCCTGGGTGCAGCCGACCATCGGCAGCATCTCCGGCAGAAACCGCTCCAGCAGATTCGATTCCAGCAGCAGCTCCATGCCACGCCGAAACTTCGCGCCGGGCAGCTTCGCGATCTTGACGAACTCTTCCCGAATACGTTCGTAGGCGATGGTCGGCGGGCGCAGGCGTTCGGCCTCCGCGCAGATCGCCTCCCAGGTCTCCGCCTCGATTTCGAAGCCGAAGCGCGCGGCGAACCGAACGGCACGGAGCATGCGCAGAGGGTCGTCGAAAAAGGTGAGGCGCGGGGCGAGCGGCGTCCGGAGGATACCGGCGTGAAGGTCGGCGAAGGCGCGGCCTGTCAGGTCGAGCAACTCGCCCGTATGGAGATTTTCGAGGAGGGTGTTGATCGTGAAGTCGCGACGCCGCACATCGTCCTGAATCGTGCTCTGCCGCACCTCCGGTTTCCGCGAGTCGGGCTGATAACTCTCGGCCCGCGCCGACACCAACTCCACGGCGCTCCCAGCCTCGTCTGCCCTGCCGATATGAATCATGGCGGTGCCGAAGCGGGGATAGAGCACAGGATAGTGCGAGGAGAGTCCGCGCTCGTACAGGAACTTCGCCAGCTCCAGCGCATCGCCTTCGAGAACGAGGTCCAGATCGTTGGCGAGCGGCAGACCCAGCGTCCGGTCGCGCAGCAGCCCTCCGACCAGATAGAGACGGCCTTCGTAGGGGGTGCCGCGCGTCGCGACGCGCATACGTTCGAGCGAACGCTGCGCGGTCTGTTCCGGGTTGTCGTCCTGTCGTGCCATAGACGTCAGTATACGGCAGTAGCCGCAGCATGGTCAAGGGTCAACGGGTCGGAAACCAGCGTGGACACGAGGTCTAGCGCTTCGCTCTTGCCTCGGCCACGCGTTTCAGCAGGCTGTCGGCCTTCTCTTCCGCAACGAAAAAGGCGTTGCCGGTACCAGGGGTGGGATCGGTCAGCTCGATGGGCGCCAGGGCGTCGGCGAAGGCGAAGGCACGATATTGCCGCGCCTTGAAGAAAGCAAACACATCCAGAAAGGAGTGCCCGAACTGCGGCATCAGCCCCGCGTTGAACTCCCCGTAGAGGGTGGGCCTGTGCGCCGTGATAAAGCCCGCCGCCCCGTTCAGAAACAGCATCTCCGCGCCTTCGATGTCCACCTTCATAAAGTCCACTTTCGCGATTCCCTCCTGTTCGGCGAGGGTATCGAGACGGGTCAAGGTGCAGGAGACGCGTGTGAAGCCCGCAGCATCCCCGACGATCTCGCTCGCGATCGCGTTGCCAGTGTGAGAACCGTGCGCGGTCTCCAGAGAAATCTCCAGCGTACCTTCGTGGTCGCCCAGGGCGACGTTGTAGGCGCGCGCGATCTTTTCCAGACCGTTGAGTTTGAGATTGGCCGTCAGGCGTTTGTAGTTCGCTGGGATCGGTTCGAAGGAGATCAGTTCGCCGCTCCCCAGTGCCGCCAGATGGCAGCCCACCGGGATGGAGATCAGGCCGACATTCGCGCCGACATCGAAAACGGTATCGCCGGGCAGAATGCACGCCCGGAAAAACGCGACATCGTCTTCATCGAATTCGCCGTTCCAGAAGGGGCCGCCTTCGGTGCGACTGCGGGGATCAAGCAGCATCCGGTGTCCGGCACGCATCGGCACCTCCGTCACCGTCGGATTGCCGGACGGGATCAGGTGATCGGTGATCAGACGTCCGACCATGGCTTTGCTGCGACCGGGCGGCAGCAGCCGCGCGAACTTATTCAGACTGGCTAACAGCGGCATTTCTCTCCTCTTCGCTCTCGAACTTGCCAAAATAGTCTGCAGCGATACCCTCGCCGACAACGACCGACTCGATTTTACCCCACAAAGGAGGAGTTCCGTCCAAAAAGAGGGGGACGCAGCGTGAATACACGTTTGGCCGGTTATTTGCTATACTCTATGCGTACCCTGCAAGGGAATTGGCACCGCAGCCTCAGACCGCAAGACCGTTCCTTCGGCATTCTGCCGTGTCACTTCTGTTTTCACCTTTTGGCAGGTGAAGGCCGTTTCAAGGAGAGTTCGACTATGCTTTCTCCCGAGTCCGCTCCGACGGACAAGAGGGCCCGCCTCGACTATATCGACGGACTGCGCGGCATCGCCATCCTGCTGGTCCTTATGACCCATATCTGGACCCTCTCCGGAGCCCCTGCCTATCCGATTCACTTTGGCAAGATCCGTTTTCTGCTGGCGACTATTCCGGCCGTCGGCTATATAGGCGTCGATCTCTTCCTGGTGCTCAGCGGCTTCTGTCTGGCGTGGCCGTTTATGATCAATCCCGGCTACCGGGATCGCAATACGATCTGGCAGTTCTGGAAACGACGCGTGATTCGCATCGTGCCGGCCTACTACGCCAGTATCCTCTTTGTGTTTCTGATCTGCTTTGCCTCCGTGGCCTTGCTGAAAATGCTGCCCGCCCATCTGACCGCCGGGAAGCCGACCACGATCAACGAGATACCTGCCCTGAACGAGATAGGGCCGCATCTGTTGCTTATCCACAATCTGTCGTCGCAGCATGCGAGCACCCTCAACGGAAGCTACTGGTCGCTTGGCCTGGAGTTTCAACTCTACTTCCTGTTCCCCCTCCTGCTGGAACTGAGTATCCGCTGGGGCGTCTGGCGAACCCTCGCTGTCGTGCTTCTGATCCAACTGGCGTTCAGTATCGCGGTTCATTCCGTCATCGATCCTGTCTCGTTAGAAGGATATGAGTTCGTGCTGCAAAAGTCCGTCTTCGCCCGGGTGTTCGAATTCTGCGCGGGCATCGCAGCCGCCCATGTGGTCGCGAAACATGCCGGGACGTCCCACTGGCTGACGGCGGGAAAAGGGCTGGGGTTGGGCCTCCTCGCGCTGGGAACAGGCTTTGCGCTCGTGAACCTTTTCCCGCATGTCGACACCATCGTCGATGTCCTCTGGGCCGTGGGCTTCGCTCTGCTCTTGTGCGCCGGATGCAAAGCCGGTTCCGTGCAGCACCGATTCCTGAGCCATAAGATTCTGGTTCGCATCGGCGTTATGTCGTCCAGCATCTATCTGATTCATGTGCCCCTGGTCGAGCGGTTCAGCTATCTGACGCGGCTCGTGATCCGTCCGGGCTCGGCATTTATTATCGGGATCGTCATCGGAGCGCCTCTGATCATCCTGGTCGGCGCGCTCTTTTTCCGACTGGTGGAAGAGCCCGCCCTCAAGCTCAATCGCAAGCCGAAGGTTGCGGCCTGATCACAGCGCAGCCCGTTCCAAAGCTGTCGGACGTCCGTTTTTTCATGGAGAGACACAACCTAATGAGTGTAATCGATACGACCTCCCAGACTCTGCCTCCCGACGCAGGGACGTCTTCCCTGGCGAAGCCCAAAACCTCCTGGCGTATCCCGGAGATCGATGGTGTCCGCGCCCTCGCCATGTTGATGGTGTTCACCTACCATGTCTGGGAAGATGGAGATACTCCCCGGCATATGGTCCACCTGCTGGGCCGGAACTTCAATATTTTCGCCATGCTCGGGCAGTTCCCGGCGGGCGTCGATCTATTCATGGTGCTCAGCGGCTTCTGCCTCTTCCTGCCGATCTGTAAACGGGTAGGTCCCCCGGTCGGTTGGGACTGGAAGGACTATGCCCGCAGGCGCGTCCAGCGTATTGTCCCGACCTACTACGTCGCGATTATGTTCGCGACGCTGCTGCCCTTTGTGCTGGTGATCCTCTTTCACCTGCTCCACCAGAAAGCCAACTGGCAGCCGCTCCCCTCGGCCAAGCAGTATATCACGCATCTGACCTTTACCCACACCTTCTTTCCCGATACCTGG
>JBBQPO010000132.1:0-16554 GCA_038217285.1 Chthonomonadales bacterium
TGGCAGACATTGAGCATTCGTTGTTGGGAATGCGCAAACAACTGGTGAATGATCAGGAGGTGATGTATGGTTTCCTGGAAGCATCGGAATTGTTTCCCGAAAAGTAGGGACGCTCGTTAATACAATAACTGAATGTCAATAATGCAAACATTCTGCAGATCAATCCCGACGGAACCTTCAATCAAAACCTCCTGGCCTACGGTAATGCGACGGGCATCATTCCCAATCCCAACAATGGTCACCTGTTCGTCAGCAACGGCTCCAGTATCATCGATGTGGACCCAATCGCCAAGACCTCCGTTCTTTTCAATAACGCTGGTGCGGATGGACTGAGCACCGATGGGACGGTCCTCTATGCCGCCGTCAACATCAACTCTATCGTGGGCTACAATATCCTGACAAAAGTGCAGACTTTCAACTCCGGGTTTATCAACTCGGCAGACGGCTCCGCCCTCGGCTTCGGAACTCTCTCCGGAAATATCTTCGCCAATACCAACGACGGACGTCTGGTGGAAATCAACCTTACGACCTCAGTGCAGACAGTCATTGCGACGGGCGGCACCCGCGGAGACTTCGTGACGGTAGACCCCAACGGGACCCTGCTCATCACCCAGTCCAATAGCATTGTCCGTCTCACGCCCGCCTCCGGCGGAGCGTTTGCCTCTACTCCCGAACCCGGCACGGTCGGCCTTTTCTTCTCCGCAGGACTCTCCGGCGTAGGACTGCTCCTGCGCCGACGCCGCGCCCGTAAGTAAGAAGCGTTCGTTCTCCTACTAGAGAAGACGTCTGATCTCTTATACACCGAATCGCCCCTATGCAGGACTGGCTGCATAGGGGCGAAACTATTGACCAGCGACGTTTCGTTCCGGCCTGTTGTGATCCCAAGCGAATTGAATCTTTGTGCTGCCTCTCGTAGAGGCTTATCTTGTCCCGTAGGGAGATGTGACAAAGAACGACCGCCTCGCGCTTTGCTCCCCGCCCCTCAAGGAGCGGTCTGAGGCGGTAAGCCCCCTAAAGGGGGCTGGGTCGGATGTGAGCAGAGACGATTGCGCAAGGAAACAGGGTGTCAGCCATCCCTGGTAGAGAGATTTGCTGTCCATTTCAACCCTCGCAGGCCCATTTATGGGCCTTAACTTCCCCAACAGGCCGCTCCTTTAGGGGCGGCGGCTTAAGGGACAAGATAAGTCGTAGAGGAGGGCAGGGGTCGCTACTGGAAATCGGGGCCATCATGGGGGGAGAGAGCGGTTTCGACCTCTTTGTTTAACTTTTGCCATGCTGTCTCTTTGCGGCCAAGGGGGCCAACAGCGTTCAGGGTGGCCCGCGCTGCGCCGTACTGGTGATAACGCAGACAGAGGCGCACCAGCGCATAGCGGCTCTCGCGATCTTGAGGGTTCGCCTTTATTGCGCCCTTCAGCCGTGCCGAACTGCGGATGTACTCCTGATAGGCCTGGTACTGGTTCAGAGCGCTGCGCCCCTCGTCCGAATGGCCTGCGCGCAGTAAGGAGTGTCCGAGACTATAGAGCAGTGGGCCGGGATCGGGGGCGCTCTGCATGGCGAGCCGCAGTTCACCGGTGGCCTCTTCCCAATGCTGACCCCGCATGAGAGCTCGCCCCAGCGAGGCATGAACCTCCGAGTCGTGGGGTTTCAGAGCCAGGGCCTTCTTATAGGCGGTGATGGCCTCGGTCAGACGCGCCCCGTTGTTCAGATCCCCGTAGATATGACCGAGCAGCGCCCAGTAGTCTCCGTTGTCCGCATCGGACTGCAGGGCGCGTTGCAGAGCGCGCTCTGCGTTCGCGGCATCGGCCTGTCGATAGTACATTCTGGCTAGCAGATAGTATCCCGGCGCGGGATCGGACGCTCGCTTCAGATACTCCTGGATCGCCGCCTGACTCTGCGCCGCCGTACCGTGACTGCTGTAGACGCGCGCAAGCAGCAGATAGGCGGCGGCGTTGTTGGGATCCACTTTTAAGGCGGCCCGCGCATAGCGCTCCGCCTCTGCAGAGCGGTCGAGGCGAAAGCAGGCCAGAGCCGCCAGCACCTGTATCTCGGCACGTCCTTGCTCTCTCGCCGCCGCCGCCAGCAGGGGGGCTGCCGCCTCTTCCGGATGTCCGAGATTCAAGTAGAGCGACCCTAACTGATAAGAGGCTTCCGCCGACGCGGGAAAATGCGCGTGTATCGCTTTCAACTCCTGTTCCGCCTGTGGGACAGCGTCGTGGTCACGATCAAAGAGCGCCAGACGTAAGGCCGCATCGGGATCCTCAGGAGCGAGTTCCGCCTGAACGGCAAGGCGAGCCCGAGTCTCCTCGGCGCTATGGGAAGGGAGCGCGTTCCCCGGTGCCGTGGAGGGTGGGGAAGAGGGCGGCGAAACGGCGTTGGGTGTCCGACAGCCGGAGCCGACCAGAACGGGAAATGCGATCAAGCCGAGAAGGAATGCCTTCTCGGTGCCCCAAAAGCGCTGATAACAGAATCGCAGCATCGGTCACTCCCCGACTTTCGACATACCCTCGCGGGCGATCAAGACTCTGTCAGGTTTCAGGTGTGTGTAACGGTCTACCTGACCCGAAGGCCAGGTGATTGTCAGCCGATCGACGTTCGTGGCGGCTCCCAGACCGAAGGTGACGATCTGCTCGGAAGCGGACAGATAACTGGAGCCGCTGGTGACCCAGCGCGTCTGTTTCAGGGCGCCTGCCTCCAGCACCAGCTTCGCGCCGATCCCGTCCCGATTGCTCTTCACACCGACTGTCTTGACCCGCAGCCAGTGGTTGCGGTTCCCGCCGTCATTGCGCAGGAGGCGCGGCGCTCCGTCGTTCGCGGTCAGGAGAACGTCCAGATCTCCATCTCCATCGATGTCCGCATAGGCTGCGCCTCGGGCGACAAGAGGCCGTATCAGGTCTGCACCGTGGCTCGCACTCACCTCTTCGAAACGTGCGCCTGTGTTATGGAAGAGCAGGGGGGCTTCCGCATAGGTCAGATCCGGATGGAAGCGCGCCACCTCTGCATACAAGTGGCCATTCGCCACCAGCGCATCCAGATGCCCGTCCAGATCATAGTCGAAGAAAAAGAGGCCCCAGCCCATCCGCTGCAGGCTCGGCGCGTGAATGCCCCAATCGGCGCCTGCATCGCGAAAGAGGCTGTTGCCCTGGTTCTGAAACAGGGAGAAGCCTTCCCCGCTGAAACTGCTGATCAGCAGGCTGGGACGGCCGCTGTTATCGATGTCCCCAGCGTCGATGCCCATGCCTGCGCGAGGCGTTCCGGTATCCGCCAACGCGACGCCTGCGGCGAGACCGACTTCCTTGAACGTGCCGTTATGCTCGTTATGCAACAGGCAGTTCGGCTCCGTATCGTTCGCGAGAACGATGTCCGGCCATCCGTCGTCGTCGTAGTCGAGGATCGTGATCCCCAACGTCTTTCCCGGCAGATGGGTCAGCCCGGCGCTGCGGGTCACATCGCGGAAGCGCCCATGGCCCTCGTTATGATAGAGCCGCGAGGGCTCTCCGCCATAGACTGTCGGCGTACAGTACGTCTTTTTACCATCCTTATCCTTGCAGGCGACATCGGTTGCGGGCGTCCATTTGCAGTAGTTTCCGACGATCAGATCGAGTTTACCGTCCCGGTCGTAATCGACCCAGGCGCAGGAGGTTCCCCAGTGTCCGGCGTTTTCGACGCCCGCCTGTTGGGTCACCTCCTTAAAATGGCCGTTCCCCTCGTTATGAAACAGATGCGACGGCCCCAGCGCGCAGGTGATGTAGAGATCCTCCCGGCCATCGTTGTCGTAGTCGCCGACCGCCACACCCATCGCGTGCATCTCGATTTCCAGACCGCTGCCACGCGTCACATCCGTGAATTTACCATTGCCGTCGTTATGGTAGAGAGCCACGCGTGTATGTTGGCGTCCTGCCTTCACTTCCGGCCAGTCCGCACCGTTCAGCAGCAGAATATCGGGCCGCCCATCCCCATCGAAATCGACGAACGCGCATCCCGGCGACTCGCTCTCCGGCATATACTTCCTTCCACGCGCCCCGCTGAAATGGCTCCAGTGGATGCCAGCCTGCGCAGTAATGTCCGTAAAGAGAACATGGTCTGCAACGTCGGCTCCGAGGTTCGCCCCTGCAGGCGGCATAATCCTCGGAGCGGAAGCAGGTTGGTCAGGTCTGGGAATGGAAGCGGGTTGGCCAGGCCCCTGGGTTGGTGGCTTACGATTGCGCGAAAAGCAGCCGACCGCCAGGAGCGCCATCGATAGGATCAGCCATGTCGAAAGTCTGCCGAAGAAGGGAGCCCGTCTCACGGGGTGCGCGCCTTGTCGGCCTGCAGGCGCGCCAGCAGGCTCCGCGCCTGTTCCTGATTCGGATCCAGTTCCAATGTCTTCACGAGTTCTACCACGGCGCGGTTGACATCGCGATCTACAAGATATATTTGTGCCATCTGCCAGTGGGCCACTGCGCTGCGGGGCTGATTAGCCACCAGATACCCGGCGCGGGTGCGCTCCTGGGACTTGATATTGGCGCTCTTCGCTTCCGCCAGGATCCGCTGCCCTTCCGCAGCACGATGAGACTGCATATAGAGTGTTCCCAGAATTTGACGCGTCCGCTCAAAATCCGGGCTGTGCCCAAGCACCAACTCAAGTTCCCCTATCGCTTTCTCCAACTGGTTCTGCCGCTGATAACAGAGCCCACGGTAGTAGTGCGCGCCTATATCGCCTGGGTTGAGGGCGAGCGCCCGATCAAACGACTGTAAAGCCTCCGGATAGGCGTTCAGATGGTAGTAGCTCTGTCCAACCTCATCGATCAGCGCCACGTTTTGGGGCAAAAGCGTTAAAGCGTCGCGCCCGACGGCAGCCGCCTCGGAATAGCGATTATTGGTATTGTAGAGATGGACGAGAGGGGTCCAGAGGGCGGCATCCTGGGGCGCGATCTGCCGAACCTCAAGCAGAAGGCGTTCTCCTTCCTTGTACCGGTTCTGCTGCAGATACGCGAGAGCCAGGGCGACCTTGATCTGTGGATTTTGTGGGTTGGCCCGAACGGCAGGCTCCAGGATACCGTCCGCCTCCTGCGGCCAGCCGAACATAATATAGAGATAACTCAGTCCCACACTCGCCTGTAGATTGTCGGGCTGTCGAGCGAGCGCCGTTTTATAGGCCCGGATGGCGGCGTCGTAGTGGTGCGCATGCTGCTGAATGTCGGCCAGCAGCAGTAGAGCCGCCGTGTCTTTCTGCTGAAGCCCGGCAGCAGTCTCGGCCTGCTGTACGGCGTCCTCCATGCGCCCGACGCTATGGTACTGCGCGGCCAGGCGCAGGTGCGCGGCGGCATCACCGGGACTACGAGCCACGTCGTCCTGCGCTTTCGTAAGCGCTCCACGCAGATCCACCAGGCGATGCTCTTCCTTCTGCCGCGCTTCTGTTTCCTTGTTTAAACGGGCCAGTTCTGCGGCCATGTGTCTCCGCCACGGCAGCAGCGCGAGGTAGATCGTTGCCATTGCAATCAGGCTCACCAGGAGCAGTTTCCGGCGTCTGGTCGGCAAAGGAGGGGAGGGATGAGGTGATCTAGTTCTACTCAAATCTGCCCGCACCTTCGTGAATCTTCCAGATATGGTCACAAGCGACTGCAGCCACTCTGTCCACGGTGCCGGACGGCCAGTGTATCTCCACCTCCGCTTGCGTCTGCGTTCCCAGTCCGAAATGCGGGCGCAAATCGCTTTGCGAGAGATAGCCGGAACCGCTCCGGACTTCGCTCCGCTGTACCCCTGCGGCTGTCTTCACGAGGACCAGCGCTCCAATTCCATCCCGGCAGCTTTTGGTTCCGATGAGCTGGAGGGTCAGCCAGTGATTTCCGGGCGGCGTCTCGTTATGCCAGAGATGGGCAGGCCCGTTGTTGGCGGTGATCAGCAGATCGGGGCGTCCGTCATTATCGAAATCTCCCCAGGCGCATCCTCTCCCGACGATAGGCTCCGTAAATGGCGCTCCGCTTTTCAGACCGACCTCCTGAAACGTGCCGTCTCCGGAGTTGTGAAACAGCAGGGTCGGCTGCGCGTAGCGTACCTGCGGCTCCCGCTTCTGAATGTCATCCTGGACATGCCCGTTCACCTGCAGGATGTCCTTATAGCCGTCGTTGTCGTAATCGACGAACAGCAGGCCGAACCCGAGTACCTTGCCCGTCTCGGTCGCCAGGTGCGCGGTCACTTTATCGTCGCGAAAAACGGCCGACCCGATCTGATTGTAGAGCGATGTCTGCTGCCCCTGATAGTTCGAAATGGCCACACTGACGCTCCCATTGTTAAAAATATCGGCGGCGTCGATACCCATCCCTGAATGGGGATTCCCCTCCTCATCGTACGCCACCCCGCTCTCGACCCCGACCTCTTTGAAGGTGCCGTTGCGCTCGTTATGGAACAGGAAACCCGGCACGGTATCGTTCGCGACGAAGATATCCGGCCAGCCATCCACATCATAGTCCGCGATCGCCACACCCAGAGACTTCCCTCGCGCCGCGCCGATGCCGGACGCGGTCGTGACATCTTTGAACCGCCCGTTCCCCTCATTATGGTAGAGAGTGCAGGTGCTGGTTTCATAAGCCGCTGGGATACAGTAGATTCGCTGATGGTTGCCCGCGAAGCAGGGCAGATCGGCCGCAAGAGAGGGATATTTAACATAGTTACAGACGATCAGATCGAGTTTGCCGTCGCGGTCGTAATCGACCCAGGCGCAGGAGGTTCCCCAGTGTCCGGCATTATCGACGCCCGCCTGTTGGGTCAAATCCTTAAAATGGCCGTTCCCCTCGTTATGAAACAGATGCGACGGCCCCAGCGCGCAGGTGATGTAGAGATCCTCTCGGCCATCGTTGTCGTAGTCGCCGACCGCCACGCCCATCGCGTACATCTCGATGTCCAGTCCGCTGCCACGCGTCACATCCGTAAAGGTGCCATCGTGGTTGTTGTGATAGAGGGCGAGGAGGGGATGGCCCGATACCTGACCGCCAGGCAGGCGCGCGTTGTTAAGCAAGACTATATCCTGCCAGCCGTCCCCATCATAATCGAGAAAAGCGCCTCCCGATCCCATCGTCTCGATCATATATTTTTGAGGTGTTCGGGAGTTTTGATGTCGGAACGAGATCCCTGCGGATCTGGTTATGTCCCGGAATGCCGCCGTCGCAGCCGACGTTATAGGGTGCTGCGGCACGATGGCAGGGATCGTAGGAACACGAGGAACAGTGGGAGTATCGTGCTGACAGCCAGTGCAGAAAAGGCAGAGCGCCAGAAGCAAGAGTGTCCAGAGAAGTCCGCACCGCCGTCTCCAGTGCCGAGATGGGAGTTTGGCTACCCGGTCATCATAATAGTGGAAGGGAAGGAAACTGTTCATGGTCGGCTGTGGGCGAGGGTTACGGCACGCGCCTCCGTACTACGTCCGGCGTGGGCTAACACGACCGCGAGATCCTTCCGCGCCGCCGTATGGGCTGGCTGAAGCTGGAGGACACGCCGGAACTCCACAATCGCCTGCGGAAGTTCGTCGGCCGCCTGGTGAGCGCGGGCAAGGCGATAATGAAGGCCGGCATCGTCGGGGCGTGTCTCCAGGCGTTTCAAGAGAGTTTCGAAGTCGGAGGTGTTCGCGTCCATCCGCGCAAATAGTTTCAGTAGTCTCCGACCTTCCTCTGCCCTTCCCTGCCGTAGGTAGAGGCTTCCAAGCTGCCAGGTGACATTGCTATACTGTGGGTCGATGGCCGCCGCCTTCTCAAACTGCCGTGTCTCTTCGGGCAGATCGTGCTTTTGCTGGGCGAGAAGCCCGAGTTGGCAGGCCACTTCCGCGTTGTCCGGCGCCTCCTGTTGGAGTGTACGCAGAATGCCGGTCGCTTCCGCTGTCTTACTCTGTCCGAGGAGGGCCTGAACGAGGGCGAGGCGGTTTTCCTTGCTCTGCGCATCCTTTTTCAGCATGCGACGCAGTTTCTCCTCCGCGTCTCGCCACCGCAGTGATTTTAACAACAGACTGGCATGCAGATTCGCCAGACCCAGATTGGTCGGTTCCAGCCGCTCCGCTGTTTCGATAGCGGGCAGTCCGGCAGCCGGATCGCTGGAACGATAGGCGAGCAACGCGCGCGCGACGAAACACCGAGGATTGCGCGGGGCACGAACGAGGGCCTTACGGCTGGCCGCTTCCGCCTCCCGTTTCCAGCCAAGATCGAGATAGATGTGAAAAAGCTTGAGCCACGGGGCCGGATCGTCCGACGCGACGACAGTCCACTGCTGCAGCGCCGCTATCTCTTTGTCCAGATAGTCGGCAACGCGAAATATCTCCGCCTGGAGCGGCAGCACAACCTGGTGTGGAACCGAATGCTTTTCGGCCAGAACACTCAAGCGATAGGCGCCGGTAAGATCCTTTGCCTGCAGAGCCGCATACGCGGCGGTCAGCCGTGTATCGCGCGCGGCAGGAATTTCCAACGATTTGAGAAGTTGGTTCGCGCGGTTGCGGCCGGTGACTTCGTGGGGCGGCGCTCCGCCGAAGAGAGGCAGCAGCAGAAGAAAGGTGACGATAACAAGCGCCCCACGCCCGGACGGCTTTGAGCGGTCCGGGCATGAGGCGGAAGGTCGGAGGAACGGAGCACGCGTTCCCATGGCAGCCCTATTTCTTAGGCGGAGCACCACCGCTGCCACCCATAACTTTGCTCATGTCGATGGGGGCCGCCGGTCCATCCGTACGCGGGCCCATCGTTTTCCAACCGACGAGAACGATAACCACGACGATAACCGCGATAATGATGCCGGTGACCGCAGGACTGACACTTTTATCCTTCATTGTTTTCTCCTGATGTCGCGACGCAAAACTATTTAGCGCCGAAGAGATCGATCGTCATGCGGGACACCGGGCGATACTTGGCATGGCCGTCCGCATAACCGATATTGTTGCCGTAGCTGTGGCGGCCATCGGCATCCCAGGCCTTGTCGAACGGACCTTTCCAGGCGGGATCAGTCCAGAAATACCCCTTAGCGCTCCCATTCGGATAGGCCGCACGGCGCAGTCGATAGGAGTTTTCGGCTTTACCAGGGTTAGACGCGTCGGCGCAGTCCCAGCACTCCCAGCCGGTAAGCGTCGTGATCATGTCGGATATGATCAGGGTTTCGGAGGGCCGATTGAGAGAGGCAAGCTTGGGGTGATCGTAGGTCAGGGGTTCCTGAGAGCCATAGCTCATTTTGGCATCGTAGAGAGCAGGATTCAGGCCAACCACGTTAGTGATCGCGGCACCTTTGGTAAACCAGCCTGCGGCTCCATCCTGGCGGAGGGTGAAGTTGTAGTTGTCGTCGGGGCAGGTATAGACCTGGGCGTTTTTGACATAGGGGTAGATCGCGTTCCACCAGAGGCTGGTCGCGTTGTTGGGAGAAGGGCCGTTCCCGCCGTTATAGCTCTGGTCCCATTTCCATTGCGGGAAGGATTCGTCGTAGTCCTGGGCATACATCGTCATGCCGAGGGTCAACTGCTTGATGTTGGACAGACACGATGCGCCGCGAGCCTTGGCGCGTGCCTGCGCGAAAACCGGAAAGAGGATGGCTGCCAGAATGGCAATAATTGCGATAACTACTAGCAGCTCGATCAGTGTAAAACCACTTCGTCTTTGTTTCACCTTTGTTCTCCTGTGTTCCCTAGTTTAGGGACTGATGCCCCAGTTGCTTTCGGTCAACTTGCCGTGACAAACGCAAACATGATTGCGGATACTCCGGTGTGGCAACTTCACCCAGAGCCGAAAATCCCGTCTGTTTCCGGTTTCTCTGTGGCGGCTAGACCACCTTCACTGGCAGCGCATCCACCTCTACTGTGGTGTGCCGGACAGCGCACCCGCCCACGATAATTACGACCGCGCCTGCGCACAAAACAGCGTACCCGTAGTGCGCAAAGTACGCAAATCCTACCAATCGCTGTATGCTTCTCCACGCAAACCCGATATTCCTTCCTGGACAAAATATTATCTGTGATTCGGAAATCTAAGATATGAATACGCTGTTCCATGCTCTCTGTCCGACAATTCACGACACGCAAGATCTATAATCTATGATGCTTCAGGCAAGTCAAATGTTCCCCGTTGTACTCTTATACTTTACAGTTTCCAGGGCAGACCCTGCTGCCGGACCCGGGAACCATGCTTGCTAGAGCAGAGATGCACATAGCCGAACCCTGCGCCAGGTCCGGCTACGAGCGTCACGAACGTGAATTCCGAACAACCGAGCTAAAGGGCCTACAATTTGACGGCAAACCACTATTCCCGTGTGTGTTTTGGAAATATTATAGTGCCTCCCCAAACCTCATTTTTTGGAACGCCGATCGTCGCGAACCGACCTGGAATGAGGCCAATAACAATCACACAGGGACGATTAGCGATGCCTGTATTCGAGTCCTGCTTCTGTGATCCCACGCTGCTAAAACGATTGCCGGTGACATGGCATTTTGGGCCGCTTCGCGCCAGGCGACTGATCGCCTGGCGCGAAGCGGCCCTGACCGGACCTCGGTATTTCCTCTCAGATCCATGAAGTTTCTATTTTTTCGTCTTTCCACCGGCGGCCACGTCCGCCTTCTTCGACTCTTTCGGCGGGTGGGCAGCCTCGTCGGCCGTGACGAGGGAAGCCAGCCTGCGGACGCTGTTTTGCAAGGATCGCACCTCCGCCTTGAGCTCCGAGATCACAGGGTCAATCTCGCGCTGACCGCAGCAGCACGCCTCTTCGGCGCAGCGCTCGCAGACGCAGGAGGGGGCCTCCGGCTCTGGACAACAGCAGCGCTTCCGCGGTCGGTGGCAGAAATCGATGCAGTGGGAGCTGATGCCGTTCGCGACCACGCACAGGTCGTAGTTCCCGTACGGCATGGGCGGTAAGGTGAACCGGGCCGATTGAAGCGAGGCGCCCGTGGCGACTCCCATGGTGCTGAAGGCGTAGGTCCGGGCATAATAGATTCTGTTGGTGGCCGTGTTTCGCAGCCGCAGGAGGGGGTAGTTCGTTGCCGGGCAGCAGTCGTCGCCGTACATATTCGCCTGCGACAGCCCGTTCAGTTGCGTGCCCTTCACGAGATAGGAGTCGCTGCTGCCGCTCGGCACGATTGCGGAGATGGTGGGTCGCCAGGCCTCTTTCGGACCACCGACCGGCGTGTAACACTGGACGTCGCCGGAGCTCGGGCTGAAGAGAACCTGCCCGGTCGGCAGAAGCATGAAGCGACTCCAGAAGACCTGCGCGTGGTTGTTCGGAGGTGTCGGCGCGTGCGCGATCGTATCGGTATCGGGATCGTATTCGAACATGTAGATCGGCTGGCCCCAGTCTTTGAACTCCCAGGGCGCGCCCGAAAACAGCACTTTGCCGTTCGGCAGCAGTGTGGCCGGACAGTCGTTGCAGACGATGGTATCGCCGCCGACATGGGGGATTCTCGGCCCCTCCTTCCAGGTACCGGTCCCCGTCGGGTTCGCAGGTGGAGTGTAGATCACCGTCCGGCCGTGCGTGGTCTTCGCGGCCGGATCCACGGCGTTGTCGGAGCCAAAAAAGATCACCTTGCCGTTCGTCATCAGCATGCCTGGCCCGATCTCGCTCATCACCGGATCGATCATCGCCACCGGCTGGACTCCCTCGACCTTCCAGGCGTTGGCGCCGATCACATATTTCTCCGGCTTGTTTTGATGCGGGGCGATACAGTTGATCGTGACGATCGTCTCGTCCGGGAGAAGCACCCAGGTCTCTTCATTCGACCGGACATGCTTCTTACCGGCTGCAGACCACCCGTTCGTGACCGGATCGTAGATCACGCAATCGACGTCGTCGATGTACCCGACCATGAACCTGCCGTCGGGCAGAACGCAGCAACTCGCGTCGCCAATCTTTGGCAGCGGCGGGGTCGGGATTGGGGTCCATGTGTCCGCGACGGGATCGTAGATCTCGCCTTTGTTGGTGTCGGGGAAGTCGCCATTCTGTTCGCCGCCGATTAGAATGATCCGGCCATCCTTCAGCATTCCCAACGCATAGTAGCGGCGCCAGAATCGCATGTCCGCCAGCGTCGACCATGTCCCGTTGAGGTAGCTCCCTGCGCTGTCCGGCGTCAGCGCATGCCAGTGCGGCGTCGCCTCTTCCTGCACCATCACACGGCCATCGCTCAGGAGAATCATCGTGCCGGTTTGAAACTGGGGTTGGTGCGTCAATCCATGCCATGTGCCATACATAGTCGTTCATCTCCTTTGACAACAAACTGAGAGAGCAGGCATCCTTACGGACGCTAAGGAACCGCCAAACTATTATCGCTCCACAATTCCGCCTCGGTTGAAGTCAGAAGGGGTCCGAATGTGGAGCAGTAATTCTTGGGAGTTGCCTAAGACATAAATGGTGAACCCATACTACCCTCTATTTGTGTAAATAAAACCAGCTTTAGATCATTTCACTGTCGATTCGTACGGAAATATCATGCAGACCCGCCGCGAAATCGACGAAAGAAAGCCGCCCCTGAAGGAGCGGCTTGTCTTCGGCAAGACCCACCAGTGGGCCGACTTAGTGCGTAGGTTTGACGGATTTGATGGGATAGCCCTTCCAGACATACTCCAGAGCGGCGGGCAGCGTCTGGTTGACGACGCGGCCGTCCACATGGCCTGACTGCTGGGCGAAGACGAACTGATAGTGGTATTTTTTGGCTTTCAGGACCGTTGCCATGCGCTGATTCGCCATGACCCAGTTGTGGTAGGTCGCTTCTTCGTCGTGCGGGCGGTTGTCGTTCTCCCCGACATGCATCCAGATGCGGAGCGGCTTGGCCTTGCTCTGCATAATGAAATGCTCATGGTACTCCCAGGCGCCGTGGGGAGAGGCCGGATCGAGGCCCGTCTGCTGGTTGACATAAGTGCCCGAGTAGGTGAGCACACGGTGGTACCATTCCGGATGATACCAGGCCATCGTGAACGCCGCCGCGCCGCCGGAACTGCCTCCCATGGTCATACGGGCGTTCGGGTCTTTGCTGAACGTGATGTGGTAGTCTTTGGTGATCTTCGGCAGCACCTCCGTCTCGATGAACTCGGCATACTTTCCGGAGACCGTGTCGTACTCCAGTCCGCGCTCACTGCCGTAGGAGTCGCCGCCGCCCGAGTCGAGCATCACCGCGACCATGACGGGCAGGCGATGGTCCGCGATCATATTGTCGAGGATCGTGGGAAGGGAGCCCCTGCCCATGCTGTCCTGCGAAACCAGGAACGGCGCGGGCGTACCGGGCACATACTGGCTGGGAACGTAGACGTTGACGCGGCGCGAATACGGCACGACCTGACCGGGCGCGGTTTTGCTGATGCCGGGATAGAGGGCGCTGTCGGTCGAGTTCATCGTAAACTGATAGACCATTCCTTTCGGAACGTCATTTCGGGGCGTCAGTTCCGGAGCATTGGCGTACGGCGGCGCGAGGCGATAGTCGCCATCCCCCGCACCGGGAACGAGCGGCGGCAGACTCGCGAGATCGGCGATGGACAACTGCTTACCGTTCACCATCGTCGTTTGTGCGGAGGCGGTCCTGCCTCCCAGGTACGGATTTACACTCGCCAGCAGACAGGCGACGGCAATACCGCTTAGAACTCTTGTTTTCACGCTTCGACTCCTCTTTCGATCCCCGTGGGAATGATTGCTGCTCTGCACTGCTTGCTTTCCTCGGAAAGGTCCTCCGCTGAGGCGACTTTCGAGCGACTCCCGTGGCTTCACCTCGCCGGTTCGGCGTTCCAGACCTTGATGTCGTCGAACCAGCCGTCCTTGCCGCCGACGCCGAGCTCGATCTTGGATTTGGTGACGTGGCCGATGCCGGGGGACTTGAGGTAGCCTGCGGGTTTGCCGTCGATGGTGACGCGCATCTCGTCGCCAACGGTTTCGACGACGAACTTGTACCATTTGCTCGCCTCCAACTTCGCGGGGAAACTGGCGCTGTGCTCGGCGAGCAGCTTGCGGATCTCTTCTTTGTTGGTGACGGGGTCTTTCCGCAGTTCGATGAGGGCATTGCTCTGGCTGCCGTCGCGTTCATCGATGATGGTGACCCGGTCGAGGCGCACCTGGGCGCGGCAGAGGTGGCCGTAGTGGGAGCCGGTGAATTTGCGATCATCGAACTCGACATCCATCATCGTCGCGCCTTCAAAGCGGATCTTGCACTCTACGACGCTGTTCGTCGTGGGGAGTTCCAGCCCATAGACGGCCGCGTGCGCCGTGATGACAGACTTGCCATCCGGCGAGGGCATATCCTTCTCGCGCGTCTGTGTGCCTTTCAACGCGCCATTCTCGAACGCGAAGGTATCCACGACCTGGTGCCAGCGCTTGTCATGCTCGGCGCTGTTGAAGTTGTCGGAGAAGAGCATCTCTTTCTTTTTGGCGATCAACTTGGCAGGAACGGCGCCCAGGTCCGCCGCCACGGCAGTTGCGGCGATGAGGAGAAAGAGAGCGAGAAACAGGCGCATTTTCATGGTGTATGGGGACCTCCGCGCTGAGATTAATTCGATTGGATTGTACCCCAATCTAAACAGGCGGCCATGCGCCTGATGGCTTCCGATAAGATTTTCCGGGATTCCGAATTCGTTCTACGGGCCGCCGTTCGCAAAAACGAGGAAAGCGCGGGCGGCGCTGGCCTGAAAGATGAGCTTCGGTTCGGACAGGGGCGCTTCGGCCGGTCGCTCCCACCGTTCGCCATAATAGCCGTTCGTATCGTGCACCTTGTCATGCGTCAAATCGTACGCGTCGCACAGGGCAATCACGATCCATTCATTGTCATCATAATAGCGGTCGGGGGGACTGGGGGCGGGAAGGACGTTGTAGCCGCTGATGCCGTTGGCGTTCTGCCAGTATGTCTCCAGGCCGGTGAAATAGTCGTGTAGGCGCGGTTTCCACGTTTTGCCGTCCGCTTTCGAGGCCGCTGCAAGAGCCGAGAGCTCCACGCCGCAGCCCCACATAAACGCCGGACGGTTACGCGCTGGCTGACCAGGAGCGGTCACATCGGCATACAGATGACGCGTCGGCAGAGCAAAGTCGGTCTCGATTCGGTTCAGGGTTTCGAAGCCCCAGGTCCGGAAGTCGGCAGGCGACTGCGCCCGCGCCGAAGGGACTGCAAACAGGAATGCAAGCAGAAGGGAAAGGCGAAAAAGGAAAACTTTCGGTGCGTATTTCATGCCTTTAGGATACCCCGATCAAAGGCCTTTCGATGTGGAACTTCTCCTGTAAAGATCTAAAGCCACCGCTATCCGCACCCCAGGATTGTTCGCGATCATAGGACGTGAAGGCGTGGCAGAACACGTCGGCTCCCATTTCGGCCAGCCGATCCGCCACTGCAAAGCCGATCCCCTTACGACGGCTCACTCCCGTCACCAGAGCAACCCGGCCCGTCAGAATTCGCTCCCTATGGTTTCTCCATCAACCGATTGCTTGGAATGTCGAAAAGGTACCCAATGGGGCAGCCAGAGGTTATCCCTGTCAACTCACCTCATCGGCCTAACTTCGGCAATCGGTCCCAATACCGCATTGGAACGAGAAAAGAGGAGACCAAAACACAGTGCCAGACTGGTCAAGTGCAACGTTTAGTTTGCTGTTTAACCGTCGCGGCCAACGCCCTTGGGCCGCATTTCTCGCCCGGAAGGCTCGGTGTCGAGAACGCACTCATGCAGCCCGTCGATGGGGTGCAACGGCTCGCCATCTTCGTCTACCTCGAATAGAGTCCAGTTCACGCGCGGCAAGTCTTCTGAGGGGTACTCCACTATGCCCGGATCTGAAAGCAGGTAGGCGATCCCAGCGAGTACCTCCCACTGCCTGACGCGGACAACCTCCGTGATGTCTTCGCGAGAGGCGCCTGCGGCCAGCATGCGCTTTAGTGCTGGACCAGCACCAGCTCCAGGGCCACGTGGGCCACGCTCCGCTTCTTGGATGGTCGGGTCGATCCATGAAGTGTCGTCTTCTGTAACGACGTGCTCCCACGCACTCCGAAGAAATACCAGCTTTGCGAACTGGGGAATGCCTTCTTCGAGTTGTGATTTAGCCCAGGACTTGGGATCGAAGGCTCCCATAGCGTGGAAGTGTTCGGTAAGCCGCTGCAGTTCTTCGGGCGTTGGTTTGCGTCGTGCCATGCGTCACCTTCTCGGCCAGTTCTGCCTTGGCCCAATCAGAAATTGGATTGCATCCCTATGCGTCTATAATATGTGAGACCAAACAGTTCTGCGCATTGGTCGCGCCAGTGATAATATTTTTGGCCTTCCGATCCTATAAGCAGGAACGAAATATCGAGCGCGTAAAACTCATTACCACCCAAAACTTGGACCTCGTTCCTCCAGAAGACTGTCTCGTACGCCCCTCCGACATTCCGCCCTCCCAGCAGCAGGCAGAACTTCTCCGGGCTGCAGGACAGGGACCGGAGACGCCCGCCGAGGAACTGCTGAGAGCCGGACAAGAGACGGGGAAAGATGTTTGAACGAGCAATACCTTCGCCAATCCTGACGCAATATCATGCGCCTCCCAGTCTCGATTCCGATAGGTAGGACGGTCGCACACCCCGAATTAGGCCGACATTTTCAGTTCGGCGACCGCTGCGGAGCGTTTATGGATGCAACCGAGCCG
>JBBQPO010000133.1:0-16416 GCA_038217285.1 Chthonomonadales bacterium
CCGAGCTCACACAGGCCGCCGCCGCCGAAGACGGCCCGATGCTCATCGACATGAGCGATGGCCTGTGCGGGATCGATGTCTCCGGCCCGTCCGCCCGCGAGCTGCTCGCTACCATGGCGAACATTCCGGCCCAGTTGTAGAGCATCGCTGCGTAGCCGTAGCGGCCGGCCTGGGTCCAGGGCGGAGCCAGCTTCATGATACTGAAAAAGCCTTCCCCGGTATCCGGCGTCAGCGGAGCGATCGGCGCGGCCATCTGAAAGACGAGGTAGCCGAGGAAACTGACCGCCAGGAGGCCCAGTACCGCGATGTTCATGTCGCGCAGCAGAGCGGCCTTGACACTGTAGATGAGCAAGCCGATACCTGGGCCGAACAGGAGCGTCAGGAGGAGGAACCAGACCAGATCGTCGGAGTCGTCGCTCTGAAACGGAACCGCGCGCATCACGGGCAGCAGAACCCCGGCCCCGAACAGGGCGGCCACCAGGGGAAAGGCGGCATAGTCAGGAAGAAAATGGACCAGCGTTCCCATGATAGCGAGAATGCCGACAAAAGCCAGCGCGAAGCGTCCGATAAGTCGGGGGGTGCTGACCGGATCGTCCCACTGGAACACGATGTCGGCGCCCTTCTGTTGGGGCGTGACCGACGTCGCCTGACCGGTGGCGCTGTCGTAATGCGTACCAGAGAGCGGGTCTATGACCTGCCCGGTATAGTATTTTGAATTTGCGGCCGTGAAAGTGCCCATAGCAGGGATACCGGTTGGCCGGACGGGCGGGTGCCTGCCGGCAGCGATGCCGTCCGCCAGACCGCCGGTCTCCTCTTCCCCCTCGGGTAGGAGCGGCGCGCGGAGCGGCGCAGGAACCGTTGTTGCCATGCGATTCATAGGAGCCGCCGTCTGAGCCGACACGCCAGTTCCGTGTTGTACCGCCGGAGCTGCAGGGCGCGCGAGCGGCTCCCGGGGGACGGTAGCCACACCGCCGCCGTAGGCAGGAGGACGTGTGCCGCCAGGGACAGGCATCGGTGCAGCCGGGCGATTACCGCCAGGAGCAGGCATCGGTGCGGCTGGACGATTGCTGACAGGCGCAGGCAGCGGCGCGGCTGGACGATTGCTGACAGGCGCAGGCAGCGGCGCGGTCGAACGACCGGCTGGCGCGGGCTGTGAGGTGTCAGGAACAGGCGGGCGAGGCATAACGACAGGCGATGGTGTCGCACCCGGAGGTGGTACGCCCCCAGGGCGCCGCACACCGATGGCCGCTCCGGGAGCAGGGGCACCGGGCGGACGTCGCACACCGATGACAGGGCGTTCCGCAGCAGCCGGAGCAGTGTTCAGCGGCACGAACCCTGGAGCGGGCGGGCTCGAAGCGGGAGAGTGCGGCACGGCAGCCGGCCCCGCCTGCGGGGCGGAAGCCGCCCCGGCCCGTGGGACAGGCGCCCAGGCAGGACGATGGGCTGGCGCAGGACGCCGGACAGATCGCTCCGCCGTTATTCCCGCCGCCAGTGGAGACTCTTCCTCCGGCTCTTCCTCGACCAGGGGAGGCCGGACTGCAGGAGTGCGCTGCACAGGAGCTTCAGGCGCGCTCTGCACAACTGCGTTGGCAGCGACCGGGGTCGCCGCCGGTGTCGCGGTGGTAAGGGGGCGGTGACACCAACTGCAAAGGTCGGTAGCCGTACTCTCCATACCACACCATTTACAGAACATTTACGATTCCTCCGTCTCCGCGCGGCAGGAAGTCCGTCCGGGAAGTGAGCGATAGAAACTATAAGAGCATTGAGGCGCTGCCGAGAAAGAGGCAGTGCGCATAGAAAACACTTCCAGAATAGGGAACGGGACTTCAGACGAGGCGCGGAGAACTCTTTTCTAATGGGCATTATAATAAATGTAGCCCGAAGTGTCAACAGGGTAATCTCACATCCCGAATGTGAATTGAGGCACACTCCGGAATAGGCCGCTGTCAACCTCTGTTGTAGAGACGCATCCAGGTCGCCCAAACGTCCTGTGCACCGGAAAAATAGTCGTTGATCGGTTGTTTTTCTCCCCGGAGGTCCCTGTCCGCACCGGCGGAAAAACCTCGACACTGTATCAGGTACCCTTTTGTACGTGCGAACGGTCGCGAGACGTTAGCACCGGCGTTATTCCAGCACGGCTGTTTCCGGTGTCATCTGTGCTACAATGCGCCACTTACTCGCCGGTTAAGGGAGCTTTCACCATCCGAATGCACACACTGCAACCGCCTATGGCGCTGGCTCTCGGGCCAGCTAGTTCCGGTAAGACGCACTGGGCCGTCGAAAGGTTCCGAGCCCAACGGAGCCGTGCCCTGCTGATCGTCTCGTCTACGGAACAGGCGGCCACCTGCGCCCGTCGGATCGCGAACGGCAGCGCGGAGTTGGAGGCGGAGGTACGCGGATCGATCACCCATTTTCATGGGCTGACGACGGCCCTGCTGGGTGCACGCCCCGACGACGGTTACCGCGTCATCCGACGCCTGCTGCAGCAAATGGCGCTGACCGAACTGTTTCAGACGCACATCCGCCCCGACGACTTTCTGGGGCGTATGCACGCCGCGCCCGGATTTATCCCGGCGCTGGTCGAACGGCTGCGGGAGTGGAAGCTGGCCTGCCTGACGCCGGACACGCTGGAACAGGCTGCCGAGGCCGCTGCTGCAGACCGTGAAGATCCGGTTTTCCTTCTTAAAACACGAGAACTCGTGCGACTGTTCCGGGCCTACGAAAACTTTCTCGCACAGAACCGCCTCCGCGATGAGGAGGACTGCCTGCGCCTCGCGGCGGAGTGCGCCGCCGATACCGCCCATCCCCTGTTCCGTGAGCTGGACACCGTTATCGTGGACGGCTTCTTCCGGTTCAACCGGGCACAGCGGCATCTGCTCGCCGCCCTCGCCGGACGTGGACTGGAGACGGGCGCACCGGAGATCACGGTCGGCGTGACCCTGCCGTTCGAAGCCGAACGCGCGCTGCTGTTTACCTCGCCCGAGCGTACGCTCGCCGTCCTGCGGGCCGAATTCACCACGCAAGAGGTCACGCTGCCTGCCCGCAGCGACAGCCCGTCCGCGCTGCTGCATCTGGAGCGGCATCTCTTCGCGCCAGACCCGCCCTCCACTCCCCTCCCGGCTTCCTCGTCCCCGCCGCTGCTGCTGTTCGACGCCCCCAACCCCTATGTCGAGGCTGAAATGGTGGCGCGGGAGTTCCGACGCCTGCACGCAGGCGACGGCGGCTATGTCTGGGACGATTTCGCGGTGATACTGCGCGGCATGGGCGACTATGCGCCGATTCTCGCAGCGGTCTTCGAGCGGTACGCCATTCCGCTTGGCGTGGACGGTCCCGAGCGGCTCAGCGACAACCCGCTGCTCAAAACAGTGCTGCATCTGCTCGCTGTTGTCCGGCGCGGCTGGCAGCGTGACGATCTGCTGGCCTTCCTCAAGTCGAGCTATACTGCGCCGGATCGGCTGGCGGCGGATGCGCTGCGCCGCCGTGCCCGCACCGCAGGGGTGCGCCAGGGCCGCGAAAAGTGGCTGGAGCTGGCAGGAAGTGCAGAGGGGAGCGTCGCCGAGACGCTGCGGCAGATCGCGCGCTTCGAGGATCTGCTGACGGCCGGAGAGGCCGATCCCCAGGAGTTCACCGAACGGCTGCGGGAGATCGTGACGGAGTTCGGCCTGGAGTCGCGCATCGAGGCCGGGGAGCCGACCCGCGCCCAGAGGGACCGGGCGGCGCTCAAGGAGGCCTGGGAGGTGCTGGCCGCGCTCGCGCAGATGTCCGCCTTCGCCGGGCGGCACACGCTCACGTTCCCGGCCTTTCACGAGGCGCTGGTCACGGCCTGGAACTCCGCCTCCGCGCTGGCCCATGCCGAGGGAGATCGGGTGCGGGTCGCCGAGCCCTACGACGCCCGAGAACGGCCCCTCAAGATAGCCGCCGTGATGGGGCTTACCGAACGTGTCTTCCCACGCCGGATCACCGAAGACCCGTTCTTTCGCGACGACGAACGCGCCGCGCTTCGTCAGGCTGGCGACGTCGATCTCGAACCGCACAAGAATCGGGCAGACGACGAACGCTTCCTCTTCTATCTCGCCGTCACCGCCCCCGCCGACCGCCTGATTCTCTCCTATCCGCGGTCGACCGACGAGTCCGACACCCTGCCGTCGTTCTTTCTCGATGAGGTGCGGGCGGTCTTTCTTCCCACCGGCAGCGCCCTGCCGCAGGTCGTCTCGCGCACCCTGGCCGACGTCGCGCCGCGCTTCGAAGAGGCTGTCAATGCGGACGACTCGCTGCGCACCGCCTGCGCCGAGCTGTTCGATCCCGGCAGCGACAGCGTACTGCGTCTGGCGGAGCGCCGCCATCGTGCCGCGCGCCTGCTGCAGGACGGCCTGAAGGCTGCCGAGGATCTCTTACAGACAGAGAGCGGGGAGAAGGAGGGCCACGCCCCTGCAACAGTGCAGACAGCCCCTTCGGTGCTGAATCCGGTCGCCGCTGTGCTCGCTTCACGCCACCTGCCTGCCCTCCCGCGTCTGAACGATCCGGAGATACGCGCCCGTTTCGCCGGAGCCGATCGTATCTTCTCTATTGCGGAGTTGGAAGCCTATCGTCGCTGTCCGTTGCAGTATTTCTTCCGTTACCATCTGCGCCTTCGTCCGGAAGAGGACGGGGCCAACGCGCGGGTGCAGGAGAGCCTGCTGCGCCACGTACTGCGCCGCTTCCACCGGCATCGCCGGACGGACGCCGACCCCGAAACCCGCCGCGAGCGCCTGCATCTGCTCCTTACGCAGACGCTCGACAAAGCCAGTATCGACACCGGCCCGCACCGTCTGCGCCTCATGCAGCGTCTGATCGCCGACGCGCTAGACGCCCATATCGACAGGGAAGACCGTTTCGGCCCGCTGTTCGGCATGTCTCCCACGCATACTCATCTCACCTTCGGAAGTCCAGCGGCAGGAGAAGACGCCGCGTCCACGCCCGATCCGCTGCAACTCACCGACGCGGACGGAACGCAGGTTCTCGTCAGTGGAACCCTTGATCGCGTCGATCTCGACACGGCGGGGCGGCGCGCTCTGCTCCTGACCTACCGCCTGGAGGCCGCGCCGGAGCTTGCCGACATGCAGCGGGGAGCCAGCCTCCAACTCCCGCTCGGTCTGCTCGCCCTGGAACAGTGTTTCGGATACCAAGCCGCCGCCGCCTGCTACGATGCCGCCCCGCAGACGGGTCGGCCCCGTCTCTTTCGCACGGAGCATGTCAACCTGCGCGCCTTCTCCCCGGTGCTGCCGCACGACAACGGCAGGACCGTTACGCCGCTCAATCGGCAGCAATACGCCGAGGTCGTCGAAACCGCCTCGACCGCCGCCTGCAACGCGGCGCGCGGGATCCGCAGCGTCCGCATCGAGGCCACGCCCGGCGACCACTGTCAGCGCTGCCACTATACCGACGTCTGTCGCACCACCCGTCTTGGCCTCCACGATGGCGAACTTTCCCCTCGTAACAACCCTTCTCCTCTCCCAATCCCACCTGCCTGAGTCCTGAAAAGCGCTGATCGAGGCCAGACATAGAACGTTTGGACCGTAAGGAGCGTTCGTGCACGAGATCGATGAAGTCCTTCGTGTGTCCCTATCGTCAATCACCGTGCGACTCCAGGCCTGTGCTTGCGTGTTCCCTGCCAAACCTGGGTGCCTGCCTGCGCGAGGTGAGCGCCACAGGGCTCGTAATGGGCCGCCGATGAAAAGTCCGATTTACCGCGCTGGATAGACCGGGCCTGCCTGCACAGCGCTCCTCCTACGGTGGCGCTCGCAAATTATTTTGCGTGTGTGGGCAGAATCTATTGACAGCGCAACAAAAGTATGTTAAAATCCTGGATGGGTTGCTTTACCGTTAAAGCAATCAGACATAGAGGCTTTATGGATCTACGGAAGGTCACCATGCGGGATGTAGCCCGCGAGGCGGGCGTCAGCCAGATGACTGTCTCCGCCGTTCTAGGAGGGAAGTCCGCTCAATCACGCATTTCTGAGCCTACGCAGGTACGTGTGATTGAAACGGCTCGGGAGATGGGCTACCAGCCCAACGCTATCGCGCGCTCCCTGCGCCGCCGCAGCACGAATGTGATTGGTTTTTACAGCGGCTACGGATACCTGGACGCCCACAATACCTTTTATGCGGAGCTTATCAGCGGCCTGCAAGCGGGCGGCGAACAGCATCGGAAAGATCTGCTACTCCACGGCGTCTACCGCGGAGGCTCGGTGGACGATATCTATACGGAACTGATGGACGGTCGCGTCGACGGTCTGGTGCTGAACGCTGGGCCGCAAGATCCGCTGGCGGACCGGCTGGCGGCGTCTCAACTTCCGGTAGTCGCACTAGTGGACGCCATTTCCACCGTGCCCTCGGTGGTGGTGGCGGATGCAGAAGGATCGGCCTTTTTGGCAGCACATCTGGCCGGAAAGGGGCACAGGCGGCTTCTCTACCGGTACAGCAATCATAAATCCCTGGTCTCCGCCACTCGCCGGCGGGAGGCCTTTCTGCACAGAGCGACGGAGTACGGCATGGAAGTCCGCCTGTGGGAAGACGATATTACCCGGCCTGCCGACATCGCTGAGTTGGACTGGTTTCGGGAAGCGCCGGGCATACGGCCTACGGCCATCGTCTGCTGGAACGATCTGGTTGCCTATGAGCTGCTGGCGCAGTGCCACAAATATGGTCTGCGAACTCCGGACGATCTCGCCGTGGTGGGTTTCGACGGCGTACCGACGCCTTTTGACTTCGTCCGGCGACTGACAACGGTCCGCGCCCCCTGGGCGGAGGTCGCGCGGACGGCGGTGGATCTGCTGATTGCACAGATTCAGGGCGAACCCGTCTGCCAGGAAACAATACTGCCTGTTGAACTTATTTGCGGTGACACAGGCTAATTTAGCGATATTTCGGCTGGCGAGAACAGGAGAAATGGCGTGGAGTACTCACCTCGACCTGATGCGGGCACTGCGGAACTGCGCGTCTTTTTACTGGTAGGTGTACCTCTGGTTCTCGCCGTCGTGATTGGCGGCAGCTTTCTGACCGCCCGCCCAACCCCGCGCAAGCCGACGAATCCTGTTCTCGGCGGGCACATCGACTACACCAGTCAACCTGAAAAAGCGCAGGCAGAAGTAAACAGGCTGGCGCTCAGTTCTCGAGGTGATTTTTTCAGGCTTTCAGTCGACGATCGTCGTTGGCTTGACAGTATGTCCGCAGGGCACGGCGCGCAGTTAATCGCACGAAAGATGAGCGATCTCAAGCATAGTCCCGTAAAGCGAGCGGCCAAAAAGGTATCGAAAGGAGGATCCGTCAAGCAGGCAGGCTCTTAAGCCTCTGGTGCGGTCACCGGAAAGAACGAATTAAAGGCCGACAGAACTTATTCCGATCAACGAAAGGATCGACAATCATGCAACGCAACAAGGCGTTTACTCTTATCGAACTGCTAGTGGTCATTGCCATTATCGCTATTCTGGCCGCGATCTTATTCCCAGTGTTCGCCCAAGCACGAGAGCGGGCACGCGCGATCTCCTGTATCTCCAATCTCAAGCAACTCGGCAATGCTACCGTGATGTATGTGCAGGACTACGACGAGTCCTTCCCCTGCGGGTGGGGTTCGAAAGACGGAGGACGCTCCATGTGGCGTATTTCCCTGCAGGCCTACATTCAAAAATACGGCAACAATAGCGGCGACCCGTACAACTCCAGCGGAAGCTATGGCGTTTTCGTCTGCCCGGATCAGCCCGGATCCAGCCTTAACTACGGCCCTACCAGTTACGGTTATAATGCTAACGGCAACCTCTGCGGATGGAGCGACTCCGAAGCAGCCTTTCCCGGCACCAAACTCGCGTCTCTGAACAAACCGGCGCAGCTTGTGGCGTTCGCCGACGCCGCCGGTACTGCGACTAACTCCAAGCCCCTGGATCCCAATTATGAGGATGGATCGCCGTCGTGGACCGGATGCGGTACCGACAACGGCGGCCCCTATAAGTTCAATCCGGATGTCTGGAAAGAGGACTGGAGCGTCGATTGGGACTTTGGCGCACCGGGCGGTGAGGACTGGGGAAGCTGCCGCAACGGCGGGCGGCGCCCGATGCCCCGGCACTTCAAGAGCTACAATGCGGCCTTCGCGGACGGCCATGCGAAAGCGATGCGCGGCAGCTCTCTGAAAGCCAAACGACTGAGTGAGGAAGACTACCTCTGGAATCACAACTGATCTCCACAGGTGAGGCTGAATCCATGCAAATCGGTAACGGGTCGGTTACGGCCGACCCGTCCCTCTCAAAATCGATTCCGCCACGCAAGCCTCTGCTGACCAGGAGACGACTCGTCTGGGGCGTCTTCCTGGTCTCTGCCGCAGGCGTGGCGCTGTGGGCCGCGCCCTCCAGCCCTATTCTACAGGAACGGCGCCTCTCACACGCTTCCCTGCCTGCGCTTGCGCGGGAAACCGGGAACAACCTCGGCCGGGTAAACGATGCCCGTCTGCTGTACTATCTCGGGCTGCGGCTCAACCAGCAGCAGCGATTTCAGGAGGCGGATCCTGTGCTGCGACGCGGCGTGGGGATCAGCCCGCACGAGCCACGCCTGCGCGACGAGTGGGCTCGCGCGCTCCTGGGCAGCGGACTGACAACGGCGGCTTTCGGTGAGCTTAGGGAGTTCGCAGGCACCCATCCCCAACTAGCTGAGGCGCATCTAATACTCGGCAAATTCTATTTTACGGAGCGCTCGATGCAGCGCGCGAGCGAAGAGTTTACGCAGGTGATCCAGCGCGATCCTGTTAACGGCGAGGCCTGGGCCTTTCTGTCTGCGGCCGAGCAAAGCCTTGGTAACTCCGAGCGCGCCCGGCTGGCGGCCCAACAGGCCATCTCTTTTCGACCGAATGTGGCGGAAGATCATCTGCTCTACGCGACGCTGCTGGCCGAAGCCAACCAGCCTGACAGGGCGCGGGAGGAGTATGCCCGCGCGGTTACGCTGGCGCCCGGGCAGGCCCGCATGCACCGCGAATATGCGCTCTGGCTTCTGGAGGCCGGCAAAGGGGAGGGCGACCTTCGTCTTGCTGAGGACGAAGCGCTTCGGGCGACGCGCCTGGACCCACAGGACGCGGCGGCTCAGCAGGCGCTTGGGAGCGCACTCTTGCGGCGCGGTCAAATTGAGGCCGCACGGGAACCCCTGACACTTGCGGCGACGCTGGCACCGGACGACCCTGTCGCCCCCGGCCTTCTGCGCCAGGTGTACGTGAAACTCGGTCGTCCGGAAGAGGCGCGGCAGTGGGACCGAACCGCTTCCAAACGACAGGCAGAAGCCGCCGAACGTCAGAATGTGTTTGAGGCGCTCCGTGCGAACCCGAAATCCGCCGTGCTGCTGACCCGTATGGCGCATCTGCTGGGCAAGCAGGGCGATGTCGCAGGCTGCATACATAGTCATGCCATGGCGCTGAGATGCGCGATCGATGCGCCGCCTGCTCTGATCGCGGCCGCCAACGACCTGACGGAGGGCGGTCACCCAACAGAGGCGCTTCCCATGGCCCGCCGCGCGGTTAGTCTCAGTCCGGCGAATCCGGGGGCGCACGAAGCGCTTGGCAACGCGTTGCTCGGCCTGGGCCATGCGGATCTTGCCGGGCAGGAATACAATAAGACCGCGAGCTGGTGGCCTAAGGAGGCCCCTCTCATGCGCAAGAAGCTCCAGCGATTCCAGACTGAGAGAGCCGCGCGTCCGCCGGATTCGGAACTCGCATATCGCGAAGCGCGACGCCTGGAACATCAGAATTTCGGCCCGAAGCGTATGACACCCAATGTCGAGGCGTACGCCCTAAAGGCCGTCTCCCTGGAACCATCCAATCCGAATTACCTCTGGTATCTGTTCAGTATCCAGATGGCGCAACGGGAGAACGATGCCGCGATCTCTACGGCCCAGCACCTCCTCCGGCTTATGCCGAAAGACGCGCGCACCCATGCGATGTTGGCGCTGCTCCTGGTTGACAAAGCGTCTCGACCGCAGGAGTTTTCCGAGGTGGAGACTCATTTGAAAGCCGCTGAGGCCGATCCGGCTTCCGGCGCGACACGTCACTACGTTCTGGGCCTGCTCGCGTTACGGCGGCAGCAAGGGAGCGTTGCGGTGCAGGAACTTCGTAACGCGGCGCGACTGGACCCAAAGGCGGACGTGACTTTCTACAAGCTGGCCCAGGCCGAGCAGATGGCCGGGAACACCCAGGGCGCGACTATGGCCATGCACGCGTATCGCAAGCGCGAAGCCTCCAAACGCGCCGAAGCCGAAGCGCTCAGCGACATAGGACAGCACCCTGATAAACCGGAAGTTTACGAGAAAGCCGCCGGGATTTTTGACGCTCACAAACAGCATGCGCAGGCACAGGCCATCCGCGCCGAAGCGCAGCGCCGTTTCAAGGATCCATCGGTTCCTATCGTCGCGACAAAAGAGCCGGCTCTGACCCCCTGACATCGGTCGGTCGTCATCACCAACGCTCGATGAAATCAATGGATCGAGCGCACTCATCAAAGGAGATTATTTACATGAAGCAAAAAGTAGGTCCCGCAGCTATCGTGATAGGCGTCGTCATCCTCATCCTGGTGATGTTCGGGATGTATAAAGTGGCTTTTGCGCCTCAGAGCCCGGAGCCGAGTGCAGCCAACGCCCCCGCCTATGCCAAGCAGCGCGGGGTTACGCCCAATGGAGCCGGTCCGCCCGACTATGCGAACACCTACAAAGAGGGTGCTCAGCATAACGGCGCTCCAGGCGGCATGGGCGGACCTTCCGGTGGACCCGCGCCCGGCGCGGGCGGATCGAGCGCGGGCGGCCAGTAGTTCAAAATGCGCCTGTCTCACTCCTCATTATGTGTCAGGGCGACCGGTCCGTTGTGTGTGTCGGTCGCCCTGTTCTTTGGCAGCCTCCTCTGGACAGGCTGCGGCCATCTCCCGAACGCCTCACAGCAAGCTCCAGCGACCATCCCTGTGCGCTTCGTGGATGTTGCTGACGAGGCGGGACTGCACTTTCAATGGCAGATCGCAGGTACGCGTCCCCTGAACATCCTGCAGACCATCGGGAACGGCTGCGCCTTCCTCGATTACAACAACGATGGCAATCTCGACATCCTGCTCGTAGGCCCGAAGTTGGCGCTCTATCAAGGGGATGGCAAAGGCCATTTCACGGACGTTACGCATGAGACCGGCCTGGACAAACTCGAGGGGCACTTCCTCGGGTGTGCGGTTGGTGACATCGACGGCGACGGCTACGACGATGTGTATATTAGTGGATACAGGACGGGTCTGCTGCTTCATAACGAATCTGCGCACCGCACGATCCCCGCTGCCTCTCCTTCACTTCGGGTCTTTCGGGATATCACCCGCGAGGCAGGTCTCAAACCGCAGCCATGGGGAACCTCGTGCGCGTTCGCGGAAACGAGGCCTGGCTCTGGCTGCCTGGATCTCTATGTCGCAAACTATGCGGTATTCGGACCCCACACAGGGCCGCAGTTGTGCAAAGAAGGAACGAACAACCTGATGACGTCGTGCGGGCCGAGATACTATACGCCAATCATGGGCGTGCTCTATCGGAACGACGGTAAGGGCCATTTCGTCGATGCCTCGAAGGCAAGCGGTGTCCATGCTGCGACGGGTCGTGGTCTGGGCATAGGTTTTGCGGATTTCGACGATTCCGGTAGGCCCGGTCTCGCGATTGCCGACGATGAGGCAGACGGCGATCTGTTTCAGCCGACCAAAAATGCGCCGGGTAAGTACGCGAATATCGGGCTTCTATCGGGCACGGCGCGCGACCGCGACGGCAGTATCCACGGCGGAATGGGAGTCGACTGGGGCGATTACGACAACGATGGCAAGCTGGACCTCTTTGTCGCTACGTTCCAAAACGAATCTAAATCTCTCTATCATAACGAGGGAGACGGGCGTTTTACCGATCTGGGTATTCCAACTGGCCTGGGCGCGGCGACGGCGCCTTACGTCGCGTTCGGATGCAAGTTCCTGGATTACGACAACGACGGCTGGCTTGACCTCGTCATCGCCAACGGCCATGTCCAGGACAATATTCAGAAGATCAATTCGGCATTTACGTATCGCCAGACGCCGCAACTGTTCCATAACAACGGCAGTTCGCCGATCGCCTTTGAAGAGGTGAGCGGCAGCTCGGGTCCTGCTTTCAAGCAAGGCATCATCGGGCGAGGGCTGGCAATCGGCGACTACGACAACGACGGCCATGTCGATATTCTGATCGTCGACTCGGAAGGCAAGCCGGTGCTTCTGCACAATCAGGTCACGCCGGTCGGCCACTGGCTGGGCCTCCGGCTGATCGGGGTCCAGAGCAATCGGGACGGGTACGGGGCAGTGTTGAGCGCCGAATTTGCGGGCCGCAGGCTGGTGCGACAGTGCCAGACCGGCGGATCGTATCTGTCGGCTTCAGACCGACGCGTACATTTCGGTCTGGGCGCGGCGACTCAGGTAGAGAAGCTCACTGTGCGGTGGCCCTCCGGACACATCGATACTTATTCCAACCTGAACGCGGATCGCTACCTGACTATGCGCGAAGGCGACCCCCTCCCCCGGCCCTGATTCTCTTCGCGGTCAGCCTTGCTCAGGTGTAAAAGAAAAAGCGCACCGATAGTCGCGTCTTCCCAGGAGGAGCGCGCGGTTCTATGCGATCCTTGCAACTTGTCAGCGCATCTAAATTAGGAATTCTTGGCGGACGCCGGAGCGCAAACGCACCAGTTCGTGCATGGCAGCATGGTGCAGTCCGGCGGCAGAAATATTGCAGCAACATCAACCCACAGTTTTGGAGACGACTGCACATTTTTGAATGTCCGGAGGCGCTGAGTCTGAGGGTCCGGTCAAAAAATAGTAGGCGGAGGTGCTTTGCCTTGCAGGTGACGAAGTTAGAGTCCGACACGGAAGTCATACTTGAACGCTGCAAGAATGAATGCCTGGCTGCTTGCATTTCTGCGCCCGCCTTCGCCACCTAGGGAGAGGGAGAGCCACTGGTCCCTGGCGATGTTCAGTTCCGTACCCGCCGCCATACGGAAATAATCTTCTGCCCCCCGACGGTCGGGCCTCGCATGAATGAAGGAGCTTTCAATGTTGAAAATAGCGTCGGGACTCCCGATGCGCAGCCTGACTCCTGCCAGAAAGCTATTCTGTTGGTAAAAGGCTCCTTTGTTGGTGGGGTCGGCAACCTGTTCGCCCTGGCGATACCGAACATGAAAAATGAGTTGAGCGGTCTTTTCCAGGCCTGCTACCCCTTCAAAGCCATAGGCATACGACGTCCAGATCCCACCGCCGTTTCGCTGTAACTTGTGAGTGGATCCATCCGGACTAATCCAACTCGGCGCCCCCGCAAAAATCCAACTGGACCGATTCCAGGTAAGTTTTCGCAGTTGCGTCTGATAGACCTGGGTCTCTTTGCCGACCAGAGCTTGTTGTTCGATTATCTGCTTGTTGAGCAGCGTATGCATCGCATCGTCTTCGGCTACCATCTGCTTCCATGTTTCCGCTCTCCGGGCCGAATCCATTTCCCTCCTCCTTAGCTCCACCAAATTCGCCCCGACAAAATCCTCCTCCGAAAGGTACGGACCCTGGGGTTTAAGTTTTAGTTCCAGAGCATAATCTTCGCGAATCCTGGCATCCAGAATATTTTTCTTAGGTCTGAAGCTATCGTCGAGGATAATGTTTTCATCCCTGAACTGCTTCGTCTTGACCGCTCTCTTCGTCGCTTGGAGGAGAGGATCAGGATCGCTTATCTGGTCCACCTGGCGGCGCTGAAAATCGAGGACGCCGAACTTATCTCCTTTCGCCTTCTGCTGCAGTTCGGTTAGTTTTCCCTGGACGACATCGAACTGTTCGTCGATGAAAAAGGTTCCCCTGGCGCTTCCCGGATAGAGGCGAGGATCCCCCTTATCAAAGAGAGTGCATTGAAAGCCCATGCCGATGCGGATCGACTTATCGGAATCGCTGACTCCCTTCGTCGCCGCAAATGAAACCTGTGTGTTCGACAAAAGGCGTAATCTGCGGGAGTTACGATACTGATCGAGGGTGATCCTGGCACCGACGAAGAGCGGATAGGGCGCCATATCGAAGGCAATGCCTGCCTGAAAATTTCCCTGGGGATCCACGCCGTTCAGGAGGGTAGTCGCAAAGGGACGAGGCGATGCAGGGCGGACCACGGTCTGAGGCGTCAGGCCCAGAATGGTGAACCCGGAAGATTCCGGCACAGACAGATCGAGCATCTCGTTTTGGGCCGCCTGCGCTTTTTTTAAGGTGGGGGCGGTCTGTTGCGCAGATACAGCAGCACAGAGCCATAAGTGACTTGCAATCAGAAGACTGAGAACTCTGTTTCGTTTGAGCATGCGAACCTCACGGCAACCTTGATGACGAAGCCGTCAGAGTCAAAGTCGTCCGACCGGGAGAGTGTGGACAGGGCGGGATCGCATGCATGCACCTGATATTGTGGCGAGTTTACCGTGGCCTAGCAAGGATTGACTTGTTAGGTGTCAGGGATACATCCGTCCCGCTGACGATGTCCGGTTAATTGGTCGGTTCGACAGGCAGAGTTGGCCCATTCGACAGAAGGATCGGTACGATCCGTACACGAGAAGCGGCCTACAGTTTACACCGGAAGAGAAGGAGGCGGAACCGCCTCTCTCCGTTTTATGGGAGGGAGGCGGTTGGCATTGGGGAGAGAGAGCTATTCCACTGTGACGCTTTTGGCGAGGTTGCGGGGCTGGTCTATCTCGCAGCCTCGGACACGGGCGACATGATAGGCGAGCAGTTGCATCGGCACCATAGCCACGATCGGCATGAGCGCGTCCAGGGTCGGAGGAACGGAGATGACCGAGTCGGAGCCGTCAGGGATAAGGTCGCCGTCGCGGATGACGCTGATGACCGTGCCCTCGCGGGCTTTGACCTCTTTGAGGTTGCTGTACATCTTCTCATTGGTGGCCGTCTGTGTGCAGAAGCCGATGACCGCCACGCCAGGCTCGACGAGCGCGAGCGGACCGTGCTTCATCTCCCCGGCCGGATAGGCTTCGGCATGCAGGTAGGAGATCTCCTTAAGTTTGAGGGCCGCCTCCAGCGCGGCGGCGAAGTCGTAGCCGCGCCCGAGATAGAAGAAACTGCTGTGGCTGGCCAGCGATTCGGCGAGCGCAGCGATCTGCGGCTCCCGCCGCAGGCACTCTTCGATCAGGGCCGGCAGCTCCCGGAGCGCGGTCGCGAAGGCAGCGAGGGAAGGCGTCGCGAGTTCCACGCCTTCGCCGCCTCCCCGGACGGTGCGGCGAGCAGGCTCGTCGCCCTCCAGTTGGGCGAGAAACAGGCAGAGCAGCGCGAGCGCGGTCAACTGGGCCATATAGGCCTTGGTCGAGGCGACGCCGATCTCGGGGCCAGCCTGCGTAAGCAGCGCCGCGTCGGCCTCGCGGGCGAGCGAACTGCCGACGACGTTGACGATCGCCAGCGTGGTCGCGCCCTTCCCTTTCGCTTCCCGCATCGCGGCTAGCGTGTCCGCCGTCTCCCCGGACTGCGAGACGAGAATGACCAGCGTATCCTCGCCGACCAGCGGATCGCTGTAGCGGAACTCGCTCGCGACCGTTACCTCGACCGGACGACGCAAGACCTGCTCGAACAGCCGTTTCCCAACGACCCCCGCATGATAGGCCGTGCCGCAGCCGACGATGGAGATCCGCCGAAACCGCTGCCAGTCCTCGGCTGTGAAGGGAATATTCGGCAGCGACACCGTATCGTTCGCGCCCAGACGACCCCGCAGAGTGTCCCGAATGGTACGCGGCTCCTCATGGATCTCTTTGAGCATGAAGTGCGGATAGCCGTTCTTTTCGGCGGCGGCATCGTCCCAGGTCACCTCCAGGGTCTCGCGCACGACGGGCGCGCCCTCCAGGTCGGTGACGACGACACGGTTCGCAGAGAGCGTGGCGAAATCGCCGTCTTCCAACAGCAGAACGCAGCGCGTATAGTGCATCACGGCGGGAATGTCGGAGGCCAGGAAGTTTTCGCCGTCGCCGAGGCCGATGATGAGCGGCGAGTCTTTCCGCGCGACGAAAATGGTGTCCGGCACCTCCTGCGAAACGACCGCGATGGCGTAGGAGCCGGTGACCCGGTGGAGGGCGGCGCGCACCGCGTCCGCGAAGCTTTCGGCATCCAGGCCGGGCTGTGTCTTCGCTCCGGCGGCTTCGGTGGGCTGCGCGGGGAGATAGGACTCGATCAGGTGCGCCAGCACCTCGGTATCGGTCTCCGACGTGAAGTGGTGACCGGCGACGAGCAGCTCGCGGCGCAGTTCGGCGTAGTTCTCGATAATACCATTGTGCACGACGGCGAGTTGCCCGGTGCAGTCGCGGTGCGGATGGGCGTTGGCCTCATTGGGTCGGCCGTGCGTCGCCCAGCGCGTGTGCGCGATGGCGAC
>JBBQPO010000134.1:0-16352 GCA_038217285.1 Chthonomonadales bacterium
GCGGTAAAGGTGATCCCCGCGAAGCCTGCGGTGAAGGTGAGGGTGACGGGATAGTTGACGGTGCTGGTGGCGATGGGGAAGGTGGCGCTGCTCTGTCCGGCGGGGATGGTGACCATTGCCGCAAAGGAGGCGGCCTGGGTATTGGAGCAGGTGACGGCCACCGTGATGCCGCCTGCCGGGGCAGGGCCGTCGAGACCGAGAGTACCGGTGACGGTCTGACCCTGCGATGTGGTGCCGGGGCTGATGGAGAAGCTGCTGAGGTCGGGCGGATAGACGTTGAGGGTGGCTGTTTTGGTGAGGCCGTTGACCGTGGCGGAGAGCGTGACGGCGGTCTGTGCGGCGACGGCGGTGGTCGAGACGGAGAAAGTCGCGGTGGTCTGCCCTGCCGCAACGCTGACACTGGCCGCAACGGTGGCGACGACTGCGTTGCCGCTGGAAAGATTGACGACGAGACCGCCCGGCCCTGCAGGGCTGGTGAGGGTGAGAGTTCCCGTGGAACTGCTGCCGCCGATGACCCCGGCGGGCACGAGCACGAGGCTGCTGAGGGCAGGCACCGGGTTGACGGTGAGCGTGGTGGTCCGCGTCACTCCGTTGTAAGCGGCGGAGAGGATGACACTGGTGGAGGCGGTGACGACGGTGGTGCTGACGGTGAAAGTCGCGGTGGTCTGGCCCTGCGCCACAGTGACACTGGAGGGTACGGTCGCAGCCCCCATATTGCCGCTCGTAAGGGTGACGACGATGCCTCCAGCAGGCGCCGCCTGGCTCAAGGTGACGGTTCCCGTCGAGGCGCTGCCTCCGATGACCGGGCTGGGAGCGACGGAGACGGACGCCAACTGAAGCGTCCCGGCGACGACATCGAAGGCGGCGGAGGCGACACTCATGCTGTAGAAGCGCACCGTATAGCCGGCAGCCACCGTGGCCGTGCCGGGTGCGCCGACGGTAAACTGCAGGGTGGAACTGTTATAGCTTGCACTCCATCCGTTGGGACTGGTGGCAGTCGAAATGGTGGAACCTGCCAAAACTATATCCCACGGATAGGCCGATGGCGCGGACGTGCCGGTTTTGGCGAAGGTGGCGCTGCCTCCCGCCGGGACGGTGGGATTGGCCTGGGCGCGAGCGGCGCTCGGCAGGACGAACCAGGCAAAGAGCAGGAGAAAGAAGGCGAGGCAGGGACCGAAGCGGCGCGTCAGAGCCTTTTCAGCAAGCGAGATCGGGGAGGTGGGCAGAGAGCGAACGTCGCGATCCTCTGCCGGTGTGATAACAGCCCACATAGCGAGTTCCTCCAACGTGTTCGGTGCCCACCGAGAATGGCGTCTGAATATTGCGCGAGTGAAGATACCTCTGCGTCTCGGTTCAAAGCAATAGTGCCATTATACACATTCGTTTAGCGTGTTTCAAGCAGAAACAAAAACATTTTTGCGCTTTGTTGTTTCAAACCTTCGCAAATGAATTGCATTTAGAAGTTTTTGTGCCGTTAGACCCGTCTTAGCACAAGCCCGATGGCGTTTGACTTCGCACATGCACGGTCAAATAAATAGGACATAGTGCGCCGATTAAATTCCAATGACGGAACAAAAATATTGCGTCCTATGGCATCTCTGAACCAGAGAAGGCCGGTCGTATGTTGGGAGACGCTCAGGGTTGTTGACAGGAGCGGCGACTTCATGTTATACTGCCGACATAATCAAGAGCGTCCTTTTAAGGGGTCCTGCGAGACCGGTAAAGGGCGGACAAGAGTGCGGCCTAAGCGCGAAATCCAGAGATCTTCTCTCCGGTTTACGTATGCTTGCCTGCCGCGCTTTATTGACGCCTTCACCTGTCGGCCTTTCGGGCTGGTTTGGGAAGGCGTTTCGTGTTATTCAGGGTTCAGGAGTGCAGGCGATGGTGGAGACGGGCGGTTCCAGGCCACATAATGACAACAACGAGGCGGGCGTCCAAATCATGGATGCGGACGATATTCGTCGCGCCCTCACGCGTATCGGGCACGAGATCGTGGAAAAGAACCACGGCGCGGAGAATCTCGCGCTGGTCGGGATCTTGACACGGGGCGCGCCGTTGGCGGATCGGCTCGCGAAACTGCTGCTTCAGATCGAAGGCGTCGAGGTGCCGGTGGGAAGGCTTGATATCGGCCTCTATCGGGACGACTATGCGGCCCACCCGACCGGGCGGCCCGCGCCGGTTCCGACCGCGATCCCCTTCGACGTGACAGGCAAGCGGATCGTCCTGGTGGACGAAGTGCTCTTCACGGGCCGCACGGTGCGGGCCGCCCTATCCGCCCTGCTCGATCTCGGAAGGCCAGCGTCGATTCAACTGGCCGTGCTGCTTGATCGGGGACACCGGGAACTGCCCATTCGACCCGATTTCGTCGGCAAAAATGTGCCGACATCGCGCCACGAATTTGTCCGCGTCTGCCTGCGCGAAGTCGATGGGGAAGACCGCGCCCTTATACGCAAGTCTTGAGACCAACGCTCTCCGCTCGGTTCGGGAGAAATGCTCACCGATGAAACATCTGCTCACGTTGCGCGAAACGTCCGCAACCGAACTACGCTACCTGCTGGACACCGCGACCGCTTTTCACGAAATACTGGGACGTCCGGTGAAGAAGGTGCCGACCCTGCGGGGGCGCGCTATGATCACCTGTTTCTATGAGAACTCGACGCGGACACGCACCTCCTTCGAAATGGCCGCCAAGATTATGAGCGCCGAGGCGATCAATATCGCGGTCGCGCAGTCGTCCGTCGCCAAGGGCGAAAGTCTGAAGGATACGATGCTGACACTGCAGGCGCTCAAGGCAGACTGCATCGTCATCCGGCACCCGGCCTCCGGCGCAGCGCAGTTCGCGGCAGAGCATCTCGATATACCGGTCGTCAATGCGGGCGACGGTCGGCACGAACATCCGACACAGGGCCTGCTGGATCTGCTGACGATCCGCCAGGTCAAGCGCGACATTGCGGGCCTCACCGTGGCGATCGTCGGCGACATCATGCACAGCCGGGTGGCGCGCTCCAACATCTGGGGGCTGACGCAACTCGGCGCGAAAGTCCGACTGATCGGCCCGCGCACGCTGCTGCCCCCGGACGCCGACCGCCTGCCCGTCGAGGTTTTCGACGATCTGCGCACCGGACTCGACGGCGTCGATGTGGTGAATGTGCTCCGGCTTCAGACGGAGCGGATGGAGAAGGGCCTGCTGCCCTCGCTGCGTGAATATTCGCGTCTTTTCGGAGTGACCGTTCCGGCTCTGAAAGCCGCCAAACCGGATGTGCTGGTGCTGCATCCCGGCCCGATGAACAGGGGAGTCGAGATCTCCGCCGATGTGGCCGACGGAAACTATGGCGTGCGCAGCGCCATTCAAGAACAGGTGACCAACGGTGTAGCGGTTCGGATGGCGGTTCTCTATGTGCTGATGAGCGCGCAGGGCGTCCCGACGACGGAGATTTAGGCGATAGGAGAAGCGTTTGAGAACGATTTTGACCGGAGGCCGGGTCGTAGACCCGGCGCAAAATATCGACCGTGAGGCAGACGTTCTGATCGAGGACGGCAAGATCGTCGGCATCGTGGTGCCGGGAGAGAACGTCGGTGAAGCCGAAAAGATCGATGTGCGCGGCAAGGTGGTCGTACCCGGTCTGATCGACGTTCATGTCCACCTGCGGGAACCCGGCTTCGAGTATAAGGAAGACCTCGAAAGTGGTACCCGAGCGGCGGCAGTGGGGGGATTTACGCGCGTCTGCTGTATGCCGAACACGAACCCTGCCATCGACACGGCGGCAGTGGTGCGGCAGATTCTGGAGCGCACGGCCCAGGTCGGCAGCGCTCGTGTTCATCCGATCGGGGCGGCGACCCGCGCGATGGAGGGCGACCAACTGACGGAGATGGCCGAGCTCAAAGCCGCCGGAGCCGTCGCGATTTCCGACGACGCCTTTCCGCTTCAGCAGGCGGATACGATGCGACATGTCATGGAATACTGCAAAATGTTGGACCTACCGCTGATGACGCACAACGAAGACCAGCGGCTCACCGACAAAGGCGCGATGAACGAAGGCTACAACGCGACGATGCTGGGCATCCCCGGCATACCTCGTGTGGCGGAGGACATCGCCGTGGCCCGCAACATCATGCTGGCGAAGCTCACGGGCTGCAAGCTCCATCTGCTGCATATCTCGACGGCTGGAACGGTGGAACTGCTGCGGAGGGCCAAAGCCGACGGCATCGCTGTCACCGGCGAAGCCTGTCCACACCACTGGGTTCTCACGGATGAGGCGGTGGTCGGATACCGCACGGACGCGAAGATGAACCCGCCGCTGCGCACGGAGGAGGACTGTGAAGCGATCCGGCAGGGCCTGAAAGACGGCACCATCGACGCCATCTCTACGGACCATGCGCCGCATGCCGAGTACGAGAAAGAGGTTGAGTTCGACTACGCTCCTTTCGGTATCCTTGGCCTGGAGACGTCGTTCCCGCTGGTCTACAGCACACTGGTGAAGCCGGGCATCCTGACTTTCTCGCAGGCCATCGCCAAAATGACGGTCGAGCCAGCCCGAGTGCTTGGCTGGACGGACGGCGTTGGAACGCTGAAACCCGGCGCGGACGCCGACATTACCGTCCTGGACCTGGAGGCGACATGGACCATCGACCGCAATGCCGTTCAGTCGAAATCCAAAAATACGCCGTTTCATGGCATGGAGGTTCAGGGCAGAGCGGTCTTCACGCTGCTCGGCGGTCGCGTGATCGATCTTCGACAGGAGCGCGCCTGATGGCAAAAGCGACCCTGATCTATAAGAACGGCACAATTCTGACGATGGACGAAGCGAATCCGAGAGTGGATGCGGTCGCCGTCGGAAGAGACGGACGTATCCTGGCGGTCGGAAGCGAAAGTCAGGTCGGCAGTCTTGCGGACTGGGAGACACGGACGATAGATCTGCGCGGCAGAACCCTGATGCCCGGCTTCTTCGACTGCCATCTGCATCTCACCTGGCTCGGGATCAATCTCGGCCACGTCGATCTGAGTTCGCCGCCGGTGCGCGAGGTCGAAGACATCGTGCGGCTGCTGCGGACCCGGCTGGCGTCGAACCCGGATCTGAGCTGCGTGCAGGGCAACCGGTACGATCAGAACCGGCTACCGGGGGCGCAGCATCCGACTCGGCACGATCTCGACCGTGTCTCGACCGAAGTACCGGTGCGAATCGTGCATACCAGCGGCCATGCAGCGGTCGTGAACAGCCGGGCACTGACGATGCTGGGCATAACGCGGGAGACTCCCAATCCTGTCGGCGGCGAGATCGAGCGTGGGCCGGACGGCGAACCGACGGGGGTTTTGCTGGAGACGGCGAGCTGGAACGACCTGGACCGTATTCTTCCGGAGGTGACCCCGAATGAGTCGGTGGCCGCTCTGGGCAGGGCGAACGGCTATCTGCTGGAGCGCGGCATCACCAGTGCAACCGACGCCAATACGCCGCCCACGGAACTCGACACCTTTCGCCGCGCCGTCACCGACGGTGTGCTGCATACACGGACCAACCTGATGATCGGGTGGGCGGAGGTGGTCGCGCGGGCCGGTGAGGGGGCCATTCCGACGCCACAGGAGTTTGCGTTCGAGGGAATCGACTGGCACTCGCTGAACGTCGGACAGGCCAAGCTCTTCTCGGATGGCGCGATCACGACCCGCACCTGCTGGCTCACGGAACCCTTTCGGAACATGCCCGACAATCTCGGCATCCCGCTCCATCCCCCGGACGAACTGCGGGAGCTTATTCGTCTGGCGCACATTGCAGGCTGGCAGATCGCGACGCACGCCATCGGGGATCGTGCCATCGATGTGGTGCTCACGGCGTATGCCGACGCGCAGCGCGAACAGACACGACCGAAGCCCGGGCACCGCATAGAACACTGTATGCTGCTCGATGCGGGTCTGATCGCTCGCCTGCGTCGGCAGAATGTCTGGAGCATCGGACAGCCCGAGTTTCTCTCCAGGCTCGGCGATGCCTATGTGTTGGCGCTGGATGAGGAGCGCGCGAATCGGCTCTCGCCCTATGCCACCCTCGACCGTCAGAACGTCGCCCAGGCGTTCAGCTCCGACTGTCCGGTCGTACCGGGCGCTCCGCTGGACGGCATTCGCGCCGCGATGGAACGCAAGACAAACAGCGGCCGCATTCTGAACGCGGCAGAGCGTGTGTCGGCCGAAGCGGCTCTGTACGCCTATACAGCCGCCCCTGCGTTCGCGTCTCGCGCGGACCGGGACCGGGGAACGCTCGAAACGGGCAAATTTGCGGACTTCGTGCTGCTGACGGCCGATCCCACGACCACGCCTGTCGCGGAGTGGGAACAGGTGAAGGTGGCTGCAACCATTATCGGCGGAGAGTGTCGCTACGGCGAAGAGACATTGGATTAGGAATCTATGAAAGCAATTCTTGCACTGGAAGACGGAACTCTGTTCCATGGGGAATCCCTGGGAGCGCCGGGTCGCGCTTATGGCGAAGTCGTCTTCAATACCGGTATGACGGGCTATCAGGAGATTCTGACCGATCCCTCCTATGCGGGACAGATGGTCAGTCTGACCTACCCGCTCATCGGCAACTACGGCATCAATCCCGACGATTTCGAGTCTCGGCGGGTGCAGGTGGAAGGCTTCATTGTGCGGGAAGCCGCCGAACTGGCCAGCAACTGGCGCTCGGCGCAGAGCCTGGATGGGTTTCTGAAAGCTCGACAGGTGGTCGGGATTCAGGGGATAGATACCCGGGCGCTGACGCGGGCGCTCCGGGTGCGCGGCGTGATGATGGGAGCGATCTCCACGGACGAGACGCCGGACGAGATCCTGGCCCGCCTGCATGCCGCGCCCGGCTATGCAGGCATCGATTTCGCCCGCAGAGTCACGACCGAGCAGCCGTATCGCTGGCGCACCGACAGTCTCCAGCCGGAACCGCTCGATGCACCGGTCGCAAGCGGAGAGACATCGCGTGCGGAGCCGCGCTACCGCATCGCTCTGCTCGACTGTGGGGTCAAGTACAATATCATTCGGAGTCTCGCAGCACTGGGGTGTGAAGTCACGGTCTTCCCGTGCACGACCTCGGCGCCCGACCTCCTGCGCGACAACCCGGATGGCATCATGCTCTCCCCCGGCCCCGGTGATCCGGACCAGTACGACTATATCGTGGACACGGTTCGAGAGCTCGTCGGCAAGAAGCCTATTATGGGCGTCTGTCTGGGAAATCAGATTCTGGGGAAGGTATTCGGCAGCGGCACGTTCAAGTTGAAGTTTGGGCATCGCGGCAGCAACCATCCTGTTAAAGACCTGACATCCGGCAAGGTCTATATTACGTCTCAGAATCATGGCTATGCCCTGGACCCCGACGGTCTTCGGAACGGAATGGAAGTCGCACACGTCAATCTGAATGACGGCACGGTCGAAGGCTTACGCCACCGAGAACTTCCAATTTTTTCGATCCAGTATCATCCCGAAGCGAGCCCCGGACCGACCGACAGCGCCTTCTTTTTCGAACAGTTCGTATCCATGTTGAAATGATGTCATCACAGAGGAGGGGAACCTCATGCCGACTCTTGTCACCACCGGGGACGCAGGCGCGCCGAAACCGCACGCTATTCACCGCCGCGGGTTCGGTCCCAAACGAATGTCGATCCTCTTCATCCTGTTGATGTTTCTGGTCGTGTTGATGTTGATGTTCGCCTCAGACTTCATTCCGTCAAAATCGATGCAGCCTACCCTGGAACCGGGGGATCATATTCTGGCGCTGCGGGCATGGATCGCGTATCCGAACAGTTCGATGCCCTCCCGCGGCGACATCATTACGTTTCGCATTCCGGTAGCGCAGTTGGATGGCCCGGACGCTCAGCCTCCTCCTGCTCCGGATCCGAGCACTCAGGATCCCAATGCGGACGGTGAGGCTGACAAAGCAAATTTCGCCGGATTCTTCCAGTCCCATGCGAAGACAGAGGTGCTGATCAAGCGGGTGATCGGCCTGCCGGGAGACAAAGTCCTGCTCAAAGGCAACGTCGTCTACATCAACGGTAAGATCTTAAAGGAAAACTATAAGACAGTTCCGGCAGATGTCGAGGACAACAACATGGCATCGTATGCCGTCGTCACTCCGCTCGTCGTGCCGCCAGGGGAGCTTTTCGTGATCGGCGACAATCGCCATAACAGCGACGACGGGCGATTCTGGGGCACCTTGAAACGCAGATATGTTATCGGGCGGTTCGTACATACCCTCTATAACGAAGGCGCGAATGGGCCGAACGTGCTGCGGGCGCAAAGCGAGCAGTGAGCGTAGAACGACGGACGAAGCTCTGGGTCGGCGTGGGACTCTCCATTGCGATCCTGCTAATGGTGGTTTTGCGGGGGGTGGCGCTGGATTCGGACGCCTATCCGCGCCTCTCCTGGAGCAGCGCCCTCCTCACCGATGAGGGCTTCTATATTCATAACGCTCGCAATCGCGTCCTCTTCGGACACGCGCAGACCGATCAGTTCAACAACAGTCTCATCATGCCTCTCCTGGACGCTCTGCAGACCGGCGTGTTCCATACCTTCGGGGTCGGCGCTGTGCAGGCGCGTGCCGTCTCGGTCGTGCTGGGACTGCTTACCCTGCCCGTCTTCTTCGACGGGCTGCGGCGCGCCTTCGGCCTGCACACGGCCTGTCTGGGGACGCTGCTGTTGGGGCTGGACCATGTGAGCCTGCTCTACTCGCGCCTGGCGCTCATGGATACTCCCGCCGCCTTCGTGCTGGTCTGCGCCTTCTGGCTCTGGGTAAGGAGCGGGGAGAGCGAGGGGGGGCATCGGGGTCGTGTGTGGCTGGGCCTGTGCGGGGTTGTGCTGGGTCTGTGTTACGGAGTGCGGGGTCTGGGAGCTCTGGTCTACCCGGTTCCGGTGTTGCTGTTGGGCCGCGAAGCCTGGCAGTTACGGGGCGTGGGGGGAGCGGGGAGAGGGCCGGGTCGGGTGGGGAGCTTGTTGTGGCTGGTGGGGGGTCTGGTGTTGACTCTGGGGGTGTACGGCCTCCTCTGGGTTGTGCCGCACCGGGCGGAGTTGGCGCGGGTCAACCACTACTATCTCTTCGATCAACTTATTCCCCATAGCCTGCTATCTGTTCGCCAGAATATGACGCACTCCCTGTTCGGCGATCAGCGCGGTTATAGCCCGTATCTTTTCCGGCACAGTCCGGTGCAGTTCGCTCTGGTGCTGTTCGGTCTTGCCGTGTGGTGCATCCGGCGGGGCCGAGTCGGGCTGAGGGATCCTGCGCGCAGGAACGCCATCTATCTCGGACTGTGGCTTTTGATCGCATGGCTGGTTTTCGGCGTGGTACGCTACGCTCCACCGCGGTACTACGTGCTTTTCTATCCGCCGATGGCGGGAATCGCCGCCCTGGTGCTGGACCATGTCGTGACCGTCGTGCGAACGGTATGGCGCGACCGAACGGCGCGGGTTCTGCTTGGTGGGTTTCTGGCCTATCACCTGTACGAGTCCGCGCTGCATCATAGGAACCAGTTGACGGATGCGCTTCTGTATGGGGCGACAGCCCTGGTCGCCTTTGCGCTGTGCTTCCCGGAGCCTGGAAGACTGCGCAAGAAGGCCGTCATCGGAGGGCAAGGGACGTCCGCAGTTTTCGCGGTGTGGGCGATCATCAACGCCCTGTGGCTCGGGGACTGGCTGACGCATCTGAGCTACACCCAACGTGATGCCGACCGGTGGTTGGCGGACAATCTGCCGCCGCAGAGTGTCCTTATTGGAGACGCGGCTCCGGGCCTCTGCCTGAACAACCGTTTTGTTGCTGTCAATGTGATCCCCGGACTCTGCAACGACCAGGACACGCTGGAGTCGTTCGCGTCGCGGCACCGTTATGTCGTCATTCTGGACGGGCGGCGGAATAGGGCCTGGTGGAGCAGCCGCTATCCGGACGTCATTACCTGGAAAAACCAGAAGATTCAGTTTCTGCACCTGATCAATTTCGCAGTTTCCGTGTACGAAGTTCCGATGGACGCCGTGCCGACGTCACCCCTGATTCGGAAACAGTGATAACCACGGAACGGAGAGGCGACCCTATCTAACACTATGCCAAGAGATACATCCATTCAGAAAGTCATGGTCATCGGCTCCGGGCCTATCATTATCGGGCAGGCCGCCGAATTCGACTATGCCGGCACCCAGGCCTGTCGCGCTCTTCGGGAGGAGGGCGTCTCGGTCGTGCTCATCAACTCCAACCCCGCGACGATCATGACCGATGTCGAGATCGCGGATCGCGTCTACATCGAGCCGCTCAATGTCGAGTTCGCAGAGCGCGTGATCGCCCGGGAGCGACCGGATGGCCTGCTGCCGACGCTGGGCGGGCAGACGGGCCTCAACCTCGCCACGCAGCTCGCAGAGGCCGGGATACTCGACAAGTACAACGTTCGTCTGCTGGGAACGCCGCTGGCGTCTATTCGTAAGGCGGAGGACCGTGAAGAGTTCCGCGACCTGATGCGCGAGATCGGCGAACCGGTCCCCGAATCATGGATCGTCGAGGACGAGACGCACCTGGCGGAGCCGGCTGCGGCCGGTATCTGGCCGCTCATCGTCCGGCCCGCCTATACGCTCGGCGGCACTGGCGGCGGAATCGTGCACAACGTGACGGAACTCTATGAGACGGCGCGGCGCGGTCTGGCGCTCTCCATGCGGCATCAGGTGATGATCGAACGGTATCTGGCGGGCTGGAAAGAGATCGAGTACGAGGTGATGCGCGACGCCAACGATACGGCGATCACGGTCTGCAACATGGAGAATTTCGACCCGATGGGCGTCCACACGGGCGACAGCATCGTGGTCGCGCCCTCGCAGACGCTCACCAACAAAGAGTACCAGATGCTCCGGACCGCCTCGCTGAAGATCATCCGCGCCCTCGGCATCGAGGGGGGCTGCAACGTGCAGCTCTCCCTGAGTCCGTCTTCTTTCGACTACTATATTATCGAGGTGAATCCCCGTGTCTCGCGTTCGTCGGCGCTGGCATCGAAGGCGACCGGCTACCCAATCGCCAGGGTCGCCGCCAAGATCGCGACGGGCCTGCATCTCGACGAGATCGAGAATGCCGTCACCAAAAAGACGCTGGCCTGCTTTGAGCCTGCGCTCGACTACTGCGTCGTCAAGATTCCGCGCTGGCCGTTCGACAAGTTCAGTATGGCGGATCGGCGCATCACCACGCAGATGAAGGCGACCGGCGAGGTCATGGCCATCGACCGTTCGTTCGAAGCGGGCCTTCTCAAAGCCATTCGGTGTCTGGAGGTCGGCATCTACGGTCTGGCCAGCAAGACCGCCCACCAACTCAGCGACATCGAGCTTGAAGAGGCGATCCGTGTGCCGAACGACGAGCGGATCTGGGCGATCACCGAGGGCTTTCGGCGGGGTATGATGGTGGAGGAGATCAACGCTCTGAGCAGCATCGATCCCTGGTTTCTGCGCAAACTCCAGGGACTGGTCCAACTGGAAACCAGGCTGAAGGTGAACGGCTCCGCCCTGGCCCGTCTCACCAGTGACGACGAGACGGCGCAGACAGACGCCGAGCATCCGCGTACCGTGAGCCTGCTGAGGGAAGCCAAACGCGCCGGGTTCGCCGACCGCACGATTGCGGAGTTCGCAGGCGTTCCGGAAAAAGCGGTGCGCGCGCTCCGCAAACGTCTGGGCATCGTCCCCGTCTACAAAATGGTGGATACCTGCGCCGCCGAGTTCGAGGCAGCGACACCCTATTACTACTCCTGCTACGATACCGAGGACGAGGTTTAGATGTCTGAAGACCGGTATGTACTGGCGACGGCGCGGTAATGGGGCAAGACCGCTGGAGTTGGAAACGTGACTTTTGCGGAGGCAGGCGCGTATGATACAGGTGACTGCCGCGAAGTGAGGAACGGACAGAGGGGTGCCAGGATGCGGATCGGACTGGATGAAATAGACCCGCGCATCGCGGAGGCGATCACAGACCGTCTCTGCGCCTCTTTGAACGAGTTCCTGCGCGATGATATTCGCTGGGGATCGTTCCAATCCCTGCCGATCTCGTGGGAGGTCAAGGGCGGCAGCGTAAAAGTGAAGCGGCGGCGGGACCCGAGCGAAGAAGAGAGGCTCGCCTATGCCCTGCGGCGTCGGCGCGACGAACAGGTTTCGATGCGGGCGCTTGGGGCCGCCTTCCTCCCCAGCGTGGCCGGGACCGCTATCGGTTGGGCGATTGCCGGCGGCACACCGGCGGCGGGACTGGCGGCGGGGCTCTCCGTCTGGGCCCTGGGGACGGGAATAGGAGTCTATTGGACGAAGCGGGCGACACCGCGCGAGCGGCTGCGCAAAAGTGTGCAGTTGGAGGAGCTGCGCTCGGTACTGCCACTGCTCACGTTGACGCGCGCGGAGCGTGTCTACTGCGACGCCCTTCTGCTCCTGTCGCGAACGGATGCCACGCCGGAGGCGGAAAACACACTGCGCTCCACCTTGCTCCAACTGAACGATCTGCTGACCAGTAGCCGGCAGTTGGAGCACCGACGGGCCACCCTGCTGCCTCTGCTGGGGCAGCATGCGATTTCAGAGCTGGAAGCGGAGTTTCAGGCCCTCGGCAGGCGACTGGACCAGGCGACCGACGGCATCACACGCAATATGATCCAGCAGAGCCTCCAGATGTGCGCCACGCGTATCGAGAATGCAAGGGCGTTTGCGCAGGGGCTGGAGCGCCTCAATGCGCAACAAGAGGCGATCGTCCACACGCTCTCGTCCGCGCTTTCAGCCATGGCGCGGCTGCAGATCCTCTCCGATCCACAAACGGAAGTCGCGGCTCAGGAGATCGCCCGATCCGTCGCCACTATGAACCAGCAGACCCGGTCTGTCGAGCAGGCGGTCGAAGAGGTGATGTCGCTGCGCGGGTAGGGGTGAGACTCGAAGGGGCTTCCGCCGACAGGCCCTCGGATCTTGGTTAACACGGATGGAGACTCTATGCGAATCGGCCTCGAACATATCGATCCTAAAATTGCCGCCGCGATGCGCGAACGCCTGTGCGCTCCCAGCATAACCTTTTTGAACGATAATATCCGCTGGGTGGAGGCAGAAGAGACCTCCCTGATTCGGCTATTCCTCAATCAGGCGCTGCGGCGCCCCGAACAGCGTCAACCGGAGGAGGCCGAACGTCTGGCCCAACTGGTGCATCACCAGCGTGAGCGGATGACCCGTCAGCGCGCCGCCATCACTGTCGCGGCCTCTCTTGTCGGGGCGGGCCTGATCGGAATGCTGTTCTTACAACTGGTGGCCGGGAGTCTCTGGGTCGGGGGCGGGGTCGGGCTTGTGGTAGGAATTACCGGACTGGTGGTGGGTGGCATCTGGACGTGGAATGCAACGTCCTTCCACGAGCTTTACTACGAAGTCGCGCTTGCCGAGTTTCAGGCGGTGGTTCCCCTGCTGACGCTCACGGAGCTGGAAGCGGCCTACTGCGACCTACTTACCAGGGTATGCGATAAAGACCCGAACCAGGAAGCGCGCCGCGCCGTGCGGCGCCATATCGTGAAGGTCAAAGAGTTTGTCGCCCTCGGAAGGCAGTTGGACGCGCTGGCCGATGCCGCCCTCCAAACGGGGGACGCCGCCCTTCAAGAGCGCATCGAGATCGCTCAGGAGGATCTCGTCGAGGCCGTCGATGAGATAGCCGACGCTCTCTGCGCCATCCTGGTGGTCCCGAGCCCGGCGGGAGATCACGCGTCGGAGAGGATCGAGACAGAGTTACAGGTCCATCGGAAAGCGGTAGAGGAGCTGGCGGCTCAGGCCTCCTCCGTACAACCCGTGGACCGCAAACGTCGCCGCGAAAAGGTGTCGTAACAGGAAGTGACCGTTACGGCAAGGGAGAATCTGGATTTGAGTGAACCACGTAAGAAAATCGTCGTGATCGGCTCCGGCCCTATTCGGATCGGGCAGGGCATCGAGTTCGACTACTGCTCCGTCCACTGCGTCTGGGCGCTGCGCGAAGCGGGGTACGACGCGATTATCATCAACAACAACCCCGAGACCGTCTCCACCGATTTCGACACCTCGGATCGTCTCTTCTTCGAACCGCTCACCTCCGAGGATGTTCTGAATATTCTGGACCGCGAGGAGCCGGAGGGAGTCATCGTGCAGTTTGGCGGACAGACCGCGATCAATCTCGCCAAACCCCTGCACGACAACGGGATTCGGATCTTCGGCAGCTCCTTCGATTCGATCGACCTTGCCGAAGACCGCGACCGGTTCGAGAGGGTTCTCAATGAACTCGATATTCCCAAGCCGGCGGGCCGCGCCGTCGTCACTGCCGAGGCGGCGGTCGCCGTGGCCGAAGAGATCGGGTATCCGGTGCTGGTGCGCCCCTCGTACGTACTGGGTGGGCGGGCCATGGAGATCGTCTACAACCGATCCGATCTGGAACGGTATATGCACTATGCGGTGGATGTATCCCCGAAGGCCCCGATCCTGGTGGACAGGTATGTCCTGGGTAAAGAGGTCGAAGTGGATGTCATCAGCGACGGTGTCGACTGTCTGCTACCGGGGATCATGGAGCATATCGAGCGCGCCGGGGTCCATTCGGGCGACAGCATGGCGGTCTATCCGCCCCAGACGCTTTCGCAAGACGTGATCGATCAGATCGTGCGCCATGCCACTCTGCTCGCGCAGCGGCTCGAAGTGCGGGGTCTGATGAATATACAGTTCGTCGTGGACAGCGCGACCAACACCGCGCAGGTGCTGGAAGTCAATCCGCGCGCCTCCCGCACCGTGCCCTATCTGAGCAAGATCACGGGAATCCCGATGGTGCGGGTCGCCACGCACGTCATGCTGGGCAAGAGCCTGAAAGAGCAGGGTTACGCGTCCGGCCTCTACCCGAACCAGGGCAGTATCGCTGTGAAAGCCCCGGTCTTCTCCTTCATGAAATTGACGCAGGTCGATATCGGCCTCGGCCCGGAGATGAAGAGCACCGGCGAAGTGATGGGGCTCGATTCGCGTTACCCGCAGGCGCTTTACAAAGCGATGACGGCCTCGGGCATCGTGGTGCCGGCAGGCGGTCATCTCATCGTCACTATTGCGGACGCCGACAAGGCGGAGGCCGTCCCGATCGTTCGGGACTTCTCCGCGCTGGGCTTCCGGATCTACGCGACAGCGGGCACGGCGGAGTTCCTGCGGGCCCAGGGCATCGAAACCGAAACGGTGAAAAAGCTGCACGAAGGGGAGGGGAACATCGTCGATCTACTGCGGAGCGGACAGATCGATCTCCTGATCAATACGCTCTCCAGCGACAAACGGATCGAGCGGGAAGCTATCCGTATTCGGCGCGCGAGCGTCGAGGTCGGCGTTCCCTGTCTGACCAGTCTGGATACCGCCCGTGCGCTACTGCTCGCCCTCTCCGCCCGCAACCACGGCGAAGAGTTCGCACTGGCAACCGTAGACGAGTATCTTGTCGGCGTGAAATAGAACCGAAGCGTATCGATCCCCGATGAATGCAATTGGTATGCGCATTGGGGCGGTCAAGGGATAACATCCCTTGACTTGTCGGCGTGAAGTAGGAAGATCAAGGGACGTTGTCCCTCGCTACACGCGTAGTATGGGAACCCCTGCTGGAGAAACAGGTCATGCGTTCTTCGATCTCATATTACGTCGTTATTTTGCTTTACTGTCTCGTCGGTCTACATCAAGCAGACAGGCAGAGTCTTCTGCCTCACGGCGAGAGCGAAACGCAAAAACCACTTAACAAGGTGGATCCCGGCGCCATGGCTTTGCTGCAACAGTTAGATGCGACCTACAAATCGATGCAATCGTTTTCGGTAGAACTTGCCGAAGAAGCCGTGAGTACCGACGGGCGTATATTGGTCTCGCGCCGGGCGCAACTTGCCTTTCGCAGGCTGGACCGCCTCACTTTTATCACAGGATCGACCGCCGAACGGTTTTTTGAACCGAGCAAGGTAATCTCGGATGGCCATCATGCCTTTCTTATGCTTGCCCGTACGCCCTATGCGTATAGTGAACTCCCGGATAATTCGCGCGGTAGTCGAGATCATTTACTTTACCAGGCTACCATCCAATTATAGTGGTCGGGTTTGTCAAGACACGGATCAGACCATTTTTAAGTTAGATCCGTCTCCTTTCTGTGGGAACTTGTTCCCTCGGTCGATTGAGGTGGGATAACCTCGGGGAAGCGTCACGTGACGCTTCCAGCAGTGCGCGACGAACCGGGCTTGGGTCTGCCATAAAGAGGTGACTGTGTCGTTCCGACGTGTCCGTTTCTGGTGCGATGGTGCCGTGACTGTTTCTGCTCGCCCGAAAGCAAGCCGCCGGTCCTTCTACGCTTTCTGTTTCCTGTGGCGGGCGCCGTTCCTGTGTCCCTTTGGGCAGGTAGTCC
>JBBQPO010000135.1:0-16269 GCA_038217285.1 Chthonomonadales bacterium
CGCCCGCTCGCTTGTCCCAAGTGCGGGGAAATTCACCAGGCCGTTCGCCGGGGGCTAAAATCAAGAAGGCTCCACGCTATCGCACCGTTTTCAAGAGCGAAAAGAACGACAAGAAGGACAGCCTGGTAGTCTAAACATCAATACAAGGGTCAAATGATGATACGCAATATGAACGGCTTCGCGAAGTATTCTAAGCTCGGAATGGGATTGACGGCATTTCTGGCAGTCGCTTGTGTGGCGGGACGAAACAGCGGCATAGCCGCCCCTGTCCTCGCCCCAGGAGCCCACAGCGCAGGCCAGATCGGGCGAGGGTATGGTCCCGCGCCCGTGGATCTTGGAGCCGCGGGCAACTTTGTGATCCTAACCTCGACCGGAATCACCAACGTTCCCACTTCCTCGATCACCGGTAACCTCGGAGTAAGTCCCATCGCTGCCGCCGCCATCACCGGGTTCGGACTGATCTATCCCGCAGGCAGTCCCTATTCGACAGCCTCTCAGGTGACTGGCAAGATATACGCCGCCGACTATGCCTCTCCAACGCCCGCGAACCTGACATTGGCGGTGGGGGCCATGCAGACCGCTTACCTCGATGCCTCCGGACGCAAATCCCCTGACTATACGGAACTGGCCGTCGGCGACATTGGCGGATTAACTCTCCAACCCGGCCTCTACAAATGGTCATCCACGGTTACCATTCCCAAGGATGTCACGCTCAACGGTGGCCCGAACGATGTCTGGATCTTCCAAATATCGGGAGATCTCACCGAGGCGTCCGCTGCGAAGGTTACTCTGACCGGCGGCGCCCAGGCGAAAAACATCTTCTGGCAGGTCGCTGGGGTCGTGGCTTTAGGAACGACCGCGCACATGGAAGGAATCGTCCTGTCTAAAACAGCGGTCACGCTGAATACCGGTGCCTCCGTAAACGGCAGGCTGCTGGCACAGACCAATGTCACTCTGATTATGAACACGGTGGTAGAACCCGCTCCGTAAGCCCTACGGTTCAGGAGCTGAAGCAGCCAAAAAGACCGTCGAAAGACGGTCTTTTTGGTACGTTGATCGTTGGTGCCGTACGTAGTAATGCCTTAGGACTCGTTGTCCCTGTTCCCCTGTGTGGCCCGCAGCAGTTCCTCTGGAGACGTCTCCTGGCCCGGTTGGGCAGCGCGGAGGAGTTCGGCCTGCTGGTGGGAAGGCGGAAGGTCAGAGGCACGTACGAGGGTCTCGACTTCGGGAAGATCGCCTGTTTTGTGGCGTGTGACCGGGACCATCGGTTCGCTCCGTTGGAATCTCCTGAATAAGGGTATGCAGCCAAAGAAGGCTCCCAGGCTCAGGACCAACGATACCCTCGTTATGTTGAAAAAGACCTCGCTTAAATCTCCTAAAAAGGGGATACCACTGAAAGCGCCCGGTTCCCTGCCCGCGAACGTTCGCGCCCTACAGAGGGCTGCCGAACTACCAGCCCCAGGTGCCTGCATCGCCTTTGAATGGCCCGACGATCTCCTCTGTAATCCAGCCACCGTAGAAATCGCCGGGCTGCGCCTGCACCTTCTCACCGTCCACCGTGCAGGTATCCATTTTGCCCGGATAGAAGGCGATATAGCCGCGAATCGGGGCGAAGTTCGGGGTGGGGTCGGCGTAAAACCAGGCGGCATTCGGCACAACACGGTCACCGACAGTGAGGGTATAGTATTCGGCATGGCCTTTCCATTCGCAGTAAGAACGGTCGGTCGTGAGGGTGAGATACTGTGCCTGCACGTCTTCTGCGGGAAGATAGTAGACAGGGGGATGGCTGGTCTCCAAAACCCGCCACGCCCGCTGTGAATCAGCAATCACGACGCCGTTGAAAACAATCTGAATATGGCGGTGCGCCTCTTCGGCGCGGGGTGGGCGGGGATAGTCCCACACCGATTCCTGACCCGGCTGCGGTGGAATACGTTCTGCTCTCATCGGTTTCTCCTTGCGCGAACTCAAGGCACGATTGGTGCGCTATAGAAAGTATACGAACCGGGGGCGTACCGCGTCCTCATGCCGACCTGTCCATCTCATCCCGCGTGACCTTCACCTTCCGGTATATCGTGCAGAGGTCGCCGTCTTCGTACTCTCCCAGGCGCGCCAACGTGACCAGCAGGCCGATCTCGACCACAACCCACAGGCCAGCGGGAACTTTGCCCAGGTCATCGAGCGGTCGGTACACGTCGCCCTCGATCACGACGCGTTGTCCCTGTTCCCCTGTGTGGCCCGCAGCAGTTCCTCCGCAGGCGTCTCCTGGCCCGTTTGGGCAGCGCGCAGGAGCTCGGCCTGCTGGTGTGATGGCGGGAGGTTGGAGGCGCGTACGAGGGTTTCGGCCTCGGGAAGATGCCCGGTGTTATGGCGGGTGATCGGGGCCACCGTTTCGATCTCTTGGGCGCTCGTGAAAAAGGATTTGCAACCACAAAAGGCCCCCAGGCTCAGGATCAACGATACCACAGCTATGAATATAAAGACCTTGCTGAAAGATCCTGAAGAAAAGCAACCATATAAGCTGAACAAGGAGATCAGAAAAAAAGAAACGCCCAGCAGACCAAAAAAGGCCCCAGCCACGTGGGTTACGCCTTTCTCTCCAAGGGTCTTTAAGTATTGCCCCTTGCTCACCAACCGTGTTGGCACAGGCGGTGTTCTGTCTCGATGGGCATTACTATGGATTACCAACCGCTTCCCTGGCTTCTCGCTCATTCGTTCTCTCCCTGCAGCGATCCCACCAACTCCTGCACGAGCAACATTGACCCCTCATACCCTCCGGAGACCTGGACGTGCTCCCGCGCCACATCGACCAACTCGGTGACAAAGACATACTCGGTCAAGCCGTAGTCGTCTGCGCCAGCGGTCGCCAGGATCGGCGCGGCGAGCTGCTCGTCAGAAAGAGTCTTGAGCCAGCGTTGCAAGTCTTTGTAAGTCTGAACCTTCGCCGCCATCAGTCCCCAGTCTCCGAATCGCCGTCGTGCAAAGAGACCTTTAACCTCGCCAGGTCATAAGGATCGATCTCGACCGTCTCCGATCCCGCCTGTTCGATAAGAGCTGCCGCCATACAGAGATAGGTCGCGAGTGCCTTGACTTGATCGATGCGACCCTGTTCGGCTGCGGCCACGATCTCGGCCCCGACTTGCCGCACCTCTGCTGCGAACTCGACCAAATCACTATCTGCTGGTTGCTCCTCGGTGGCATCGTCAGCCATCAATCCCAATCCCCTTCCAGATTCGATTTCTTGCTCTCTGTGCACCCGAACTTGAGTCCGAACGTCTCCAGAGCGACAATTCTTTAGCAGTAGATACGGTATCGCCCGCCTATACTCCTCCGTCGCGTGATGTTCCGCTTTCTGGTTCGTATCCGGAGTGATCGAGGGAAGAAACCAGAAGCAAGGAGACACGAACATGTGTGGACACTACACCATGCACCGCTCGCCCGCCGATGCACATCCGCCGCAAGGATGGGGAACTGTTCGCCTTCGCTGGACTGTGGGAAGAGTGGAAGCAACCGGATGGCACTCCCCTTCGGACCTTCACCATCATCAACGATCACGCCGAATAAACTAATGGAACCGATCCATAACAGAATGCCTGCGATCTTCCTGCAAGACGACGAAGCGACATGGCTCGATGCGGCACTGAAAAAGGCTCTGGACGTGATGGGCTTACTGCATCCCTATCCGGCAGACCTAATGGAAGCCTATTCCGTGGACCGGCGGGTAAATGTCCCGACCGTTGAAGACCCCGCGTTGCTGAACTCCCTATGATGTTGGGCTTACCCAAAGGGCACTTTTGGTCTGTGTCTGCTTGCCTGTGAAAGGAGCGCGGGAAGTGGCCCACCGGCTGACACTGGAGGCGGGACAATGAACAAGAGGTTCAACGTTTGCGAGGTGGTCGGTGACATCGAGTTGCCGGCCACCCTTATGACAGGCGCCGCGATCTGCAGCCGGTTCGGCCCAGCGGTATGGGAGAGTGTGCAGAATACCGCGCCATTCGGCCAATCTGTTCCCGCGTTTATTTCTTCAGATCAGGCGAGGGTCTAACGATTAAGGGAGGGGATCTGACAAGTAAACTCCCGCGTGGAAAGTCCACGCGGGAGGAATGAATTCTCTCAATGCTAATGAATTAAGTGCATTGTATCCCCATAGTGTTACGGGAAGGTTACACAGAGGGAACTGGAACATTACAACTTATAATCGGGACGCCTCCAACAGCCTGATCAGCAGTTCTCCGATGCACTCCCGCTGACTTCCTATTGATCGATGAGGATATTGTGGTATCGCCCCTGCGAAACGTTCTCTCCAGAGGCCAAGGTGGCAGACTCACGACACCGAACCGACTACACGCCGCGCGGAATCCCCTGCTGACCGTCGAGCAAGAGGGACAGGCCTGATGCCGCTATGGGGCAGGCAGGAGAAGAGCACATCGAAATGGAACACCTCGAATGTATGCCTTGACACAAGGCGCTAAGGAGAAAAAGAGATGATCATTCTGGCCGTTACATTACCCATAAAGCCGGAGCGCCATGACGAGGCCGTTCAGATAGCGCTGGAGATGGAGGCTGAGACGCTCCAAGAGCCCGGTGTGGTCGCTTACACGTTTCATGCCCCTCTGGGCGATCCCAATACGTTCTTTGTGTACGAAGAGTGGGCCACGCAGGAGGGGTTGGACTATCACAACAACTCGCCGCACATGAAGGTGTTTCAGGGGCGTATCGGGGAGGTGCTCAACGGCAAGGTCGAAGTGAAGCGCTACGACGTCGGGTAGGTCGCCTCAAATCACAGCCAGGTAGGGTGCAATCGTCGCCGGTGACTGCCGATGAATTGACATCCCTCCGTATCTTCGAAAGGCGATCATGGCGAACTATACGATCCGACCGGAGCGCAGCACCCTGCACGGCTCCTTCTCCCGCGAATACCCCTCGATTCTGACCATTCAGTCCGGAGACAGCGTCGTCTACAGCACGCTCGACGCGGCCTGGAACCTGCCGCCCGAGGCGGATCGGGCGGCGACCGACCCGCCCGTAAAGTTCACGCCACGGCACCCGGAGAATGACAAGGGCCACGCGCTCTGCGGCCCCATCGCGATTGCGGGCGCGGAGCCGGGGATGACACTGGAAGTCCGTATCGATGCGGTACGGCCCGCGCGGCGCGGATGGACGAGCGCTGGGGGCTGGCAGCACCCCGTGCATGTGCGCCTCGGCACGACCGAACACGAAACCATGCATGTCTGGACGCTCGACGCCGATGCCGGAACCGGACGCAATCAGCATGGGCACGAGGTGTCGCTGCACCCCTTCATGGGCGTCATGGGCATGCCCCCGGACGAGCCGGGATACCACTCGACAGCCCCGCCCCGCGTCACCGGTGGCAATCTGGACTGCAAAGAGCTGACAGCAGGCACATCGCTCTTCCTGCCGATCGCCGTATCCGGGGGACTCTTCTCGGTCGGCGATGGGCATGCGGCGCAGGGCGACGGCGAAGTCTGCGTGACCGCCATCGAATGTCCCATGGACCGCGTCGCGCTGACCTTCCGGCTGCATCCGGAATTGGCGCTCTCCTCCCCGCGCGCGCTCACTCCCACCGCCTGGATCACCTTCGGGGTGCATGAAGACCTTCAGGAGGCGACCTATCTCGCGCTCGACGCGATGCTCGGGCTGATAGGGGAGCAGTTCGGCGTGGAGCGGGGGGACGCTCTGGCTCTCGCCAGTGTGGTGGTCGATATGCGCGTCACGCAGATCGTGAACGGCGTGCGTGGCGTCCATGCTGTCCTGCCCCACGGGGCCATTCGCAAGGTGGACGGGGCTGCGGCAAGCGCATGAGCGTCGCGCTGACCTGTACCTGGCGACCACATGGCGAACTGCCTCGCCTGCAAGCTCACCTGCCCCAGATCATGGCGCTCTATTCGCATATCGTGGTGGCGCTGATCGACTATGACCTCGCGACCCGGACCGCGCTGGAGGCGTGTCCCGAAATCCGCCTCGTTCTGCCGCCGGACGGCGCGCACAGCCGTGTCGCCGCCCTGCAGGCGGCCTGTGCGACCGAGGCCGAACATCTCCACTACTGCGACATGGACCGGCTGATACGCTGGATCGAAACCCGGCCCGCGGAGCTTCGCCGCACCGTCGCCGCCATTCCCTCTGCCGACTGCCTGATCCTGGGCCGTACCCCAGCCGCCTACGCCTCGCATCCGCAGGTCATGCTGGAAACCGAGCAGATCATCAATGAGGTCGCCTCCCATCTGCTCGATCTGCCGGTCGATATCTGCGCAGGCTCCAAAGGGCTGAGTCGTCGCCTGGTCCGCTTCCTCCTTACCCGGATACCGGCGGATGGCTGGGGCGATGTCTCCTGGGCGATGCTGGCACGACGGGCCGGTTTTACGCTCGCCTACGTTGCTGCCGACGGCCTCGACTACGAAACCGCAGATCGTTACCAACCGCGCGCTGTGGACACCAACGCGCAGCGACTTCTGGCGGACGCTATTGATCGCGACCCGGAAGAGTGGGCGCGGCGTGTACGCGTGGCTCGGGAGATACTGACCGAAGGCCTGATCGCACACAATCAGCCGCTCGATATGTCATAATCACGTAAGACACCGGGCGGACTCGGCATTACCCACGCCGTCTTATTTTAGCTACAGAGGAGAACAGGGGTTCTATGCCTGTTGCGCGCAGATCTCGCAATCCCGAGTCGGACGATGCCGCGGAGTTGGCCCGCGCCGTTCGCCGCCTCATTCAGCTCTTTATGGTCCTCGGCATCCTCCTGGTGATAGGCGTCGTCGGGGTGGTCATCTGGTTTCAGCGGGGACAGAGCGGGCAGAAGCTGATCCAAGCGGTAGAAGAAGATCAGCCTGCGGCGGTCGCGCGTCTGATCGACAGCGGGATCGACGTCAATACCACCAATGAGGAGGGGGTCTCCCCCTTGATGCTTGCCTCCTATCACGGCTTCAAGCCTATCGTGGAGATGCTGCTCCAACGCGGGGCGAAAGTGGGCGCGAAGAACAATCGGCAGGAGACCGCGCTCCGCCTGGCCGGATCGGCGCATGCCGACATCGTGAGACTGCTCCTGGAACACGGAGCGGACCCCAATGTAAAAGACTTCTACGGCAAAACGCTGCTGGTCGCCGTGTGCGAGGCTGGGGCGGACCGCGATGCAGAGACCATTCGCCTGCTGCTCGAACACGGGGCGGACCCGAATATGCGCGGCGAGAACGGAACCCCTCTGCTCTATGCCATCAACATGGGGCCGCATGGAAATACCGAAATCGCCCGCCTTCTGCTGGACCACGGCGCAAATCCCGACGCGCGGGACAAATCTGACTCCCCCGCCCTGGACTGCGCGGTCGACAAGCACAATGCCGAGATCGTCAAGGCTCTGATCGCCAAAAAAGTCTCTCTCAACACCACCGACTCGCTGGGCCGCACCGCGCTGAAGGTGGCGGAGGAGAACCAGCTCACCGAAATCGCGACGCTCCTGAGAAACGCCGGAGGCAAGGAGTAGCCGCATCCAACGCCTTTGCGGGGTCCGCCCCTGAAGGAGCGGCCTGATGCGCAAACCCCGCTGAATCGGGCTGGGTGCGACCCAGTAACAGTTATGGTTCGCAGCGAATAGACGCCGCCGCTCTTATCGCGCTCACGCCCTGCCCAGGCCCGTTCACGGGCCTTACGAAAAGCAGACCGCTCCTTTAGGAGCGGGATAACGGCCAGGAGTAGCCGCAACCAGCGCCTTTGCGGGGTAAACTATCTGCACTACAATGCCCCAATGAGGAGAGTTGACTGTGATTGCACGCGCAAAGCGCCTTGATACGATACCCCCGTACCTGTTTGGAGAGATCGCCGCCTTAAAACGCAAGGCCGTCGCGGAAGGCCGCGACCTTGTCGATCTCGGCATCGGCGACCCCGACCAGCCGACCCCCGCCCCGATCATCGAGGCGTTGACACAGGCCGCCCACAACCCGGAAACCCACCGTTACGACGAGAGCAACGCCGGCTGGACGCCTTTTCTGGAGGCCGTCAGCGCGTTCAGCCGCCGCCGCTTCGGGATCGACATCGACCCCACCACGGAGGCGATGCTGCTCATCGGCAGCAAGGAGGGGCTTTCGCATCTGGCCTGGTCCTACATCGATCCGGGCGACATTTCGCTGGTTCCCGACCCCGCCTACACCGTCTATAAGGTCAACACGCTGATGGCGGGCGGCGAAGTCTACACGATGCCTCTGCTCGAATCGAACGGCTTCCTGCCCGACCTGAGCACCATTCCCTCGGACGTGGCGAAGCGGGCTAAACTGCTCTGGCTCAACTATCCGAACAACCCGACCGGAGCCATCGCGCCGCTCTCCTTCTATGCCGAGGCCGTCGCCTTCGCGCGCGAGAACGATCTGCTCATCGTCAACGACGCTGCCTACTCCGAAGTCTACTACGGCGCCTATCGGCCCCCGTCGGTTCTCCAGGTGCCGGGCGCGAAAGAGGTCGCGATAGAGCTACACTCGCTCTCCAAATCGTTCAACATGACCGGCTGGCGCATCGGCTTCGCCATCGGCAACGCGGAAGCGATCAGCACACTGAACAAGCTCAAGTCCAACCTGGACAGCAAGCAGTTCCCGGCTGTCTCCCTCGCCGCCGCGCACGCGCTGCTGCACGGCGACAATCAGCGCACCCTCGACCTCTACGAGCGTCGCCGCGACATCCTCTGCGACGGCCTGAACGCCCTGGGCTGGAACGTAAGCAAACCGCAGTCCACTCTCTACATCTGGGCCAAAGTGCCGCCGGGCCAGACCTCCATGTCTTTCTCGAAGCTGCTCTTAGAGGAAGCTGGCGTGCTGGTCATTCCCGGCGTTGGCTACGGCGAGTACGGCGAAGGCTACATCCGCATGTCCCTCACCGTCATGGGCGACAAGCACGGCGAACGCCTCCAGGAAGCCGTCGACCGCATTGCCAAACACATCAAACTGTAGAGGTTTTACCACCCGCTTCGCTAGAGTAGGTGTCCAGCTATTAGCGGGTTTCCCCGCTAATAGCTGCGCCTTAGGCGCAGTTATTCAGAAGACATAGAGCCACAGAAAAAATGACGGAGAGAGGAAAGGTTTTTGACTTTTCCCTTCTCCGTCTTTTTCCGTCTTATTTCTACCAACGGTCAGTCAGCCGAGATAACACTCTTCTTTGCGTTTTACAGTGTCAGAAAATTGTGGTACGATTAGGATAGTACTGTAAAGCGAGGTATATACCGAATGTGTTCAGACGCACTCAAGCAGTTGGCACCCGCAGAGTTGGGGCACCGCTTAGCAACCGCTCGACGCAATCGTAATCTTTCTCAGGAGGAAGTCGCAGCAAAGTTGGACGTCTCGCGCCCAACGCTCGTTGCTCTAGAGAAGGGCACACGACCGGTAAAACCGGACGAGTTGATCATTTTGGCGCAGTTGTATGGTCGTTCTGTCCATGAACTGGTGAGCCAGCGCGAATTCATGGCTGACTTCGCCCCCAGGTTTCGTAATACTCAGTTTGGCGACGTGTCCTCGAACACTGTGGCGGCGGCTGTCAATACGTTTCAACGTGCATGTGAAGACTATCTGGCGCTCGAAACGCTTCTTGACGCCCCCATGCCACGCTACCAATACCCGGAACCCTATTCCAGGGGAGGGCTGAGTCCGCAGGCTGCTGCCGAAGAAGTTGCGACGATGGAGCGCTCACGTCTCAATTTAGGGCAAGGCCCTCTCCCCAATCTGTTGGAAGTCTTGGAAAACGATATTGGCCTCAGGGTTTTTGTCTTGACTTTAGGAGAGTTCAAGATTGCCGGCATGTTCGTCTACACGGATCGCCTGGGTGGATGCGTACTCGTCAACGGCCAACATCCGCCTACCCGACAGAACTGGTCTATGGCGCATGAGTATGCCCACTTTCTGGCGGATCGTTTCCGCGAGGATATTACGATCCTGTTTAAGTACGAGCGCCGTCCGCACTCGGAACAGTTCGCAGATGCCTTCGCCGCCAGCTTTCTAATGCCGGCTGCGGGCCTGCGTCAGCGTTTCCGCCGCATTGTCCAGAGCCGAAAAGACTTCACTGTTTCCAGCCTGTGCCTGCTGGCAGATCAGTACAGTGTGTCCGTAGAGGCTATGACACGCCGTCTGGAAGGGCTCGGGTGTGTGCAAAACGGAACGTGGGAGGGATTATCGGCGCAGGGGTTCGAAAGCAGCCGTGTGCGCGCTCATTTAGGACTGAACGCCCCGCCGGCAGTTCGACAGCGCCTCCCGGAACGCTACGTGCGCCTTGCGGTAGAAGCCTTTGAAGAGGAGCGGATTACCGAGTCGGAGCTGATGCGCCTGCTCCATTGCAGTCGCGTCGAGGCCAGGGAGATTGTAGATGCTCTCACACAACCGACCGAAGTGGGCCTGTCCGGGGAGACCTATCAACTCGATCTGAATTTTGGCGATACGTTACGCCTGGACCCAGGAGAGAAAACGGCATGACACTCTCCCAGGGAATGGTATGGGATGCGTGCACGACGCTCAACCTTATGGCGACCGACCGCGCCCCGGAAATACTCGTCGCCCTCGGCACTCCCTCTTATATCGTGAAAGAGGTGCGTGAGGGAGAAGTCTTTTCCCTGTTTCCCCTACCGGAAGACGATCCAAAAGGAAACCCGGTTTCCGTCGATCTTACCCCGCTCCTCGAATCCGGAATTTTGCAGGAAGTGGAGATGACCTTAGCGGAGCAGGCCACGTTTGTCGCGTTCGCCGCAGAAGTAGACGATGGTGAGGCGCGTTCGTCGGCAGTGGCAGTGCATCGCGGTTTGACATTGGTAACCGACGATAAGGTGAGCATTCGCCACGCGCAGGCGCTCGTCCCTCCCTTGAACGTGTTGACGACGATAGACTGGGTAAAGAGATGGGTCGATACGCAAGCCGTGGACGATGCCACACTGGGTGCGGTCCTGCGCCGCATCGAAATCTGCGCGCACTATCGCCCACGTCGCAATCATGCCTTAAAACCCTGGTGGGAAGCCCATCTGCCATGAATCTACAGGCGCCAATGCAGTCCATTCTCCACGCACCCCCCGGTCCCTTCCGGCCCGTGGTCGATGATCGCGCTGTAGCGCTGCCCTACGACCACAGCGGTTGCGCCGCCGTCTCAGGAAGCCGGCGGCGGCCAGTCCGAGACCGGTCAAAAGGCCTCAGGCTCCAGGTTCCGGGGTGGCGGCTACAGCTCCGGAGATCAGATGCACCGAATGCAGTTGATCATTGAGAAGCCAACCCGTTCACGGGTGGGAGAGTTCACAGTTCGGATTGCCTATGCTGTTGCTGAAACTCCTGCCACTGCATCAGGTCCAGATGGCCGGGCGGTGGCAGAGGCGCGCGTCGTACAGGCGCCATCAGGGTATAGAGTTCGTTTGTGGGCGGCTCATATTCGGCGAAGGCGTAGAAGATGCCATTGGGCGCCAGGAGATCGAGGGTGCGCTCAAACCAGGCGACATAGGCCGGATCCGGCCCATATCCGACAGCGGCCAGGGCAGGGTGGCGCTGGAGGTATTGCTCTGCAAGCGCCCGTGGGGGCAGGAACCAGGTTTTGGGGTCTGCAAAGAGCCGCTGCTCACTTGCGCTTGTGTAGAAATGCACCGAACTGCCCTGTCCCAGCCTTTTTTCAATGCTCTGGGTCAGCTCGAACGGCATCGTGCCGGGCCCCTGTTCGCCCCGGTTATGGATCCAGGCCGCAGGCGCAATCGCGCAGCGCCATGTGCCCAGAGCATAGATGTAGGGACAGGCGCGCAGGCGCTCGAAGCCCATCTTGTGCAGTTCCCGCACCATCAACAGAACATTGCGATAGGGAGAGACGCACAGTGACTCGACCGTCGCCAGCAGCCCCAGATCGCGTTGTCGAGTCGCCGCGTTGGCCGACTGCTGAAGACGCGTACCTGCCTCCCGGGGATCGCACCACCGCAGCGTCGCCGAGTCGGAACGCACGGCGTCCGCGCCTTCGCAGAGTACGCCTGCAAAATGGCAGCCGACGCTGTTCGGCGTCACCCAGACGTTGCCGACAGGATAGACGCTGGCAGCAACCTGCCCGACCTGCTCCTGTAGACATCGGGCCAGCGCTGCGGAGGGCCTCTCTTTCGGCATCCGCTTGACCTTGCTGAAGGTGGCGCTGACGCGATACGGATGCCCTTCCGGCTCCGCAACCAGAACCTGTCCGACCTGATTGACCGGCACAAAACCGATGTGCGTCACCCCGGCCGGCACCACCGCATCTATCGCCTCCCACAGTTCTTCCGCGATCATCTGTCCTCCAAAATCTCGTTCGAACACGCAGCGCTGCCTCGCTTCCGTTTCACCGGTTCGGCAGACCTGCCTGAACTCGGACATTCAGGACTTTCGGAGGGACGATAATTGCGAACGGACTGGCAATCATAGTCTTCCTTCCCATTCCGTAACTCCGAGTTCAGGCAGTTCGCTCAAGCCTATCAACGAACTTATGGCAGGGTGACATCCGCCGTGCCGTTGACGGTGAAGCTGCCGGTCGCCCCTGATGTGTTGTCGGCGCCTGCCGCGAAGGTGGCGTTGACCACGCGGAGTTTGTAGTTTTTGCCCGTGATGCTGTCCACGACCGCAGTGCCGCCGGTGGCGACCCAGCCCGGTGCGCCGCTCAGGCCACTCTGAACGTAGGTTAGTGTGCTGGCACTGTTGATGCCCGTGCTGGAAAACGTATATGTCTTGCCTGCCTGAACGGGGCCGGTGTCCACCAGACTGATCGTAAACGTGCGCGAATTAGATCCCGAAATGTTTGTGCCGGTGATGTTGAACAGGGTAAAGGCGCCGGCGCTGGTGGCGGCCAGGGCATTCGTCGATTGGAACGCTGAGGTGTTGGCGTTCGTCCCGGACAAGTTGGAGAATGTTGCGGTGACGCCGCCTGTACCGGTGGACGGGTTCTGGCCGCTGGGACCGTTGCCGCTGCCGCCGCAGCCGACGAGCATGGTGCCGCCGATCAGACTCAGAACGGCGAGGGTGTACGCGAGAGTGCGGCCGCGAAGCGAGAAAGACGATTTCGATGCGTGTGACATAGCGACAATGCTCCTTGAAACGGTCATGTTGGACGGACTATCGATTGTGGCTGGGAACGAACAGCGGGTGGGCGCAGGTTCCGGCCTCGCCTGGATCTACCCGTGTTTGTCCCAACCAGTCCTAGTCTACGCGCGGCCCGTATACACACCGTATACAAACGGAGCATCAACCCCATGATTTGGCCCGAACATCAGAAATTATTATCGCTGAGGCAGCAAAAACCGCGTTTGCGGGTGCAGACGCGGTGAGAGATCTCCCGTAGAGGCGTTGACCGGCCTATTTCGGGTGTCTATCCTGTCTTGTCTGGCGCGGCTGCTTCGGGGGGAAGCTGTATCTGTCCGGCCAGTGCGATCGTCTGTTCGAGAGGAGCCTCCGTTCCCATCTGCCACAGACGGTCGAATCGCTCGCTGCCGACCTTGCCGCGTGAGGTGGCAAGCACCTCCTCCATGTAAGCCTGCCCGCGCGGGGACATCGGCAGCCCCAACTGCTTGCGCAGACGAGAGGCGGCGGCATAGAGTTCGATGGCGAGGGGCTGTTGCGCAAACTCATCCGCGATAAAGCCGAACACTTCCAGCGCGTGCATGATGGTTGGCGTATCGCCTATCTCCCGGCAGAGCGCGAGACACTCGGTCAGAATAGGCGCGGCACGCACATAGTCGTCTATCTGCACATTCAGGCTCGCCAGATTATACAACTGGATGATGAGACCCTGCTTGTTTTGCAGTTGCCGATAGACGGCCAGGCTCTCCTCATAACGCTCGCCTGCCTGCGCGTACTCCCCCCGTTCGTGCGCGACATTGCCCAGATTGGCGATGGCGGTCGCTTCCGAGCGTCGATCCAAGATTTCCCGGCTGATCTCCCTGCACTGTGTATAGAGGTCGCAGGCGGTGTCGTACTCCCCGAGACGTTTGGCCGCGTTGCCCAGCGTATTGAGGGCAGATGCCTCGACAGAGCGGTTGTTGTCGCGGCGCGCCAGCATCAGGGCGCGCTGGGCATACGTACGGGCCGTCTCCTGATCGCCCTGCATCGAGGCGACCAGCCCGACTTCCACGACCGCGAGTCCGTAGGCGGACGCGCAGGCTTCCACGCCCGCCCGTGCCAGAACCGCTTCCAGCCGCTGCCGCGCTTCGGTCAGGTGGCCCTGTGTGCGCCAGAAGATGCGCATAGCGACGGTCAGGCGCAACTGGGCTTCGACGGCCTCTGGCTCTTCTGCCTGCCACTCCAGCGCGATACGAATGTTCGGTTGCTCCGGCTCCAGGCAGGCGAACCAGATCGCCTGTTCGGGGCCAGCGATATTTTTTTCCGCTTCTTCCGCGAGGCGCAGAAAATAGGCGGCGTGGGTCTGCCGGGCTTCGTGCCGCGTCGCCACGTCCATCTGCGCGTCCGCAAATTCGCGAACGCTTTCGAGCAGCCGGAAACGCATCGTCGCGCCGTTCTCCCTCTCCTCGGAGACGACGAGAGACCGTTCCCGCAACTGCGCCAGCAGATGCAGGGCGTGGCGCGCGTATCCCACGGCCTGCGCGGCCTGCTCTGTCCATCCACCGCGAAACACCGACATTTGGGCCAGAAACGTCTGCAGTTCCGGGGAGAGCAGCTCGCAGCTCCAGGCGATGGTGGCATGCAGCGCGCGATGACGTGGCGCGCGGTCTTCTCGGCGACTGACCAGGAGATCGAAGCGCTGGCTCATTCGCGCCAGCATCTGCGCGGGCGTCAGAACGCCGATCCAGGCGGCCGCCAGTTCCAGGGCGAGCGGAATGCCCTCCAACTGTTCGCACAGATTCGCTACCGCCTCGGAGTTCCGGGGCGTGATCTGAAAATCGGGGCGGGCGGCCTGCGCGCGGTCGAGGAACAACTGCTGACTGGCCGGAACAGGGAGCGGCTCCACGGCGATATTGCGCTCCCCCGGCAGCCCCAGATGATGTCGGGAGGTGATCAGGCAGCGCAGGGCGGGCAGGCGCGTGAGGAGTGCCTGGACGACGGCAACGCCGTCTGGGGGCAGTTGCTCGAAGTTGTCCAGGATCAGCAGGGCGGGCCCATTTTGCAGCCGGTCGGCGATCTGAGGCAGCGGGTCTGCATTCGACGTGTGCGGCAGGTGCAGCGCATCCGCGATATAGCGCAGCATCTGCCCGGCGTCCGTCACCTCCGCCAGCCCGACGAAAGCGATCGGATACGTCACTTTCGTCTGCAAAAACCGGGCCGTCTCCACCGCCAGACGGGTCTTTCCAGCTCCGCCCGGCCCGGTCAAAGTGACGAGCCGCGCCTGCGCGCTCACGTTATCGGCAGAGGTGAGAGGCGTGCCTGCCTCCTGCGGAGGGAGCAGATCGGTGCGCGCCTCCTGCGCTGTCGGGATGCCTGCCTCCACATCGGAGTCCAGCAGGACGGCGAGCGAGCGCACCGCCTCATTCCGGCCAAAACACCGGGTCAGGAAGAGCGGCAACTGCAGATCGAAGGAGAGTGCGGACGGCGTAGAACCCACGACTGGGCGTACCGAAGCGCCGCCGTGTGGCGCGGAGTCGTTCGCTTGCGCCTGTTTCAGACGCGTATCGGGGGCTGACGGCATTTCAGAACGCGGTGTTGTAGACGATCGGGGAGGGCGCGTTTTGGAAGCGCCTGTTCCTTTCCGGCTCTTGTGTGCAGCGACCTCTTTGCCTGGAAAGGAAGCCGGCAGTGTGGCGGCAAGCGCCCGCGCTTCTTCTCCCGGCAGGCTGTCGAACGCCTGCTTCAGACACACGGTCAGTTCCGCATACTGTTGGGCGGCGTCCTGGGATCGGCCTGCCCGAATATACAGACGCATCAGCGCCAGATGCGCGTCTTCCTCCAGAGGGTCCTCCTGAACGAGGCGGCGGGCATAGGGGATCGCCGCGTTCAGGTTACCCTGCGTTTCCGAGATCCCCACAATCTGCGTGAGTGCGTCCAGATAGCAGTGCCGCAGGCGCTCGCGCTCCTGCAGCGCCCACTCCTCGTAGTCGCCGGGCAGCAGGTCGCCCCCATAGCACTGTACGGCTTGGGTCAGCAGACGGGTTCGATCCAGGGCGTCGGGCGCGGAGTGCGCTGCCCGCAGGTCGGCCTCGAAGGCGGCGACATCCGTCTCTACAGCCTGGGCATTGAGTCGGACATGCGTACGGTCGGCGAAAAGCACGGTTCCTGTCTGTACGCCGACGGGCTCCAGTTGGTGGCGCAGGGAGGCAAGAGCAAGACGCAGCTTCGTACGGCCCGTCTCTGG
>JBBQPO010000136.1:0-16226 GCA_038217285.1 Chthonomonadales bacterium
ATCTGGTTGAGCGGTCTCTCTTCCTTGAGGGCTTCGAGGACGGCTTTCGCTTTGAAATCGGGTGAATGTCGTTTTCTCATGGTGTCTTGAGTCTAACTTATTTTTGCCCGTTTCCGTGTCTAGATTCCCCCGACCATTATACTTCTTGCAGGATGTCGCGGCGGATACGGTCGCCTATGTGCCAGTGCATCAGCGTCAGTTCACGGTTGACGGCGCTAGCGAGGCATCTTCCAGCGGATAGTCGAAATGCGTAGGATCCATATCTTCGGGCACGTTGGCGCATTCCCATTCTACCGTCCGGTACAGCGCTACATCCCGTGGAACAGGCTCCTCGTATCCCAACTCCGTCCGTATCCGTGAAGAGTCCAGCGACCACTGTTGTAATGTATCGAGCGAGTGTTGGAGATAGGGCGGCAAGCGTTCGTTCGGTAAAGGAACGATTTCCCATGCCAGTCTGCCGCCTGACCGAGGCACCGTACCCAGGCGGATTCCGTGAGAATCTCCCGGTCTGCCACATGATACACACGATTGCCGACCGCGTCATTCAGAGAATAGGCGTTCATATCCACCACGACATCCGGCCGGAAACGCAGGAAGAAATCCTCGGGGGAATAGGGGATACGAACAGGAAGACATGAATAAAGGAAGGCAGGAAAACTGCAAAGGAAAATGCAGGGAGGCGATATGTTTCTCTTTCTCCTCTCCTGTTTTCCTTATTTCCTGCCTTCCTGTTCGTATCCTGGCTTTCTACTAGGGGCGTGGGTAGTAGCGGGCGATCCAGGCGGCGGCGAAGCGGGCGTTGACGAGACCCATGATAACTCCGAACGTTGCCATGCCGGCCCAGTTCGCGGGGACCATGACCAGCATCAGCAGCCCCATGAGCATTCCCAGCAGAGGATTGCCGTGCAGCAGGCCGTTCAACAGGCCGCCGAGCAGCACGTTGCCGAAGGCGATGCCGATCCCGTAGAAGAGGGCGGCGGACCAGTTCACGCCGCGGGAGCGCCCGACGATCACCTGACAGAACCAGAGGAGCGCAAAGGCTATCGCCGCGCCCGGCACCAGCGGCCAGAGCGTCTCCCATTTCGCCGCCGCACCCAACTGCGTCAGCCGTTGTGCGAACACGCTGTTCAGCCCGAACAGCGCGTAGACCCCCATCAACACCGCCACGCTCACCACAGCGTTAATAACCATCATCGCCAGCAGACTGGCGCTGCCCGGTCGTATCCGTCGTGTTTCACTCATGCTCAGAACCCCCTGGGGAATTTTCGATTTTCGATTTTCGATTTTCAATTGCCGATGGCTCGGGCAACGGAAGGCGTTTGGTTCGCTGGGCGGAGCGAATTCACTGTCTACGCTGTCAGGCGGACTTCGGCGAAGGCGGCGCGGGCGGCCTTCAGTAGCTCTTCGATGTCGTTGTCCGTCATGGCGACCGAGAGAAAGGCGGATTCGAACTGCGACGGCGGCCAGTAGATCCCGCGATCCAAGAGGCCACGGAACCAGACTCCGAACCGCTGGGTGTCGGAGGTTTTCGCGCCGGTGTAGTCGGTCACGGCGGGCGTGTCGGTAAAGAAGACCGTGATCATCGAGCCTACCTGATTTACGACAACGGGCACCTGAACGTTTCGCGCCGCCTCCCGCAGACCTTCCGCCAGTTTGGCTCCGATCGTTTCGAGACGGGTGTAGATACTCTGTTCGCTTTCGCGCAGCAGGGAGAGCATCGCCAGTCCGGCGGAGACCGCGACCGGGTTACCGGAGAGCGTTCCCGCCTGATAGACCGGCCCGACAGGGGCGACCGTATCCATGATCGCCGCCGTGCCGCCGTACGCTCCGAGCGGTAAGCCGCCGCCGACGATCTTGCCGAGCGTCGTCATGTCGGGCGTGACCCCGAAACGCGCCTGCGCGCCGCCGTAGGCCAGCCGGAAGCCGGTCATCACCTCATCGAAGAGGAGAACCGTCCCGTGCGCCGTGGTCACTTCGCGCAGGGCTTCGAGGAAGCCGGGTGCGGGGGCGACGCATCCCATATTTCCGACGACCGGTTCGAGGATCACGCAGGCGATCTCGGTGGGAAAGGCGACAAAGATCGCGTGCAGCGCTTCGAGATCGTTGTAGGGCAGGGTCAGGGTGTCGGCGGTGACGGCGGGCGGCACACCGGCGCACTCCGGCAGCCCGAGCGTCGCGATCCCGGAACCGGCTTTGGCGAGCAGAAAGTCCGCGTGGCCGTGATAGTTGCCCTCGAACTTCACGATCTTATTGCGCCCGGTCCAGCCGCGCGCCACCCGCACCGCGCTCATCGTGGCTTCCGTGCCGGAGGAGACGAGGCGCACCTTTTCGATGGACGGGACGGCGTTCTTGATCGCGGTCGCCAACTCGACCTCCAGGGCGGTCGGCGCGCCGAAGGTCGTGCCCTTGCTGAGCTGGCCCGTGATCGCCTCCACGATACGCGGATGGGCATGACCCAATATGAGCGGCCCCCAGGAGCCGATGCAGTCCAGATAGCGGTTGCCGTCGGCATCGTAGAGGAAAGCGCCCTCCCCCCGCTCGATGAAGAGGGGATTGCCCCCGACAGCCCGAAACGCCCGAACCGGCGAATTCACGCCGCCGGGGATGACCTCGACCGCCTCGCGAAAGAGGGCGAGGGATTTCTCATGGTTCATGCTTGGGTAACTCTCCGTTAGGTTGGAATATTGGAATAGAAGACGCGTGGCTCAGACCACGCCGCGATTCGGGCGCGGACGCCATCCCGGCAGGCGATGCAGATTGATGGTGTCGGATTCGGTGGGGATGGAGCAGATCAGACAGCGCGGAAAGTGATCGGCGAGCCGACGGGCATCCGCCCACTGAGGCTCGAACCAGACACGCAACTCATGTTTGGCGATGATCTGCATGGACTGCTGCACGGGATCCTGTCGGATGATCTGACCGGCCGGCGTGGTGGAGAGGCGGCGCGCGCCGCGCATACCGGGCCAATCGAAAAGCAGCCGGATCGGATCGGGCATCAGAGGTCGGTCTCCACGGAGTCTCCCCCGGTTTCTCCGTGAATCAGGCGTTTGGTAGGCGAAGGCTACAGATAGGTATGCACAGGTGTCTGCTGCCTTAGCGGTAGGGCCTTAAAAACGGCGCAACGGAAAAAAAAAGTTAAAAAAAGACAGGTCACACCCTGAAAAAGGGTTGACAGCAGACCCGCCACGCATGTAGAATGGTGGTATATCGGGGTAACTACAGGGAGACAACAGGGTAACTGAATGGAGACTGGTTATAAACCTGCTCCCAAACCCCTGCTCCTCAGTATCCGGAAAGTTTAACTTAAAGCCGAATGGCGATCAGCTCCCGTGAAAATCGAATGTGGGGTCACTTTGAACATAGCCTGGACGATAAGGGCCGTGTCATCGTTCCCCAGAAATTCCGTGATAAGCTCGGCGACGAGTTTGTACTCACGACTGGGCCGAGTCGTCATCTTCGCGCGTATCCCCTGCCGATCTGGGACGCGCTGGAAGAGCAGTTCGCCAGCACCGATCTCGACGACGAACTGAACGAAGACTCTACGTTTCTGCAGCGGATCTTCGGTAACTGCGAGTTCGTCAGTCCGGATCAACAAAACCGGCTCTCCATTCCGCGCCACATGCGTGACTGGGCCAACTTGCGCGAAAGTGAAACCGCCATCATTCTAGGCAGTGGAACCCGCCTGGAGTTCTGGAGTCGCGCGAACTGGGACTCTTATAGTACGGACTTCACCGCCGTAAATGCTGCAACAGCCGCCAGTCGGCGTAAAGCGGGAATCCGTTCCGCCGCTGCCGTGGACGTGGTGACCAGCGAACTCGTCCGTGGAGACGCGGGGTAAGCGCGTCCCAAAACAGTCTCAGGCGGTCGCCACCGTCGGAAAAAGGCCTTATGCGCATCGGACGACGAACGCCATGACGCCGGGAACCCGCGCCTATCATCTGCCCGTGCTGCTGCGGGAAACGCTCGACTATCTGGCGCCCCAGCCGGGCGAAACGATGCTCGATGCGACCCTCGGCGGAGGCGGACACAGTGAAGCGCTGGCGCAGCGACTGCGGCCCGGCGGAACGCTTATCGGCCTCGACCGCGATGCGGAGGCGCTGGCAACCGCAGGATCGCGACTGGAACCGTATCGCACCGACCTTGATATTATACTGATTTCCACTGGTTTTGGCAACATGGAAGCCGCGCTGCTTGCAGAAACGGCGACGGCAACCCGCAAAATGGACGGAATTCTGTTCGATCTGGGGGTTTCGTCGCATCAGCTCGACACCGAACGCGGGTTCAGTTTTCGGCGCGATGAGCTGTTGGATATGCGTATGTGCCGCACCGGAACGGAGGCGACCGCCGCCGAACTGCTGGCGACCGCGAGCGAGACAGAACTGGCGCGCATCCTGTGGGAGTATGGCGAGGAGCGTTTCTCTCGGCGCATCGCCGCCGCCATCGTGGCGCAGCGAGAGCGCGGACAGCCGCTGCAGACCACCGCAGAGCTGGCGGCACTGGTGGAGCGAGCCGTGCCCCGCGCGGGCTGGCCGAAAGAGATTCATGTGGCGACCCGCACCTTCCAGGGCATCCGCATCGCCGTCAACGATGAACTGGGGCAGTTGGAAGCCGGCCTGTACGATGCCATCGACCGTTTGAGTCCGGGCGGACGCGTCGTGGTCCTCAGCTATCATTCGCTGGAGGACCGCATTACGAAGCGGATTTTTGCAGAAGCCGCCGGTCGCACGCCGAACGCTCCGGGCTCCTCGCCCGCAGCCTGGCTGCCGAGCGCCCTGCAGAGCCCGAGGTTGACGCTGTTGACTCGAAAGCCGATCCTGCCAGCGGAAACAGAGATCGGGCAGAACCCGAGGGCGCGCAGTGCCAAACTGCGCGCCGCCGTCCGCAACCCGTAACGCCAGGGAGAGCGAGTCATGTCCGCGACACAGCGATATAACCAGCCTACCGCATTTTCTACCGCTTCGTCTCCCCACCGTCCGCCCGTGCGGACGGGGACGGGAGCCGAACGAGGTCGGGAGACGGCACGTGGGGGCGTGCCTTCTCCCGGTCCGGCTCGTTCGGATCGTAAAGCCATCGCGCCGTCGCGTTCACGCGGCGAGACCATGCAGTTGTCGTTGATGGTCTGCTGCGCCGTGTTCTGCACCGTCGCAGGCTTCGCCTATCTCTCCTGCTATGTAATGATGACCAACGAGGCGTATCGCCAATCGAAACTCTCCGGCCTGGTCCGACAGGAGACGCAGAAGAGGCAGCACTGGAAACATCAGCAGGCGCTTGTCAACACGCCCGATAATATCGAGAATCACGCGAAAAATTTGAATATGGTGCGCCCGGATGAAAAGTTGACGATCACAGTTCGCCAGTAAGGGTCATCGTTCGGTTCAGGAACGTCGGAACTGTCAGGAGCGAGCGGGGGCGCCTCCTCCCATGACAGTCCCGGCCTCCGGGAGAGTGCAAGCTATGGCTGTGCGTACCGGTATCCGTTATGAAATTCCCCGTCAGCGTGTCTGGGTCGTGTTCGGCACGATCCTATTCTGCTATGTGGGGCTGGTCTTCCGTCTGCTCTGGCTGCAGGGCCGTGAAGGCATGACTCTCCGGGCAGAGGCCGCCGCCCGCCGTCGGCACAAGATCGAGCTTCCCACCCAGCGTGGCTCCATCTGCGCCAGCGACGGCAGCCCGCTCGCGGTCAGCCTCTACTCCGGCAAACTCAGCTTCGACCCCGGCGCCCTGCGCCCCGTTATGAACGATACCCGCCAGGCCGAGCGCGCCGAACGCAAGATGAACGCGGCGATCCTCTACCTCGCGCCGCTGCTGAATCTGCCGCCCGAACAGCTCGCGGCCACCGTCGGCGCGGCCCGCCAGAACTATCAGTTTCACCCGCATGCGAAGGGCGTCCGCGATGTCTTGATCGCCAAAGATCTGCCGCTGGAAGTCGCCGGTAACTTTCGGAACGCCCCGATCGCTTTTCCCGGCTTCAATCTGCAGGACGGCAGTCGTCGCTACTATACCAGCGGCGCGAATACGGCGCAGGTCGTGGGCTTCGTCGGGAGAGACGGACAGCCGCTCGGCGGACTGGAAAAAGCCTGTAGCAAATGGCTGATTGGGGAGACCGGCATCGCCTATGCCGAACAGGACGAACGCCGACGCACGATTCCGGACACTCTCCAGCGTGCCAAGCCCTCCCGAGACGGCTTGGACGTGCATACCACGCTCGACCCGAACATTCAGCACATCGTCACGGAAGAGGCGGCCAAGATCCAGGATAAGTTCCATCCGGCCGGAATCTCCGTGGTCGTGGTCGATCCCGAGACGGGCGACGTGCTCTCTCTGGTCAGCCTGCCGAACTTCGACCCTTCCAAAAACCTGACCGACGTCTCCATCGACGCGCAGTGGGAGCGTTGCGCGACACGTCTCTACGAGCCCGGATCGACGCTGAAAGCGCTGACCCTCGCCGCCGCCCTCGACGACGGCACGATCACGGAACACAGTTGGTTCTCCTGCAGCGGCCATTTCGCCATCGGGCGCAAGGTCATCCACTGCGCCCACAGCGAGGTGCATGGCTCGCAGAATGCCGAAGGCATTCTGAAGCACTCCTGCAACATCGGCGCGGCGCTGGTCGGCCTGAAGATGGGCGCGGAGAAGCTGCGAGGGGCCGAATCGCGATTCGGTCTGCTCGACAAACTGGAGATCGGTCTGCCGGGCCAGAAGCGTGGCTACTACTCGCTCGACAAGACCGAGAACATCGACAGTCCGGCCAAGACCGCGCGCGTGGCCTTTGGACAGTCCATTGCGACCACGCCGCTGCATGTCGCCATGGCCTACGCTGCCATCGCGAACGGTGGCATCCTGAAAAAGCCGCGCCTGCTCACCTCCCTGAACGACAGCTCCGGGGCCGTGGTGCAGAAGTGGGAAACGCAGGTGGGCAAGACGATTTTGAAGCCCCAGACCTGCGCGGAGGTGTCGCGTATGCTGCGCGGGGTCGTGACGGAAGGCACCGGCAAAGTGGCGGCGGTTTCGGGCTATATGGTGGCCGGCAAAACAGGAACGGCGCAGAAGTACAAACCCGGCAAATACGTCGGCTCCTTCATAGGCTATCTGCCTGCCGGGTCGCGCTCGACGCCCCGCGCCGTCATTCTGGTCGCGGTAGACGAGCCGCAGGGCGCACACTATTTCGGGTCCGATGTCGCCGCCCCTGCGTTTCAAGCCATCGCCACTCGCCTGATGCAGTACTGGCGCGTCCCCGAAGACGATCCCGGTTCGACCCAGGCGAAGACGGCGGCAGACCATATCCGCTATGGCGATCATATACCCGCTCACCCTGCCCGCAAGCATCCCTGATCTCTTCGCTGTTCGTACCCACACGCGTTCGCTCCGGTTCGTGATGTGGTTTTGGGGCCGTGCCATCAGAAGGGTTAAATCCCAGGACGCGGCCCCTTTTTTCTTTTCGGAAAACCTGTCACAATAGAGTTTCCCTCTGGACCGGCTCCTCTGTCCGTTCAGGGAACCACCGGTCTAAATCGCTTATCAAGGTAGATTCCGATGCCTTCCGTTCCTCTTTTCGAACTTGTGGCGCGTGTGCCGAAAGCTGCCGTAAAGGGCGGTGCAGATCCGGTCGTCACAGGGCTGACGCACGACTCTCGCGCCGTCAAACCGGGCGACCTCTATATATGTAAGCGCGGCGCTCATTTCGACGGGCATAGATTCGCCGCGCAGGCGCTGGCGAGTGGCGCCGCAGCCGTGGTCGTGAACCGTGGTGGGCTGGCGGAGGCGGGTGTTGTTCTGCCCGACGATGCCTGCGTGGTCGAGGTGGCCGATACCGTCCGCGCGCTGCCCCTGCTGGCCTGTGCGTTCTATGGCGATCCGTCGCGTTCCCTGCTCATGGTCGGGGTGACCGGCACCAACGGGAAGACCACCACGACCCGGATGGTGGCCGCCATTCTGCAGGCCGCCGGACGCCGTGTCGGGACGATCGGTACGCTGGGCTCGGATCTGGACGGTGTGCCGATCCCGAGCGACCATACGACGCCGGAAGCCGATCAACTGCAGCAACTGCTGGCCCGCATGCGAGAGGGCGGCGCGGACGCCGTCGTCATGGAGGTCTCGTCACACGCCCTGGCGCAGCATCGCACGGACGGCATCGCCTTCAGTGCGGGGATATTCACCAATCTGACGCAGGATCACCTGGACTTTCACGGCACCATGGACGCCTACTTCGAGGCGAAGGCGCGGCTGTTCTCGGAGTACCCGGTCCTCTATCCGCGCCCGGACAAGACTCCCTTCGTCGGGGTCATCAATGTGGCGGAGTGGGAGGGCAAAGATCTGGTCACGCTGGCGCGGGGCGACATCATCACCTTTACCACGTCCGACAATCCCGCCAACCTCCACGCCGAGGAGATCGACCTTGCGCCGACGGCCTCCCGATTCGTCGCGGTCTACGACAACGGCATGAAGATCACGCGCCTGCCCATCGCCCTTCCCGTTGGCGGCGCCTTTCAGGTCGGCAACGCCCTGGCAGCGATAGCAGCGACGCTGCGACTCGGCATTCCGCTGGAGACGATCGCACAGGGCCTCGCCGATCTGCCGCCCGTGCCCGGTCGTTTTGAGGCCGTTCCGACGGGCGGGCGCGGATTCAGCGTCATCGTGGACTACGCCCACACCCCGGACGGCCTGGAGAACCTGCTCCGCTCTGCCCGCGAACTGAAACCATCGCGCCTGCTCGCCGTCTTCGGCTGCGGCGGCGACCGCGACCGCACCAAGCGCCCGATCATGGGTCGCCTGGCGGCCACACAGGCCGAAGTCGCCATAGTCACCTCCGACAACCCGCGCACCGAAGATCCGAACGCGATCCTCACCGAGATCCTGACCGGCATGGACCGCAGCGCCGATCCTGCCATCACCGCCGACATCCATGTCGAGCCGGATCGCCGCAAAGCCATCGCTCTTGCCATCGCCCAGGCGCGGCCCGGTGACATCGTCCTGATCGCCGGTAAAGGCCACGAGGACTATCAGATCATCGGCGACACCAAACACCATTTCGACGACCGCGAAGTCGCGACAGAAGCCTTGCAGGCCCTCCTATGACGGAGGGTTTGCCGCTGGCGTGGATTGCAGAGGCCCTGCAAGCACAAGTGCATGGGGATCTCGATGCCAGCGTCTTCGGGATCTGCACCGATACACGGCGGGGGGCGGCGGGAGCGCTGTTTTTTGCGTTGCAAGGGGAGAACGCGGACGGGCATCGGTTCGTCGGGAGCGCTTTCAAAGCGGGATGTGTTGCCGCCGTCGTTGCGGAGCGCGTCGAGGGAGTGGAGGGGACGCAACTGGTTGTGCCGGACACGCTGCACGCCCTGGGCGATCTGGCGAACGCCTATCGAAGGCAGTTCGACATTCCGGTCGTAGGAATCACGGGCAGCGTCGGGAAGACCTCGACCAAGGAGATGCTCGTCGCCGTGCTGCGGACGCAGTATCGTGTTCTGGCGAGCGAGAAGAACTATAACAACGAGATCGGGGTGCCGCTGACGCTGTTCGGGCTGCGTCAGGAGCATCAGGTCGCTGTTATCGAGATGGGAATGCGCGCTCTCGGAGAGATCGACCGACTGGCGGAGATCGCGGAGCCGACGATAGGCGTCATCACCAATATCGGCCATGCGCATATCGAGCGCCTGGGTTCGCGGGAGGGCATCGCGCAGGCCAAGGCGGAGCTGCTGCGGCGTCTGCCGGACGATGGTATCGCGGTGCTGATGGAGCCGGAGTTTTTGCCCTATCTTCGGGAGCGCGTTCCGGCGGGAACTCGGATCGTTTCGTGCGGATTTGGGGACGTCTCCAACGCCGATGTCGTTGCTCTCAACCAGGACGGCCGTGAGAGGGAGCCGCTGCGGGTTCGCATGGAAGGCGCGGAGTTTTCGGTTCCACTGAAGGCCGTGGGGACGCATCACCATGCCAACGCCCTGCTGGCCCTGGCGGTGGCGCGCGTTTTGAACGTTCCTCTTCCGGAGGCGATTGCCGCCTTGAGCGCCTGGGAGGGAGCCGAAGGACGGATGGTCGCGCGGAAGACGCCGGACGGCATGACGATCCTGGACGACTGCTATAACGCCGGCCCCGAAAGCATCACTGCGGCCCTCGCGACGCTGCGACAGTTGGCAGGAAGCGGAGGCGTGGCGATCCTGGGCGATATGCGAGAGATGGGCGACTATGCCGCCGGGCTGCACTACCAACTGGGACCGAGGATCGTCGAGGCGCAGTTGCGCCTGCTCGTCACGGTCGGAGAGTCGACGCCGGAGATCGTACGCGGAGCCCGTGCCTATGCGGCGGAGCATCAGGCCGCGCTGCCGCATCTGCAGCACTTTGCGACGACGGAGGCGGCTGCGGCCCATATTCGGGAGTTGGTTCATACCGGGGATACGGTGCTGGTGAAAGGTTCGCGGGCGATGGAGATGGAGCAGATCGTGGCGGTATTGACGGGGGAGGCGGTGCAGGGCGGACATGATTAGTCTCGTCATCGGGTTCTTCGTTGCATTTTTGCTCGCAGCCTTGCCGGGACGAAAAGTCATCGAGATGCTGCGGAATCTGAACGCCAAACAGAACGTCAGCGCGGATGCCCCGGCTTCGCATGGCAAGAAGCAGGGCACGCCGACGATGGGCGGCCTCCTGATCCTCTTCGCGCTGACCGGAACCGTTCTAGGCATCGGACTGCCCATGCAGTGGGGCCAGCATCGCCACTCCGTCGAGGACTACACGCTGCTGCCGCTGCTTTTCATGACGCTGGCCTTTGGAGCGATCGGCTTTGTGGACGACTATCTGAGCGCCAAACGCGGCAGGAACCTGGGGCTGAGGGCCCGAGAGAAGCTGGCGGCACAGTTCTTCGTAGCGATCGGATTCGTGCTCTGGATGGCAGGAACCGCGCACTCGGGTACGACGACGTATGTCACCCTGACGCCCTCAGTCGTGACCAACGCGCTGGCGCGGGACGCCTGGACCATAGACCTGGGCTGGATGTACTATGTGCTCGCCGCGATTTTCATGGTCGGATTTTCGAATGCCACCAATATCACGGATGGCCTGGACGGCCTCTCCTCCGGCCTGACGATTTTGATCAGTCTGGCGCTGGCGGCGCTGGTCTGGGTGATCTATCCGTCGCTGGCGCTTTTCGCGGTGGCGCTGGCGGGCGGGCTGGCAGGCTTCCTCTGGTGGAACGCCTATCCGGCGAAAGTTTTTATGGGCGATACGTGTTCGCTGGCGCTCGGAGCGGGACTGGCAGGCGCGGCGATGCTCGGCAAGCAGGAGGTCGGCCTCATCGTCGCCTCCCTCGTCTGCTGGGCGGAGCTGATATCGGTCGTGATTCAGGTTTCAGTGTTCAAGTGGCGCAAACGCAAGCACGGCCTCGACTATGCCAAAGCGCACCGCGTCTTCCGGCGCACGCCTCTGCACCACCATTTCGAGGAGAGCGGCTGGCCGGAAACGCAGGTCGTCGCCCGGTTCTGGCTCGCAGGACTGCTCTGTACGGCCCTGGCGCTGCTCTGGAGCCGGAATTAGACAGGATGAACAAGATTTACAGGATTAACAGGATTGACTAAGCTGGCAGGCAAATCGTCATCGTCTTTTTCAGAAGAGTTCCGTGGTCGTCGCATCAGCGTCATTGGCGCGGCACGGAGCGGCGTGGCGGCGGCGCGGGTATTGACGTTGCTGGGGGCGCAGGTCTTGCTTTCCGACAGTGCCGTCGCGGAGCGAATCGGGGCCGAACGTCTGGTGGAGATCGCGGCGACGGGAGCGCGGTTTGTGGCGGGTGCAGAGGCAGAAGCGGCTCTGCCGCCTGACACGGAACTGGTCGTTACCAGTCCGGGTGTGCCGCGTTCTGCCGGTGTGCTGCAGGAGGCTGTTCGGCGTAAAATCCCGATCTGGTCGGAGGTGGAGTTGGCCTATCGGCTTGCGGAGGCTCCGCTGATCGCCGTGACCGGGACCAACGGTAAGACGACCACGACCCTGCTTATCGCCGCCATGCTGCAGCAGTCGGGCCTGAGTCCGCTGGTCGCCGGGAACATCAGCGCGGACGAGATTAAGCAGGCGCTCGTAGACGCGGCGTTCCGCACATCGCCCTTCGCGCCTGCGGCGGAGAGAGTGGAAGGCCGTCCGATCCTGGTGGCGGAGATCAGCAGCTTTCAGTTGGAGTGGGTCGAGCGGTTCGCGCCTCGGGTGGGGGTACTGACCAACATCACGCCCGACCACCTGAATCGCTACGACGGCTTCGAGGACTATGCCGAAACGAAGGCGCGACTCTTCGCGGCGCAGGGGCCGGACGACTGGGCTATCGTCAACTACGACGACCCGACGACGCGGCGTATCGGCGAGAGCGGCTTGCCCGGCCGACGCCTCTGGTTCACGACGCAGAATCCTTTCGGGGCGGACGGTCCACTGGCCTGGGTTTCGGAGGAGAGTGTGCAGGTACGGCTGCAGGAGGGCGGAGAGCCGAATCTTATTTTGCCGCACCGCGAGTTCTCTCCGGCCCTGCCAAGTCGCCATAGCGTGGAAAACGTACTCGCTGCCGCCGCAGCCGCGCTGACAATGGGCGCGGCTCCAGAGGCGATTGCGGAGGCGGTGCATACTTTCGCGGGCGTGGCGCACCGGATGGAGTTTGTGCGCGATGTCGTGGGCGTGCGGTATGTGAACAACTCGATGTGTACCAATGTGGCGGCGGCGGTCAGCTCACTGCAGTCGCTGGATCGCCCCGGCGTGATCATTATGGGCGGGGCGGACAAGGGCCTGGATTTCGCGCCCCTGGTCCCGGCTCTGCACAAACATGCGCGACAGGTGTTCCTCATCGGGCAGGCATCGGAGAAGATGGAGCGCTTGTTTCGTGCCGGGGGCTACCACACCATTGTACGCGCCGAGACCCTGGAAGAGGCGGTTCAGGGGGCAAGCGTGGTCGCACGGGGGGGCGAGACGGTGCTGCTCTGCCCGGCGTGCGCCAGTTTCGATATGTTCCGGGATTTTGAAGAGCGTGGCGCGGCGTTTCGCCGGGCCGTCCAAACCTTTTAAGGAGAACGCGCGTGGTGCGACAGCAGACCGTTCGTCTAAAACTTCCCGTCGATGTGCTGCTCTTCGGGACGATGCTGGCCCTCATTGTGATCGGGTTGCTTATGGTGGTGGACTCGAGCTATGTCAAGACGCTCGACAGTCTCCGCACAGGTCACGACGCCTACTTCGATCTGAAGAAACAGATGGGGGGTGTGCTGATCGGGCTGGCCGCGATGGGGACCGTCATGCGTATCGGCTACTGGCGACTGAAGCAGTGGGCCGTTCCTCTTGTGGTGATTGGAGCCGTTCTGTTGTTGGCCGTTTGGGTGCCGCATATCGGGCAGCACGATAACAACGCCTCACGCTGGATACGGCTCGGCATTCGCTTTCAGCCTTCCGAAATAGCGAAGCTCACCCTGCTGCTCTACGTCGCCGCACAGTTGGCACGTCCGGCCTGCAAGATTCGGCACCTGACGGAAGGGCTGGGTCCAACCCTGTGCGTCACCGCTTTTTATCTGGTCGCGATCGAGCGAGAGCCCGATCTCGGCACAGCATGCGCGCTGTTCTTTGCGGTGTTGTCACAGCTCTTTCTGGCCGGGGCGCGACGGCGGCATATCGCGCTCATCGTGGCGGTCTGCAGTCTGGCCATCTTCTTCTTCGTAGGCATGAGCAAGCACCGTCAGGCAACCATCGCGGTCTTTATGAATCCGGGCAAGTATCGGCAGGACATCGGCTATCAGGTCTACGTGGCGCGCCTGGCGGTCGGCTCCGGCGGATGGACCGGCATGGGTGTCGGACAGGGACGAGAAAAGTCGTACCTTCCGGAGAGTGACACCGACTTCATCTTTGCGACGATGGCGGAGGAGCTTGGCTTCGTCTGGACCCTGCCCATTCTCGGCCTACTCATCCTGATCGGTGGGCGTGGTTTCTGGATCGCCTTCAACACCAAGGACCGGTTCGGCCAGATCCTCGCGGGCGGCATCGCCTCGCTCATCAGTTGGCAGGCCTTGATCAATATCGGCGTCGCTACCGGGGCCATTCCGGCTACCGGAGTGCCGCTGCCCTTCATCAGCTTCGGATCGACCTCCCTGGTCACCCTGATGGTCGGCATCGGCCTGCTGCTCAATATCGCCCAGCACCCCGTCCCGCCGACCCTGGCGCTGGAGAAGTAGGCCATGCGAGTCGTGGTAAGCGGCGGGGGGACCGGCGGTCATATCTTTCCGGCTCTGGCGGTGGTAGAGGCGTTGGAGCGGGCTGACCCGACGGGCGACCGCCTCTATATCGGCGGGTCCACGGGCATGGAGACCCAGATCGTCCCGCAGGCCGGTGTGCCGTTTCAGGCGGTGACGGCGCGGAAACTGCGAAAGCTTATCTCGCCCTCTACGGTGGGCGTGGCCTGGTCGCTCTTCAAGGGCTACCGCGAGGCCAGAACCTATCTGCGGGCGTTTCGGGCTGAGGCGGTGGTCGGCACAGGCGGCTATGTGGCGGGAGCCGCGATGCTGGCCGGGGTGACGCTCGGGCTGCCGACGCTCATTCTCGCGCCCGATCTGGTTCCAGGCCGTACCAATCGCCTGCTGGCGCGGTTTGTGAAGAAGGTCTGCGTGGTCTTCCCGGAGACCGTGAAGGTGTTCGGCACGACCAAGAGTGTGGTGACGGGACTGCCGCTGCGTTCCGCCATCGTGCTGTCACCGGAGGTGACGCCCCAGAAGGCGCGGTGCACGTTCCCAGGCCTGCGCCCGGACGCCTTTACGGTCCTCGTCGCCGGAGGCAGTCAGGGCGCGCGGGCAGTGAACAATCTGGTGTTGGGAGCCGCTCCGGAACTGCTGGCCGCAGGGCTGCAGATCCTGCATCAGACCGGCCCGAAGAACTTCGAGGAGGTGACGGAGCAGGCGAAGGCGCAGGGATTGACTGCGGAAAAAGGCTATCTGCCGATCGCTTTCTTCGACGCGACCCAGATGCCGCTGGCCCTCCGCGCCGCTGACATGTTTGTCTGTCGGGGTGGCATTTCGACGCTTTCCGAAGCGATGGCGAACGGCTTGCCTGCCCTGGTCATTCCGCTGCCGACCGCCTATGCGGACCACCAGACGGCGAATGCACGGGCGCTGGAAGCAGCGGGTGGGGGCCTGCACCGTGCGGAAAACGATCTTACGGCGGCGAAATTAGGGGCGGATATTCTGGGTCTGCGCGCCGACTCACGGCGCCTCGCCGCAATGTCGCAGGCCGCGCGGGCGCTGGGAAAATCGGACGCGGCAGACGTGGTCGCACAACTTATTCTTTCTTTGCGAGGTGAACAACACTAGATGGCAACACCGAAACATATTCATTTTCTGGGGATCGCCGGTATCGGAGTCTCGGCGCTGGCGCAGGTCGCGCAGGCGCGTGGCATTCGGGTATCGGGCTCCGATCCGAACGCCGATCCTGCGGCCAGTCCCGCCGTCGCACGTCTGCATCAGGGCGGCGCGACGCTCTATCGGGAGCATAAGGCAGGCAACCTGGCGGAGGATGTCGATCTCGTCGTCGCTTCTGCGGCGGTTGCGGAGGACAATCCGGAAGTCAGGGCGGCGCGGGCGCGCAGGGTTCGGGTCGTTTCGCGGGCCGACTTTCTGGGCGAGCTCATGGCGGCGCATCGTGGGCCGAAGATCGCGGTCGCTGGAACGCACGGCAAGACGACCACGACGGGAATGCTCGGGGTACTGCTGCAAAACGCCGGCCTGGACCCCACCGTGTTTGTCGGCGGCGAGGTGGCAGAGCTTGGCGGCAATGTACGGGTCGGGAGCGAAGACGGCCCCTTTGTGGCGGAAGCCTGCGAAGCCTACGACTCGTTTCTGAGCCTGAAACCCGATATCGCCGTGCTCACCAACGTCGAGGCCGATCATCTCGACCACTACGGCACCGCAGAGCGCGTACAGGCCAGCTTCATTCGCTTTCTAAACAATGTGCGCCCCGGCGGAACCATCGTCGCCTGCGCCGACGATGCCGGCGCGAAAGAGGTGTTGAAGCGTTTCCTGCCTACGGCCTCCCTAACCTATGGAATGACGGACGAGACGGCGCAGATGCAGGCGCACAGCCTGCAACTGGACGCGCACACCGCCTTCACCTGGGGCGACGCCGATCCTGCCCACGATACGCGTATCGTGCTCAATGTCCCAGGCTGTCACAACGTGCTGAACGCCCTGGCAGCGGCGTCCGTCGCCACACTCCTCCATGTGCCGGTGGCAGCGATC
>JBBQPO010000137.1:0-16221 GCA_038217285.1 Chthonomonadales bacterium
CCGACGGTCTGGTGGCAGTGCGCGGCGATGGTGACGGTCGCGCCCGGCTTCAGCATGGCGCGGCCTGCTGGGGTCATCTCGATAGGTTCGTAACTTGTTATGTAGTCCGGCTCATGGGCGACCAGCACACCGTTGATGTAGATCTCGACATCCTCGTCGTGAAAGACGTAGAACTGCAGGTTCGAGAACTTGCCTGCGGGCATCGTGAGTTGACGGCGGATCCAGATGTCCGCTGTGTTCCAGTCGGTATGGTGCGCCCCGTTGTTGCCGAATCCGCCCGGCCCTTCCTTCCACCCCATTGCATCGAAGCCCGGTTTGAACCAGTCGCTTGCAGGTCTGTCGGTGGTGTAGCGCCAGAGCGCGGGAGCGGTCTGCGCGGTCGGCACGACAATCGTGATCTGTGGCTTGGCGGGCAGCGCCGCCCAGGGCCCTACCTTCTCTTTGTCACGTCGTGCCCACTTCTGCCACGTTGCGCGGTCGTCGAGCATCTTGATGAAGAGGCCCCCCACCACCGGGCGGGCGCGCATACCATCGCTGTGGATGTTGTCGGTGACATAAGAGTCCACAAGCGGCAGTCGGGTCGTCGTGGTGTTCAGGTATTTGTAGATCGGAGATATCAAGGTTTCGAAGTCTGCCTGGTTGTCGGCCAGGGTCGCCGTCCAGAACGACCAGTCCGTTTTGGTCAGCCGGGTGCGTGAGTCGAGCGGGACGCCATAAGGCTGCAGCACGCTCTTATAGAAGCCGACCTCCTGTTTGGCCACCGCAGGCGGGAAGACGTTCAGCCCCAGAATATGGTCCCAGACCAGATTGTACTTCTGGCTCCAGGTGTTGGGCTTATCGAACGCCAGTCGGGAATGCCCGTTGTCCTCGGTCACCTGAATCCAGTGCTGCGCATCTACGCGCGCTTCTTTCAGATATTTCGCCGCGTTTGCCTTGTCCCCTCGCATACGGCAGAGATCCCCATACGCTGCCAGTCCGAGGATCGCCTTTACAGACAGATTGGCGTTGTGCGCCAGATGGCCCATGAAGTCGTCTGTGCAGAGCTGTTCCTCTGGATCAAGACCATACTTTTCCAGGTATTCGGCCCACTGGGTCAACTGCGGCCACCATTTGGCGACGAAGTCGGGATTGCCTTCCGCCTGCGCGATGGCGTCGCAGAGGATCAGCATATTGCCGCTCTCCTCCACGGGCATTCCCTCCCCGCCGTCGTCGGTGCCTCGGGCGATCGGATAGGTGCCGAGATCGTGCGGGGCGTTGGGGAATTTCCAGTGGTCCGAAGCCGCATAGGCGAAGATAGGAACCAACGACGCCTTCGCCAGCGTCGGGCTGAGAAACACCCAGATGGGATCCATGGGAAAGATCACATCGACCGTAGCGATGTCGCCGTTACTCGAGTTCTCTTTGGTAAAGAAAAGCGGCTGCCCGTTGACGTCGGCGGCAAGTCCGCAGGCGGCCACGCATTCGCGGTAGGAGAGGGCCGTGATCTGTGCATACTGTGCGCCGCCCGCCTTCGTCATGTCGGCCATGAGCTCCTGGTCGAACGCTTCACAGCGCCGGGTCAGCGTCGGATAGTCGCGCTCCGCCTCCTGAAACATCGTTGTCGGGGTGACTCCGTTGCGTCGCCAGTAGGGGCGCAGCTTCCGGCGGAAGTAGAGGATCGCGTAGATCTCGTCGTAGCCGACCATCACGTGGCGAGAAACTGCGGTCGCGCCGACGTTGCCGAGGTCGAAGGTGAAGGCCAGCGTCGGGTTGCCGTCGCTCACCGGGCGCGGCATACGCGTATCGCCGGCAGGAAGCGCTCTGTTATCGAGGAAGGCATCGAGGAGCGTCCGGCTGCTGCCCATCGCGGCGGCGGTCTGCGCGGCAGGCGCGACCAGATAGGCATAGCCCCAGTCGAGCTGGTGATCGTCGCCTGAGCTGCCCAGAATGTTCTGTGTGTGGGTTCCGGCCCGCAGGGCCGTGAGGGCCCCCATCTTCTCCCGATGCCATTCGACCGCTTGATTGGGCCTATTGACCGCCAACCCTGCGCTAGCGCTATCGTAGAGCGACACCGCGTGCGGCGCGCCATCCACGGAGCGCACGCTCCATGTGAGATAACTGAGGGGGCGCGCCAGCGCGTTCAGATCGTTGGGCAGCGCCGCCGTCATAAAAGTCATGGTGACGTGAACATGGCCGTTATCGAAATCGTAGATGCTGCGCGTAGGGAGTACGCGCAACCCGACCTGCGGCAGCGCCGGAACCACCTTCGGCTCGTTGCCCATAAGTCGATAACTCTGGCCATCCACACGTATTAGGCTAGTCAGCGCCTGTTCGCGGTGCGTCCAGTGCCGGGTGACGTCGTCCGTCAGTCGGTCTGCTTCGGACCAGATACTGAGGTAAGGGTTGAAGGTGACGAGCGGTACAGCCGGAGGCCGAAAGGCCGTTCGCGCCTGTGCGGCGACTCCTGCGCTCGAACCTAGCCATCCACCGAGGGCCAGTAAACCCGTCCAGGCGAGCATACATCTTATTTTCACGGTTCCGTTTCCTTTGTTTGTAATGGGTCGTTAGTTAATATTCGAGAGAGCGATTCGATAATCCTCTCAAAATCTGCCGTTCTGCGGACGCTTTCCCTCCTGCTATTCGATTATAATGAGAAAATCATCGGGCAGACACCGGATGTTCTGCCTACGCCGCCCTCCAGGATAAAGCAGGTTCCATGCAATCTCGATTTTTAGACAAACAGAGACGTTTGGTAATCGCCCTCTTCTGCCTGATTCGACTGGTGTGTACTCCTCATGCCGTCAGGGCGCTGGACACCGATAAAAGTCTGGTGCAGTGTCGGCTCGACGTCTGGACGACCAAAGACGGCCTGCCGGAAGCCATTAACGCTATGGCGCAGACGCCGGACGGTTATCTCTGGTTCGCCACGGACGCCGGCCTGGTACGATTCGACGGTGTGACATTTCAAACCTTCAACAGCCGGAACACGCCCGGATTCGCACGCAGCGGTGTTACGTCGCTTATGGTGACACGGGATGGCCATCTCTGGATAGGAACCGACGGCGGAAGGTTCGGCCCCTTCGAGAATCGCCAATTCACTCCTTTCCACACTGGGATCAAGGATGAAAGCTGGAGCGTCGCGAACGCCATGCTGGAGTCTCGCGATGGGACGTTTTGGATTGGCGGAGGAGGAGAACATAATCTGCTCCACTATAAGGACGGGCGCTTTACGAAACCATTGGCCGATTATCAGTTTGTTCACAGTTTACTGCAGGATCGCCAGGGCACCATCTGGGCAGCAACGCGATACAGCGGACTGCTCGCAAGCCATACGGACGGAACGGTCTCCGCGTTCAATGTCACGCAGGGATTGCCGACGGCAGCGTTGAGCTGTATCGTCCTGGACAGCGATAACAGTCTGTGGATCGGAACCGTAGGGTCCGGTCTCTGCCACTACGTAGACGGCAAGGTCACGACCTATACCACCCGTGATGGCCTCTCCTCCAATGAGATCCATGCGCTCAGTTTCGATCATCAAGGCAACCTCTGGATCGGTACGCGTGTCGGTCTTGATCGCCGACAGGGCGGTAAGTTTTCGACGTTTCGCAAAATAGACGGACTGCACGATATCGGCGTCAGCGCGATTTTCGAAGATCGCGAAGGCAACCTCTGGGTCGGGTCGGGCACGGGCCTCAATCGGTTTCGCAACTCCAAATTGACGCCGCTCAGCTTTTCTACTGCCGAGGGCCTGCTCAGCACAACGGCGCTGGCGAAGGGGCAGGACGGCAGTGTCTGGTTTGGCACGGAAAAGGGGCTGAAGCGGCTGCACGACGGGTTAATGACGACCTATACGACCCGAGAGGGCCTGCCGAGCAACGAAATCGTAACCCTTCATGTTGCAAAAGATGGCACCTTATGGATCATTACGACGAACGGCTGCATTTCCAGGTGGACAGGAAAGAGGTTCATGACCGAGGTTCCATCAAGCCACTGGAGGGTGATCGCAGAGGACAGCGAAGGGCTGGTCTTCGCAGACGCGGACGACTATGCGCGTTTGACGGACGGCAAATTTGTCCCTCTGCCGCACGTCGGGCGGAGCGAATATGTCTTCGGCTCTTATCTTGACGCCAGTGGGACGCTCTGGTTTATGACCTCCGGGGGATTGGCGTCCGTACGACACAACCGTGTGACCGTCCTGAGCCAGGGCCTGCCTCTAGGCACCCATGTGATGAGTATTGCGCAGGCCGGAAGCGGCTGTCTCTGGGTAGGGACGGACAAAGGGCTGGTACGCTATGAAAACGGCGCTATGTTCGTCTATGGACTCGATTCCGGGCTGCCGGACGATAATTTGTTCGCGCTTCTCTTCGATGCCCACGGCGCCCTGTGGATCGGCAGCTCCAGAGGCATCTTTACCGTCTCTGTTGCCGACCTGGAACGGTATCGCCTCGGCACGTTGAAGACCATCCCTACCCAGTTATTTGACGCGACCGATGGCATTCGATCCTTTCCAACCAGGATGCAGGCGCTTCGGACTCGGGATGAACGCCTGATGTTTCTCGGGTTCAAGGGCATAACCGTGGTCGACCCGGATCACCTCGCCACAGACTTCGTTCCGCCTCCCGTCGTCATCGAGCGGGTCATCATCGACAGGAAGGTATTAGACACGCAGAATGTAGGTCATGTGGGTCCGGGCAAGGGGGATCTGGAGATCCAATATGCCGGTCTGGACTTCTCCGATGCGGAAAGGGTTGCGTTTCGGTATAGACTCGAAGGTTACGATAAGGACTGGGTGGAAGCCGGCATACGTCGCGTAGCCTACTATACGAATTTGCCGCCGGGGGACTACAAGTTTCGTGTGGTCGCCGCCAACAGCGACGGTATCTGGAACACGGCAGGCGCCAGTTTCGAACTCAAGTTAGACCCGTTCGTCTACCAGACGGCCCCGTTCAAAGCGGCCTGTATCCTCGTGATGGGGCTAGGTGCCTGGGCGTTTTTTCATCTCTCATCACGCCAACTGCAACGTAATAATCAAAGGCTGGAGCTGAAAGTGTCTGAACGTACCGAGGAACTGCATCGTTCCAAGGAGCAGATCGAAGCCGTCAACCGGCGCCTGCAAGCGCTTGCGACCACCGACGGCATGACAGGACTTGCCAACCACCGCGCTTTCCAGGAGCAGTTGCGGATCGAGCTGGCCTTTGCAGAGGCGACAGGTCACCCGCTGACAATGCTGCTGATGGATGTTGATCGATTCAAGACGTATAACGATACCTTCGGCCATCCGGCAGGCGACGAGGTGCTCCGAAGTGTGGCGCGCCTGATACGTGAGAATATGCGTACGGAAGACTATGCGGCGCGCTATGGCGGCGAGGAGTTCGCGATTCTGCTGCCTGGCACAACCGAAGAGACAGCCTTCGAGATCGCCGAGCGCATTCGGGGCGTAGTGGAAGAGCACCAGTTTCCATGCCGACGGGTCACCCTTAGCATCGGCGTTGCGCGGTACGATGCGCGGACGATGGCTCCGGAAAAGTTCGTCGAACTTGCGGATGGAGCCCTCTACGCGGCCAAGCACGCCGGACGCAATCGCGTCGTTCTCGCCGCAGAAGAATCGACGGCGGTTGCCGTGGTCAGCCAGAAGGCGCCGACAGCGCTTTCCGCCGCGATGCATCTGGCCGATGGAGATCCTTTGATGTCGCTGCTCCAACGACAGGACGGGCATATCCTGAGCGGCATCATGGCTTTGTTGAACCTGCGCGATCCGGAGACCGACGGGCATTCCCACCGGGTAACGATGTTCGCCCTCCGTTTGGCGCAGGAGGTTATTCGACAGGACATCGCCGACCTTTGCCCGGACGATCTGCGCGATCTTACGCTCGGCTCTCTGCTGCACGACATCGGCAAAATAGGCGTTCCGGACGCCGTGCTTTTCAAGCCCGGCGCGCTGACCGATGAGGAGTGGGCGATCATTCGGGCGCATCCTGAGCAGGGCGCGAAAGTGCTGGAAGCGTTTTCGCAGTTCGTCTGCGCGTTGCCGGTCGTGCGCTCCCACCACGAAAAATGGGATGGGACCGGTTATCCGCACGGACTGGCAGGCGAGCGCATCCCTCTGGTGGCGCGGATTTTTGCTCTGGCCGATACACTCGATGCGATGTCCAGCGACCGCCCTTATCGTGCCGCCCTCCCCTACAGCAAGATATGTGCCGAGGTCGAGCGCATGGCGGGTACGCAGTTCGATCCGGCTCTGGTGCAGGCCTTTCTCGCGATCCCGGAGGCGGACTGGGAACGGCTACGGGAGCAGGCCGCAGGCGGGCCTCCCTATATTCAGATGTCGGATGGCAGCCCCATCACGTATCCTGGATAATTCGTGTGCGGATCACCAGTATTTGAGATTGTGAGCGCTTGTAACACCGCCCGATCAAAACCGTCTAAGTGTGGAAACAGGCATTCCGACGGGGGAACATACCATGATCGAGTACTACACTCAGGCGGTCGTTCATGACGTTCGAAGGCGTTCTGACTCTCTTTACACGCCTGGCGCTGCCGCTCGCGCTCCTCTTGGGGCTGACGGTACTGGCGGTCGGCCTGACGTTGGCTTTGCAGCGGGACGCCGAATGGCTGAAACAGATGGACTGGCGCAGGCACTCGGCCTTTGTGTTCGGAACACTCGGAGCCATGTTCGTTCTGGTGGCAGGCTGGACGTGCCTCCATACGGCTCTCTCTCTGGCCCAGCAGGATATCCAGTGGCGCGAAGCCGCCGAAGCCACCGCCAATCCCGTTCCGGATGCCCCGGCCGTCACGCAGTTCGAACCGACGGTAGCGGTACTGGCCGAACGGACCTATCAGCGGACTCTGACCCTCCCGCCCGATTTTCTCCAGCGCATTGGTACCGACGGCGTCGGCGCCCTGTCGCCCTATCTGACCGACCCCTCCGCCAGCAATGTGCTCCGCCTGATGGACACCTTTCGCCGCAGCGGCAAAGATGTGGTGTTCACCCGTCAGATGACGCGTCTGGACGAGGAACCGGTTCCGTTCACGACCTCGCATGTCCATGTCACCTTTCGGCGGCTCGCAGGCCGTGCCTACGACACCGACTTCGAAGGGCGCTATCTCTTCCAGAACCCGCGCCCGCAGCCTATCACCGCCCGCTTCCTCTTTCCCCTGCCCAATGAGAACACGATCCGCAACTTGAATGTGACGGTAGGCGGCCAGGCCGTGACGGAGCCGAACCCTTCCGGGGAGTACGAGTGGCGAAGTCTGATGCGCCCCGGCGAGCAGTGGGAGGCGGTCGTTCGCTACCATGTCATAGGAGCGCGCATCTGGCGGTAGCGTGTAGATTCCGTGAGAAACTTCCTCCGGGCGGGATGGTGGCCGCGCTTCTCCTGTTCACGCTGGGGCTGTGGTCGGCGCCGGTGCTGGCCAACTATCTGGGCGCTCCGGCAGGTCTGCTCCTCGCGCCGTTGGCCGGGGCATTCGGCGCGGCCAGAGTGCTGGGACAGCGGTCTCTGTTGGCCTCGATCCCTGCCGCCCTGCTGCCGGCGACATTCCTGAGACCGACCCATAGTGGACTTCTGGTGCTGCTCCTGACAATTATCACCCTCTGCGCTCTGACCTGGACCGTGCGCTCAGAACCCAACAACAGCTAATTTTTCTTGCTTCACAAGCAATCCATAGATCTCTCGCCCCCTCTCAACCCTACTCGAAATCTCTGCTCTAATGGAATGAGGGATCGTTGCGACCTAGTTTTAGATCGGGCATTGGGAGGAGCAGTGGAATTTCGAATTGTCGTCTGGAATTTACATGGTTTGTCTCATGCCGCTGATCCTGCTCGCCTACAGTTGGCTGCAAAAGCATTTCGCACCCTAGCCGAAGATAAGGAAATTGCTGCGTTTGCGCTTGTCGAACTCGGCACGGATTCGATCTTGGAGTATTTGGGGAACGCACTGGGGCCTGAGTGGATGCCCTGTTTTGGAGCGATCAGGGGAGGATACAGCGAGAACGGTTTACTCTTGAACACCGAAAAGCTGTCCGCAACCACGCTTCCACTGACTACCGATCCTTACTTTCCACGAGGCCGGACGATCAAAATCGGCAGAGAGCCAGCGGCTGTGTTTCAGGTGAACTACAACATGAAACCAGCGTTTCTCATCGCTGTCGTTCATTTCAAGGCGGAACAAGGCAGAAGCGACGATTACACGCGTAAGTGTCTTGCCGCATGGCTTCGAACGGAGTTAGAGCAACTTCTTGCTAACTCGACCGTGCCGGTCGTCATCGTTGGCGATTTCAACGGTGAACCCTATGAGGAGATGTTTGGCCCGGACGGTTTCTGTGCGTTCCGCCGAGCAGATGCGGCGCTCCGCAGCCAGGGAAGTCTGAAACTATATAACCCCATGTGGAGGCTGCTTCCCGATCAACTCACTGTTACAGCCCGTCGCGCGCAGAGTGATGGCGCGGAGAGACGCCTCCCGGCGTGACCGCGACGTTACAGCCCGTCGCGCGCAGAGTGATGATCAACCTGGAACGCCGTACGGAACGTTTCTTGAAGGGATATGGCATTCCCTCATTGATGGTGTTATCGTGAGCAGCGAGTGGCTGAACGGCCAGCGTCACGTCCTGCACGATAACCGACTCGAAATATTGACAGATCCTCTCTGGCATCATATTGGCGCGGAGGGGGCTCACCATACCAGACCAATGGGCATGACGAAACAGAATGCGCATCAATTGGCTATTTCGGATCACCTTCCGATTGCAGTCAATCTGGAGGTCCTATGAGTACAGAAACAACTTACACCGCAAGTATGAAGGACGCCATGATGAAGGCGCTGCTGGAGAGCAGCCAATCGCCTCCTTCGACATTGTCGGAGCTATTTACACTATTGCATGAAGCTCAGGACGCTCTCCATGAGAGCGGCTACACGGACACCATTTTCGGCGTTCGCCAGGGCCTGAAGTCCGATTATGGTCTCCGATATACCGCCTACCTCAGCAACACGGAAGGATCGTTCGAGAACCCGATGTTCTCCATATTCGTCGCAGACGACCAGTGCGCTTTTCAGGCGGAAGGGCAGATCCAGAGCGGTCTAACCGCTGCGCGAGTAATCGGCGAAGCGCGTACTTACCTACTGAAGCCACATGTCGTCGAATTGATGACAGGTCTGCTCCGTCAATTTGGTCGGGTGAAGTAGGATCTCATTTAGCTTCTACTCTCCTCAACGGGTCTTTCGATGAGTTCCAGAGGATCGTCGGTGAGGTCTGCCGGTTCGGGCTGGTAGCCGTCAGGGGTGATGGCGGCATAGAGTGCATGCGGATGTCCACTGCGGTAGGCCCAGCCCTGATCGCCATAGCTCCAGTGCCAGAACTCACTGGGATAGTTGGTGATGCCGGTGGGGATGAGGGCGTCCGCGAGGATTTGACGGTGTTTGCGGGCAGCCTCCGAAAGACCGGGCGCGGCGAACGCGAAGCCTTTGGGGTCAAACCCTTTATAGGGAGAGATGTGGTCGAATAGATTGCCTTCCGTGTCTGCCAGCATCAGGTCGACGGCAGCGCCCGTGGAGTGCGGCGGGGGAACGCGGCTGTTCTGCGGCGCGGTGAATCGATTGACCACACGGCGCAGAGTCACGTCCGACCAGTCCGGGTGCATCTCCTTGAAGCGGTTCCAGACCGAGAGGTACATGCGGCGCTGGATATGCGGCGGTCGCCAGCCCTCCACGATGGCCAGTCGATAGCCCTCCGGCAGCGCCGCGTTCGCCTGACAGAGCCGCTCGGCAACGGACTGACGCAACAGTGTCTCCCGCCGATAGTGGAAGCGCGGACTGTCCCAGAGCAGGTCGGGGCAGAGCTGCAGGAAATCGACCAGCGGCTCACCGTTTTCGATAATACGCACGGATCTCAACTGGCTGACAGGTTCGGTAGGCGATGGGACAGGCATTATGACTCGTTCTTTCAATTTTTTGGGGTGGGCAGTCGGAGGCCCTTTGGAATCAGCAGACGGTCGATCAGGTTGAAGCCGAACTCCACGGCCAGTGCGAGGAGGGCGGCGGGAATCGCGCCCTGCAGGATCCTGGCATTGTCGTTGAGGGTGAGGCCGCTGATGATAAGCTGCCCCAATCCGCCCGCTCCGATCAGAGCGGCCAGGGTCGCCGCGCCCACATCGATGATGGCGCTGGTCTTGATTCCGGCCAGGATCGTGCGCGAAGCGAGAGGCAGGTAGATTTTGAGGAGTTGCGCGCGGGGCTCCAGGCCCAGGGCCGCCGCCGACTCGCGCAGGGTGCTCGGAATCTCCTGCAGCCCCGTCGCAGTATTACGGACGATAGGCAGGAGGCTGTAAAGGAACAGGGCGGTGATCGCGGTTTTCGGCTGGATACCGAAAAACGGTATGGAAACCAGAAGCGCCAGAAGCGCCAGAGAAGGAATGGTCTGGATAACGCCGACAATACCAAGAATGGCCTGACTGACGCCGCCGGGGCGACTGGCGACGATGCCCAACGGGAGGCCGACGAGAATCGCCAGCAAGAGCGAAATGCCGACCAGCGCCAGATGCTGTCCAGTCAGGGTCAGTATCGTCGAAGCTACACTGCTGCTTTCCGAGGCGTTCGAGGCTGTGCCGCTAAAGTAGAGAGCCGCCGCCTTGTTGTAGTCTTTGGTCTTCTTCGCCTCGGCATTCATGGCGATCATCTTCGCTTCCGGGATGGTGCCTTCCAGGGTCTTCAGAGCCGCGACCGCCTTCTGAGGCATGTCGAGCCGGTAGACGAAGAGCGCGTGGTATTTTGGGAAGTAGTTGCGGTCGTCTTCCAGGACGATAAGTTTGTATTCGGCGATCTCGGCGTCGGTGGTGTAGGCCTCCGTCAGGTCGATCTCCCCGTTTTTCAGCGCGATATAGGCGAGGGAATGGTCGATACCGCGCACACTCTTCAGGTTCAGGCCGTACTTCGCGTCCAACGGATGCCAGCCGTCCGGCCGATCCAGAAACTCGTGTGAAACCGCGACCCTGAGATCGGGATGCGCGGCGAGGTCGCTGATCTTATGGATATTCAAGGTGTCGGCGCGGGATTTCTGCATCACCAGACCGTAGTTGTCGTTAAATCCCAGGTCGCCCCCGAGGCCGATACCCTCTTTCTGGAGCGCGGCACGCAGCGCCTCCGGTGTCATCTCGCCTTTGACCTTCAGGATCTCCTGCGAGATCGTCGCGGTATACTCCGGATAGACCGCGATGCTGCCGCCCTTGAGCGCCCCCCAGACGATACCGGTCGAACCCAGGTCTTCCTTGTGTTCGACCTTAAAGCCCGCCTTCTCCAGAGTCCGTTTCGCGATCTTGCCCAGCACATTGGATTCGGGAAACTTCTTCGAGCCGATCACGATGGTCGTCTGTGCGCTCCCCGTTCTTGAGGCCAGCAGCAACAGCAGGGGCAGCATTAGCAGCAAAAAGGCTCTTTTCAAAGTTGCACCAGGCTCCTCTGCGCGTTCAGAAACTGGGTGACGAAAGGAGCGGCGGGTCGGTCGCGCAGGTCTTCGAGAGTGCCGCGCTGCACGATGGCCCCTTCCGAGAGGAGCACGATCGAGTCCCCCAGATAGCCCGCCTCGCCCATGTCGTGGGTGACCAGCACGACCGTCTGCTTCAGGGTGGAGAAGATCTGTTTGAGGTCGGTCTGAAGTCCGGCGCGCACCAACGGGTCGAGCGCGCCCAGCGGCTCATCGAGCAGCAGCACCTCCGGCTCCAGCATCAGGGCGCGCATCAGACTCACACGCTGCCGCTGTCCTCCGGAGAGCTCCACCGGGTAGCGGGTCAGCCCCTCCTGCGGAAAACGAGTGAGGTCGCAGAGCTCCCGCAGGCGGGCCTGCATGGCGTCCGGCGGACGACGGAGGTGCTTCGCCATCAGCAGGACATTCTCAGCGGCGGTGAGATGCGGGAACAGCCCGCCGTCCTGGATCACATAGCCCATGCGTCGGCGCAACTCCTGTGCGGTCTGCGCGTTGACAGGCATACCATCGAAAAGAACAGCGCCCGCAGTCGGCTCCAATAGGCCCATCATCAGGCGCAGCAGCGTCGATTTGCCGCAGCCGCTCGGCCCAATCAGCGCCGTCGTGCGTCCGGCGGGAATGGTGAGGTCGGTGGGCTGGAGGGCGACTGTGTCGCCATAGCGTTTTGTGAGGCCCTGTAGTTCGATCATCGCGCGCACCTGACTCCCAGCAGTCCCTGCCGATAGGTCGGCACATACCAGTTGCGAAACGTTCGGCGTCGGATACAGGCGTCTGTTGCCCACGATCCGCCCCGGCAAACGAAATGCTTGCCATCCATGTGCTCCAGCGAGTAGCCATCGTAGGGAAACGCCTGAAAGCCGGGATAGGGCAGGAATGGCGAGGAGGTCCATTGCCAGACGCTGCCCGGCACTTCTTCGAGGTTTCTGGCCGCGAACTCCCATTCGGCCTCGGTTGGCAGTCGCTTGCCGATCCAGCGGGCGTAGGCGTCGGCCTCGTACCAACTGAGGCTGCTGACAGGCTCCGCCGGATCGATCTCTCGCAGGCCGCTCGCCCCGGCATAGGCAAATGCCTTCCCGTCCGGCGTTGGCATCCAATACTCCGGCGCGGTCGCATTTTCCTGCTCCCGCCACTGCCATCCGTCCGCCGTCCAGAGTTCGCACCGCCCATACCCGCCATCGCGCATAAATGTCAGCCATTGCGCGGCAGTAACGGGAGCATCATCCAGGGCGAACGACGCGACTTCGACCGTATGCGCGCTCCGCTCGTTATCGTAGACGTGCCGACTGTCCGAGCCCCTCGTGAAGCTTCCCCCAGGAATGAGGCTCATCTCCATCGGAGGAGCCTGCCAATGCGCCTCCTCACTGCCGAAGAGAGCCTCCTCCGGACGCTCTGTGCGCTGCGTGATGAGCTGCAGCATTTCGACGATCGTCTCCTGATGCTGGCACTCGTGCTGATGCGCGAACTCCCACGCGTAGCCGTCGGCGATCAAAGGGTCGTCTGTGCCAAGGTCGGTTTCGTCCAGCGCCTGCAATGTGCGCTCACGCGTCGCGGAGAGGTAGGCGATGGTCTCCATTCGGGATGGCAGATGCACCCGATTGTCTTTGGGGTTATCGGGAATATTGGTGAAGAGAAAACGCAGCTTTTCATCGCGGCAGGGACGCCGTAGCGCCTGTTCACAGACCCACGACTCCTCCGTCATGCCGATATGCCCGAAATGCCACCCGACCGGACTGTAGAAGTCATGCACCCGCACCTGGAAATAGTCCTGCGGTACCCCGTCCAGAAGCGCCAGGGTCTTCTGCCGGGCAGCCGCCATTTTCGATTGCAGCGCCTCTTTGCGGGCCAGTTGGTCGATCTGCATGCTCCCTATACCATCCCCTGATCGAGGTAGCACCAGCGCCACTCCTCGCAGCCCTTCGCGCTCGGAGTGACATCCTGGATCTGATCGACATGTTTACAGGAAGTTGCCATTCTATTTTGCTCCTTGTCGTCATCGACCGCAAGCAGAACGGGTTTGCTCATGATAGGTTCCTTTCGGAGGCTCAACAGAGGGGAGAGAGCAGAGAGACGTTGAACCAGCCGCGTTCGTCCTGTCGGCAGGCCAGCGTCTCCAGTTCTGCCTGACGGCAGAGGGTGTAGACATCGGAAAGCGTATACTTGTGGCTGTGCTCGGTATGCAGAATCTCTCCTGCACGGAAATCAAAACTCTCTCCGGTGGCTCCGAGCGTCACCGTCTGCTTGCAGCGGCTGATAAGCCGCATCTCGATCCGAGATTCGGCGGGAACGAACGGGGCGTGATGGTCGAACTGCGCGAGGTTGAAGTTCGCCTGCAGCTCGCGATTGCAACGCAGAAGAATGTTTTTATTGAAGGCGGCGGTCACCCCGGCCGCATCGTTGTAGGCGGCTTCCAGCACCGTTCGGTCTTTCACCAGATCGACTCCCATGAGCAGTCGATCCTCGGGCCGCATACGGCAGCGGATGCGGTGCAGAAAGGCGGTCGCCTCCGGCCGCTCGAAATTACCGATGTTACTGCCGAGAAAAAGGAAGAGCCGTGGGCCGCTGTCGCGTGGCAGCGCGTTGATCGCGTCGTTGTATTCGCCTGCGATGGCTGTTATCGAGAGGTGAGGATACTCTGTCAGCAGGGCAAGTGAAGAGTGATGGAGAAAGTCCCGAGAGATGTCGATGGGCAGATAGTGTAGATGCGACTGTCGGGTGAGCAGAGCGTCCATGAGAAGGCGGGTCTTCGCGGAACTGCCGCTTCCAAACTCCACCAGCGTCAGGTCGCTGCCGGCCTGAACCGTCAGCTCATAGGCATGGCTTTGTAAAATAGCCTGTTCGGTGCGGGTCGGGTAGTACTCCGGCAGGCCGCAGATCTGTTCGAACAGATGCGAGCCAGGCGTGTCGTAGAAGAAACGGCACGGCAGATGTTTCTGTGCGGCGGCGAGGCCCTGAGAGACAACTGTCTGAAAGGGCAGTGGTAGATGTCGGCTCGGCGCTTCCAGAAACTCCAGCCGTTGTGTCATCGTGTGCATTAGGAAATTACCTCGTCAGGGAGATGGGAAAATTCGGTGCGGAAGAACAACACGGCATGACGTTATTGCGTCTCTCCGAGTAATGATACGCCAGAAGCAGAATAGGGTTCCTTTGGAACTGCTCGGCACTCCTTCTGGTAACGCTCCGAAGCGTATAGGAGTTCCCGGAACTATTCACTCCTCTGCGCGTTTACACGTACAGGCAGAAACGAGTCGGCTTAAGAAAGGATCCAAGTGAATGGCACCCAAAAACCGTGTTGACGTGCTGATTATCGGGGGCGGGCAGGCGGGGATTCCGCTGGCCTGGAAGCTGGCGGCGCAGGGCAAGCGAGTGGCGCTGGCGGAGCGGGAGCGACTGGGTGGCTCCTGCGTCAATTTCGGATGCACCCCCACCAAAGCGGCCATCGCCTCGGCGCGTGTGGCGCATCAGGCGCGCCGAGGCGCGGAGTACGGCCTGCATATCCCGGAAGTTCGCGTCGATTTTACGGCCGTGCTGAAGCGCGCGCGGGACATAGCCGCCGAATCCCGTGAGGGGCTGGACACAAGCCTCGAAGGCTCCGCCAATCCGTTTCTGTTGCGAGGGCATGCCCGGTTGGACGGCAAAGCCGAAGGGGGCTTTTGCGTCCGGGTCGGCGAACAGTCGTATATCGCGGCGGAAGTCGTCCTGAATACGGGCACACGCAGTCTGATTCCCGATCTGAAAGGGCTGGAAACGGTCGACTTTCTGCATGCGGGCAACTGGATGGATCGCCCGGAGCTTCCGGCCCACCTGCTGCTGCTCGGCGGAGGTTATATCGCTGTGGAGATGGGACAGTTCTACCGCCGTATGGGCAGTAGAGTGACCATTATCGAGCGCGGCGAGCGTGTGTTGGCGCGGGAAGACCCCGAGGTCGTTGCCGCGCTGCAGAAGCTGCTGGAGGCCGAGGGCATCGAGTTTCGCACCGACACGACGGTGGAGCGCGTCGAAGCGAAAGAGGGCGTCCTGCTGCATACGCGCCATAAAGGGAAGACCGGCACGCTGCACGGCTCTCATCTGTTCGTCGCGACCGGTCGCCTGCCGAACACCGACGATCTGGGGCTGGAGACGGTCGGGGTTCTCCGAGACGACCATGGCAATGTGAAGGTGGACGAGCGGCTGGCGACGAACGTGACAGGCATCTGGGTAGCAGGCGACATTCGCGGCGGCCCGATGTTTACCCACACCTCCTGGGACGACCATCGAATCCTGCTATCGCAAATGGTGGGCGACAAGTCCCGTACCACGCGCCGCCATGTTCCCTACGCCATCTTCACCGACCCGGAGTTGGGCCGCATCGGCCTGACGGAAGCGGAAGCCCGGAAGTCCGGCAAGAAGATCAAGACGGCCCAGTTCGAGATGAAAAAGAACGGCAAGGCGTCGGAACTCGGGGAGACAGAGGGCTTCATTCAGGTCATCATCGATGCCGATACAGACCAGTTGGTCGGCGCGACCCTGCTCTGCACGGAGGCGTCGGAGTTGGTGCATCTCTATATCGATCTCATCAACGCCGGAGCGCCGTACACCGTGCTGCGGGACGCCATTCATATCCATCCCACTCTGGCGGAGGCAGTGCAGAGCGCAGTCGCAGCGCTGGACACTTCGGCTTTCAATTGACAGTGCCCGGCGAGGCGCAGTGTCTCAAATCCTTCGCTTCCGCGCGAAGGATGACAAGGAAGCCCTTCGGGCACCCCAAATCCTGAAGCGGAGGAGATTCCA
>JBBQPO010000138.1:0-16158 GCA_038217285.1 Chthonomonadales bacterium
GTTAGCACCCCTCGCTACGCGCCTCCGCCGGATCGTCCTTCGGACGGAGCGATATGAGAACCAGGGCCTTTCTGCTTTCGGCAAGCCAAGGGGTTAGCACCCCTCGCTACGCGCCTCCGCCGGACCGTCCTTCGGACGGAGCGATATGAGAACCAGGGCCTTTCTGCTTTCGGCAAGCCAAGGGGTTAGCACTTTGTGTCCGCGCAGGCGGACCTTCGGCCGAAGGCCCCTAGCGAAGGAATTTATTCCATCGTGTCCTTTGCAGTTACCGTCTGTGTCTGGTAGACTAGTCGTATCCAGTTTTCAACGACAGTTTCAGGACAAGGGCTGAATAGGAGGATACGAATCGATGCGCCGTAAGTTCAGGTTCAATCTCACCGCGTGGAGTATCCCTGCGTCGGCTCTGGCATTTCTGTCTGTGCTGATGTGGGCGGGTGCGTCCGGCGGCTCCCGGTCGGCCCCGACCGCGCCGGAACTGGAAAAGCAGTTTGTGGGCACGGTCCGGCCATTTATGCAGACCTACTGCGTCTCGTGCCACGGTAAGGTGAAACCGCAGGCCCAGCTCGACCTCACCGCCTATGCGAGTCTGGCGTCGGTGGCGCGGGACTATCCCCACTGGTCGCTGGTGCTGGAAAAACTGGATGCGAAGCAGATGCCGCCCCCGAGCGTCGGCAAGCAGCCCTCGGCCCCGCAGCGGGAGGCGGTCATCGCCTGGATCCGCGCCGTGCGGCAATATGAGGCGTTGCGGAATGCCGGGGACCCCGGACCTGTGACGGCGCGCCGTCTGAGCAACGCGGAGTACGACTACACCATCCGCGACCTCACTGGCCAGGATCTGCGCCCCACCCGAGAGTTTCCCGTGGACCCGGCGAACCAGGAAGGCTTCGATAACTCCGGCGAGTCGCTCACCTTCTCCTCCGGATTGATGAAGAAATATATGCAGGCGGCGAAGAGCATCGCGGACAATCTGGTGCTGACCAATGCGGGCCTGGAGTTCGCCTCCCATCCGGTTCTGGCCGAGACGGATCGCGACAAATTCTGCATCCTGCGCATCGTCGATTTCTACAAGAAGCAGCCGACAGACTACGCGGACTACTTCCAGGCCGCCTGGCGGTATCGACACCGCGTGGCCCTCGGCGCTCCCAGTGCCACACTGCAGACCGTCGCCGCCGAAGCGAAGGTGAGCCCGCTCTATCTGGATACCGTGTGGAAGACGCTGACCGCCCCCGGTGAGAAAGTCGGCCCTCTAGTCAGACTGCAGGCCCAGTGGAATGCGCTGCCCGCGCCGGAGAAGGGGCGCCCGGACGCGGCACACGCGGGATGCGTGGCGATGCGGGATTGGGTTCTGGGACTGCGTAAGAAAACAGCGAGCCATTTTGACAACCTGCGCGTACCGCGTGGGTTCTCCACGGGAGGTCAGGTTTTTGTCCTGTGGAAGGATCGGGAGTACGCCTCCCATCGCCGACAGCTCAATGCGACCGTACTGCAGGTCGGGGGCGTACCCCACTCCCAGGTCGTACCCGGCCGGCGGAGGGGCGGTCAGATGCAGCCGGACAAGACGGTGATCGACCCCGTAGACCCCGACCTGTTCGTGCCGCAGGAAGAGGCCGCTCGCGCGCCCTACCTTGCGGCGTTCGCCCGGTTCTGCAGCGTCTTTCCGGATGCCTTTTATATCTCCGAGCGCGGCCGCATGTTCGTGGACGATCCGGGCGATAAGGGTCGCCTCCTGACAGCAGGACTGCACAACTCGATGGGCTACTTCCGGGACGACACGCCCCTTATGGAGCAGATCCTGGATGAGAAGGGCCGACGTGATCTGGACCGGATGTGGCTGGATTTCGATACCGTCGCCTTCGTGCCGGAGCGCATGCATAAAGAGTTCTTCGTCTACGAGCGCGCCGAGTCCGGGACCATCAACGATCCCGAATTCAACTTCGTGCGTGCCGAAGACCCGGACTCAACGTCGGATGCCAAGATCAAACGACTGGCCGACCTCTACCTGGCCAAAGCCGTGCGGAACGGTGGCGAGCCGTTGGCGCTGAAGGCGATCGAGGACCACTTCAAGTGGGTCTCCACCCACATCCGGGCGACCGAGAAAGCGCGGATGGATGCAGAACCGGTGCAGCGCAAGGCGCTCGTCGCCTTCGCCCAGCGTGCCTATCGCCGTCCCCTCGCGGCGGCCGAAGGGGCGGACCTGCTCGCATTCTACCAGTCGCTGCGGAAAAAGGATGGCCTGACCCACGAGGACGCCATGCGGGACTGCGTCGTCAGCGTTCTGATGTCGCCGAAGTTCCTGTTCCGGCTGGATCTCGAAGCGTCGGATGATGCTCACAAGTCAGGGCCGGTCGCTGGCGTGCGGACAGTCGCGGCAATGGGAAAACCCGTTGCCGTCCCCCCAGTCGGCACTGTGCAGCCGCTGCCGGACTACGCCCTCGCGAGTCGCTTGAGCTATTTCCTCTGGGCCAGTATGCCGGACGCGGAGCTGCTCGCGCATGCCGCCGCCGGTGATCTCCATAGGCCGGAAGTGCTCGCCGCGCAGGCGCATCGGATGCAGAAGGATCCCCGCATCCGCGCGCTGGCGCTGGAGTTCGGGGGCAACTGGCTGGACTTCCGCCGTTTCGAAGAGGCCAATGCGGTGGATCGCAACCGGTTCCCCAGTTTTAACGACAACCTGCGCCAGGCGATGTTCGAGGAGCCGCTGCATTTCCTGGTCGATACATTCCAGAAGGATCGCTCCGTGCTGGATCTGCTCTATGGGAAGCACACCTTCGTGAATGCGGCCCTCGCCCGGCACTACGGGATGACCGAGGTGAAGGTGACGGGAGACGCGTGGGTCCGTGTGGACAACGCCGAACGCTACGGGCGCGGCGGACTGCTGCCGATGGCGGTGTTTCTGACCCAGAACTCTCCCGGTCTGCGCACCAGCCCGGTAAAGCGCGGCAACTGGGTCGTCAAGCGCGTTCTGGGCGAATATATCCCGCCGCCGCCTGCCACGGTTCCCGCCCTGCCGAACGACGAGAGCAAGATGGGGAATCTGACCCTGCGGCAGGCGCTTGCGGCGCACCGCGCGAACCCGGCCTGCGCGGGATGCCACGCGCGGTTCGACTCTTATGGCCTTGTCTTCGAAGGCTATGGGCCGATCGGAGAGCTTCGCATTAAGGATCTCGGCGGCAAGCCCGTCGATGCGAACGCGCCGTTTCCAGGCGGTACGGAGCGCACGGGAGTGGCGGGACTGCAGGCGTTCATTCGCCAGCAGCGCCAGAAAGATTTTGTCGATACTTTTGGCCGCAAACTACTGTCTTATGCATTAGGACGCAGCCTTCAGCCTTCGGACGACCCTCTTCTCCAGCAGACTCAGCAGCGACTGGCTGCCGGAGGCTACCGCTTTGGGACACTCGTGGAGACCATTGTCACGAGCCGACAGTTCCGCAACCGACGCGCATCCGCTACATTAGCGAGGGACTAAACACTATGTCGAATCATGATCGAACGCCGGGCCGAACGCACTCCCGACGGCTTTTCCTCCGGGGCGCGGGTGTGGCCATGGCCCTGCCCTGGCTCGAATCCCTGCCCGTGTGGGGAGCCGCCGAAGAGGCGCCGAAGGCCGCCAGTACGCCGCCGAAGCGCTTCGTGGTCCAGTTCATGGGGACCGGGATCAACCCGGACCACTGGTGGGCGAAGGGTGAGGGCGCGACGATGGAGTTGAGCAAGACTCTGCAGCCCCTGGAGCCCTATAAGACGAAGCTCAACGTCATCAACGGGCTCTTCAACAAGCCTGCCACCGGCGTCGGAATCCACCCCGGCATGACCGGAAACCTGCTCTCGGGAATGCCTCTCACCAGGGGCGCGGTGCTGCATGGCGGCATCAGCATCGACCAGGTGCTGGCCGCGCGGCTCGGACAGGATGCGGTTCAGCCGAGCCTGGTTCTGGCGTGCGAACAGCCCTTGACCGGCTACCACGAGTCGAACTTCTCGATGGCCTATAGCTCGCACATCTCCTGGCAGAGCGCGGACTCCCCCGTTCCCACGGAGGTCTATCCCTCCCTGGCGTTCGACAGCCTTTTCGAGAACAGCGGCAACCGGCGCATGGAGAGCATCCTGGACCGCGTCAGCGGGGAAGCGGCGGGCCTCCGCCGTCGAATCAGCGGGGACGACCGGGCCAAGCTGGACGAGTATCTGACCAGCGTGCGGGACGTCGAGCAGCGCGCCCAGAAGATGCGCGGCGACATGGGCAAGGCCGCCGACCGGGCGAGAGACAAAGGCAAGGCGCTGGTGGCGATGAAGCGGCCGGAGAACGGACTGCCGGAAGACATCCGTGAGCATATGCGGCTGATGTGCGACGTCGTGGCGCTGGCGATCCAGACGGACAAGACCCGCATCGCCACGATGCTGATGTGCCGTGATCTCTCCGGGCTCTTCTACCCGTTCCTTGGAGTGCGAGACTCGCATCACCCCGCGTCTCACCACGACACCTCCGACGACTATCTGCGCATCACCCAGTACTATATCACCCAACTCGCCTACCTGGCCGCAAAGTTGCAGGCCATGCCGGAGGGACAGGCGACCGTGCTGGACAACACCTGCCTGCTCTGGCTCTCCAACATGTTCTCCGGCTCAATTCACGACAACTCGAAGCTTCCCATCCTGACGATAGGGGGTCTGGGCGGAACCCTGGCGACCGGCCGCGTGCTGGACTACCGCGACAAGGGCGACGAGAACCGCAAACTCTGCAGCCTCTACCTCTCGCTGATGGACAAATTCGGCGTGAAGCTGGAGCACTTTGGCGACGCCGACACCCGTCTCGCCGCAATATAGAGGGGGCAGAGAGCGTTAGATAGGGTGAACTCTTTCGATGCGATCAAACGAAAATAGGGAAGCCACCGTCGGTGGTTTCGGCATCTTCAACACGGGGGTGAATGAGGAGCGCATCGAGAGCATTCTGGAAGGGATGACCGATGCGTTTCTTGTGCTGGATAGAGAGTGGCGCATCTGTTTCATGAACCGCGAAGCCGCTCGTCTTAACGGCAAGGCGGCCGCAGAGTTCCTGGGTAAAACCCATTGGGAAGAGTGGCCGGCCTCGGTGGGTACGCCTGTAGAAGCCGCGTACCGCCGCGCAATGGCCGAGCAGGTCACGGTCCACCTCGAATATCACTACCGGGATGCGGCCCGGGATGTCTGGCTCGAAATCGCCGCGTACCCTACGGAAGAGAGTCTGGGCATCTTCTACCGCGACATTGGCGAGCGCAAGCAGGCTGAGGAAGCGCTTCGACACAGTGAAGAGCGCTTTCGGGCCGCAGCATTGGCCGTCGGCGATATCGTCTGGACGAATAGCCCGACCGGTCAGATGGCAGGGGAGCAGGCGGGATGGGCCGCGTTTACCGGGCAGAGTTGCGCCCAGTACCAGGGATATGGATGGGCCGACGCCGTGCATCCGGACGACGCGCAACCGACCCTCGACGCCTGGAACGAGGCGGTCGCCGCGCGGAAGATGTTTGTCTTCGAGCATCGCCTGCGTCGTTATAATGGAGTCTGGCGGCTTTTCTCCATTCGTGCTGTGCCTGTTTTAAACGTGGACGGAAGCATCCGTGAATGGGTCGGGGTCCATACCGACATCACGGCGCGCAGGAAGAGCGATAACGAGATCGAAGCCCTCAACGCGCGTTTGCGCCGCGCGATGACGGAGACGCACCACCGGGTCAAGAACAACCTTCAACTGATGGTGGCGCTGATCGAGATGCAGCGGATGAGCAGCACGGACACGGTTCCGGTCATCACCCTACTGCGTCTGGAGCAGAACATTCAGGCGCTGGGCGTCATTCACGACCTGCTCACCACGGAAGCCAAAGAAGATGGCGATGCGGCGTTCCTCTCCGCAAAACACGTCCTGGAAAGGTTCCTGCCGATCCTGCAGGAAACCCTGGGGGCACGCCGTCTAACTGCGGAGATAGAAGAGATCTCCTTGCCCGGCAAACAGGCTACCATGCTCGCTATTATCGCGAACGAGCTTGTTTCGAATGCTGTGAAGCATGGCCGGGGGGAGATCGAACTCAGGCTGCGCGCCGCAGAGAGCCACGCCGTCCTGGAAGTCAGTGACGCTGGCCCCGGCTTCGCCGCAGGATTTGATCCTGCGACAGCCGCGAACACGGGCCTGGAACTCATCGAGAGTATAACCCGCTACGATCTACGCGGCGAGACTTTTTACGAGAACCGGCAAGAGGGCGGCGCGCGCATCGTCATCGTCTTTCCCATCGAACGTCCTGAATCACCATGACCGCGCCTCAAAAGGAGGTTTCTCATGTCCCCATTACCCTGGCTCGTCTTCTGTGTGACATTTGTATTCTCACCGGTCGATGCCACCGTCCGGAAATCCTCTCTGCCGGAGGATCTTTACGCATGGATCAAGGTGGCGCCGCCGAAGGCAGGATCGGACGCCTGGAATGCGGCGCGCGATTCCGAATACGAGTGGCAGGTAGAGATGAAAAATGGACGCCCTATCGCCCGTCGGAGGAGTCCGAAGGCGGAAGAGGAGTCTGCGTTGCCGGTCCTGATCAAACGTACTCGCGGTCCGCACCCCGAGCCCGGCGAGATACACGCGGTCAAGGTGACGGATGGCTGGCTTATCGCCTTCAATGCGGGAGAAGGCGGAGGCAGTCTGTGGTGGTATGGCGCCGATGGGAGACAGAGCTACAAGGTGTCCAACGATCGGATATCTCAGTTCCTGCCGAACAATCGGAGCCTTTTCGCGCTGGAAGGTCTGGCGAATTTTAACTCCTCCCGTGGTCAGATTGTACAGCTTCGACAAAACGGGCAAGGGCAGTGGATCTCTACCCAGTTTTTCGATCTGGGGCATGCCCCGGACGTCGGCCTGGTGGACAGCGGCGGCGACTTTATCGTCAGCACTACCGACACCCTCGTTCGCGTCCATCCGGATAAGACCGAGACGGTGCTGCTGCCGAAGGTGTTTTGGGGCGGACTGTCTCCACGCTCGATGGCACTTAGCCCCACCGGCGACATCTACCTGGGAATGCACCACGGCGTCAGCATCGTCTACCCACTCAACCACGCCTACGTGGCGGACTGGCTCCTGCCCAACAAAGACTTCGTTCGAGCCAAACCAAAGAACTGACGTGAAAGTTCGAAGGAGGATCCTATGTTCCTACGGAAGACCCAACGCCGGATAGCGGCGTTGACGATGATGGTAACGGCTCTCTTGCTCATGCAAGGCGGCATCATGGCGCGGGCGCAGGACAAGGCCCCGACAGACCCGACCGAGTTCTTGAAATGGAGCATGACCCACTATACGGCGCTGACCAGCTTTCAGGCCGAGTGTGACTGGAGCGACAGTTTTGGCGGCCAGCAGGCAATGACAGCCAAACGTACTCTCATCATTGCAAAGCCCAATCGATATAAGGTCGTTTCTCAGCAGTTGGGTATAAGGATGACGTCCGTTTGCGATGGCAAGGCCGCCATCGAATACAGTGATAACGCGGCTATGGGTGCCATGAAAAACCCCGTTCCCACCACTATCGGCGACGTTAAGTCGATGATGATGATGCATCCCATGTTTTGCGGCACGATGCTCTGGCACTTCTTCAGCGGCCCGACGAAATTGGCGGAACTGGTCGATACGACGAAACAGAAGATCGCCTTCGGACCGGATGTCACCATCGCCGGGCATGTCTATAAGACAGTCACCTTCTTTGCGGCCGGCCAGTTCGGCAAATCGGAAGTGGCCATCGATACAGACACGGGGTTGGTACACCGGATCCGCTACGGCAGCGAACCGCTCATGGCCCTGGTGGCCAGCAGCCCCGCTGGAAAACAGTTGGGAAAGATGGGGACCACATCGGACTCGGCGGAGGAGTATACGAATATCGTCCTCAACAGCGCGGTGCCGGAGGCGACCTTCGATACGACCCTGCCCAAGGGCCTGAAGCTGATGGACCTTTCGGCGCAGGGAGGGCAGGAGGGGGCGCCCAAGCCGCCGGTGCCGCTGGGCAAATCTGCGCCTCCCTTCACCGTCAAAACACTGGCGGGGGAGAAGCGCTCCCTGGCAGATTTTCGGGGTAAAGTCGTTCTGATCGATTTCTGGGCCACCTGGTGCCCGCCCTGCCGGAAAGGCCTCCCGGAGACGCAGGCGCTCGCGAAAAAGTACGGCGATAAGGGGTTGGCGGTTCTGGCGATCAGTGATGAGGCTGCCAAAACGGTAGCGCCTTTCATCCGAGAGAATCACTACACCTTCCCGGCCTATCTGGACGCTGGCAGAAAAGTGTCTATGGCCTACAACATCGCCGCTATTCCGACGGTGATAATCATTGATAGAGCAGGCCGTCTGGTTACGTATCTGGTGGGGCTTCAGGATCCGGCGACCATTAAGGCCGAGCTGAAAAAGGCGGGCCTGAAACTCAATTGACGTGCGGATGAGCACGCTGGCGCTTCGCCCAGATGACCGGAACTTCCTGTGACTAGAACTTTCAGCGTTGTCTATTCGCTTTCCGGAGGTGTTTCCTGGAACTACGCGTCATGAGCTTCAATATACGCAACATGCGTTCCCGCGACGGCGTGAACGGTTGGGAACAGCGGCGGGAGTTGGTGTGTGACGTGATTCGTCGGCACAAGCCCGACATACTGGCGACTCAGGAGGCCTACTTCCCGCAGGTCGCAGCGATGCGGCAGGCGCTCCCGGAATATGCCGTCCTCGGCGTCGGGCGCGATGACGGCAAGAGGGAAGGGGAGCAGTGCGCGCTCTTCGTGCTCAGTCACCGGTGGCAGGTAGGAGCCAGTGGCACCTTCTGGTTCTCCGAAACCCCCGATGTGCCAGGATCACGCCACTGGACACGGGAGCATGCCCGGATCTGCACGTGGGCCTCCCTGATCGGAGAGACCGGTCCGCCGTTCGTGGTTTACAATGTCCACCTGGACCATGAGTCCCAACCTGCCCGCGAGCGGAGTGTCCGGCTGCTCCAGGAGCATATCAACCGCCTCTCTCCCGATATGCCCGCTCTGGTCATGGGCGATTTTAACATGGAAGAGGACAATCCCGCCATGCGTCACCTGCTGGAGACGAGTACGCCGCCACTGCGCGACACATTCCGGTCTCTGCACCCACCGCTGCCGAACCAGGGCACCTTTCACAGTTTCACCGGGGAACAAGGCGGCGAGAAGATCGACTATATCCTGGTTTCCGAGGCGTTTCAGCCCTTGGAGGCGAGTATCGTGCAGGACAATGCCGAAGCCCGGTATCCCTCGGACCATTTCCCCCTCTCTGCACGCGTACGACTGAAAGACCGTCTGGCATTGCAACAGGACCAGGAACGAAAATAGGAAGATAACAAAACGGACAGCGATGCTCCGCGAGACGCGAATATCCGAACGGTTGGATAGACGAGCCAAGTGGGGACATCGCCTACATTCGGACAAGGAGGCACATTTATGCGTGGAAATCCCCTGGTACTGTTCTTCTGCCTTGTGTTGGTCGGCGGGATCACGATCTCGCGCGCGCAGCAGGCGCCTGCGCTGCCACAGTGGTCACCATCGCCGACACTGCTCAAGAAGTTGGGTGGGCCCACCAGCGTAGAAGGTTACCTGCTGCAGGTGCCTGAGAGCTACGAACACGTTATCCCGACTGCTGGGACTCCAGACGGCGTCAACAGCTATTTCTGGGTCGGGCCAGGGCGGAAAGACGAGACACATCCGCTCCTGATGCTCGTTCTGCTGGTTCCACCCATCGCACAGCCGCAGAGTTGGAGCCTGAATCAGATCGCTGCGGAAATGCTCCCGGAGATCAAGGCGCTGCGCCGCGACTGGACGCAGACTCCGCCGGAAGCCGGGATCATACAGGGGATGAAGTTTGTGCGGATCCGCTGGACCGGCATGGATCGGAAAGAAAAGCGCAAAATGCAGGGCTGGATCATGGTGGCCCGCGAGGGAGACACGTTCATCGAACTCTCCTCGCAAGATGTCGTGCCGTATGCCGAACAGACTCTGGCGCTTGCGGAAGCTGCGGCGCGGACCTTCAAACGTCTCGATCAGCGCATTTTGTTCAGTACGCAGTGGTCGGACCACGCGCAGATCTATGCCATGAACCCGGACGGCTCGAAACCTGTCTGCCTGACGCCTCTATCCGACTCCGACTACGGCGCTTCTCTCTCCCCCGACGGGACCACCATCGCCTTCACGACGCACCGCGATGGAGTGCGTGCGCTCTATCTGATGAACGCCGATGGCACCAACCAGCGCCGCGTGACGCAGAAAGAAGACGCCGGACACTGCGCCTGGTCCCCCGAGGGGGGGCAGTTAGCCTTTTCCAGCAATCGTGATGGTCACTACTGCATCTACGTCATGCAGCGCGATGGCTCGAACGTACGCAAACTGACTCAGGGGCCGTCCGACGACTTCCCCGCCTGGTCCCCAGATGGACGGCAGATCGCCTATGAGGGCATGTCGGAGAAGACCTGGCGTATATCCGCAGTGGATGTGGAAGGCGGCGCGGCAAAGCCCCTCACGAAGGGTAAATGGGATGACCGCTGGCCCCAGTGGTCTCCGGATGGGGAGGTCATCGCTTATACCAGTTATGAACAGGGCAAGGGCCAGATCTATATCATGCATCCGGATGGGACCGCGGCCACCCGCCTGACCAGCAATCAGGCCGAAGACAGGCAGCCCTCCTGGACTGCTGACGGCAGACAACTGCTGTTCCACAGTAATCGCGCTGGGAAGTTCGACATCTACACGCTCGATCTGGCCACAAAGAAAGAGCACCGTTTGACAACGGAATCGAAAGACACGTCGCAGGTATCCACTCTCGGACGCAGCCACATAGAATCCGCTCACTGAAGACGTGGAGGAGAGGGACGCCTCTTACTCCGTTGCGCCGGCGGCGGTCAGCAGTTGCACGAGCGCCGTAAGCTTCTGTTCCTCGGCGATCTTCAGCGCCGTATGGCCATCGTTGGTTTTGGCAGACACAGCCGCCTTTTTGTTCAGCAGCATCTGGACAATGGCGAAGTTGCCGTTGTGGACTGCCGCCATGAGCGGTGTCAACCCCTCTTTGGTGGCGAAATTCGGATCAGCTCCGTTTGCCAGCAGGAAGTGTATCGTAGGCCCTTTGCCTTCGAGAACCGCCAGCAGGAGGGGTGTGTCTCCTTTGGGAGGACTTTGTTCGTTTACGTCCGCCCCGTTTTTGAACAGCACCCGGATGATATCGATGTTCCCAACGGTAGCGGCGAGCGCCAACAGCCCGGTGCCGTCGTTCGTCTTCGCTTTCAGGTCCGCGCCGGCTGCCATCAGTCTTTGGAACGCCGGATGTCTCGCGATGCCGCTGTACCGTTCCGGCAGCAGGCGGGCAATGAGGTTCTCCTCCTTGCTCATGACGGAATAGGCGAGGGGAGTCAGCCCATCCTTGTTTCGGGCGTTGGGGTTTGCGTGGTGGGCCAGAAGCACCTCCATAATATGTAGGTGGTTGCGGTCGGCCGCTGCCATGAGCGGTGTCGTGCCGTCTCTATCCGCCAGATCGACCGACGCGTGATAGGCGAGAAGCAGTTCGCAGAGGGTGTTGTTTGCGGTCAACGCCGAAAGCCGGAGCGCTGTTGTGCCCTTGCGGTCGGCTGCGTCCGGCTTTGCACCGGCCGCAAGCAAGGCTGCGGCCGTGTCTCCCGGTGAGGAGCCTGGCACGGAATCCGCGAAGAGACGGCTTGACGCGGCGAGAACAAGAAGCGGGCTGCCTTCGCTGGCAGCGTTGGGGTTCGCGCCGCGCCGCAGCAGATCCTGTACGCGGTCGAAACTACGTTTACCGACAGCAGTCACCAGCGCTGCATCGAGTTGCGCTCTGGTAGGGGCGGGGCGCACTGTCGATTTCTGCGGGCGCTTCGTCGGCTTTTGAGCGTGCGCCTCCATAGCAGGGGCGGCAAGGCAGATCGTCAGAAATGCGATCGCAAGCCGCTGGTGTCGTCTGCTCATTATTCTTTCGCTCCTGACTCTCTCAGAAAACGCGCGATTTCGTCGAGATTCTGGGCGAGAGCGAAGGAGAGCGCCGTCCGCCTCTGGCTGTTACGGGCATTGATGTCCACATGGGCGACCCGCGATTCACGCAGCAGGAAGCGCACCGCATCGAGGTTGCCGCTCTGTACCGACCGCATGAGCACCGTGTCACCGTCCTCCGTCCGCGCCTTGATATCGGCCCCCGCTCGCAAGAGCAGACGGACGTTTTCGGCTCTGCCCGCTTCTGCCGCAGCCATCAACGGCGTGATGCCCCAGGCGAATTTGCCGTTCACATGCGTGCCTTTTGCCAGGAGCAGGCGCATGGTAGCGCCGCCGTTTATCATCCGCGCGGCGCGCAGCAGGGGAGCCCGCCCGGCCTTTTCCCCGGTATTGACGTCCATGCCTGCCTCCACCAGGAGGCGGGCCGATTCCCAATGGCCGTAGCCGATAACGTCGTGCAGCGGGTAGTCGTAGTCTCTCAGGCGAGCGTTCGGATTGGCGCCACGTTTCAACAGCAGTCGAACAATGTCGTCGAAGCCATATTCCGCCGCCAGCAGCAGGGGGGTCGTCGCCAGTGCGCCGGACTCTTTCGGCATGCGGAAGTCCGGTTTGGCCCCATGGTTCAGCATCTCGGTGACAATGGCGAGGTTTCCCTGCATGGCGGCGGTCATCAACGGCGTATATCCGTCCCTGTCTCCGGTATTCGGGCTTGACCCCTTTGCCAGCAGTCGCCTAACCGCCGCCAGATCGTCTCCCTGGGTGGCCGTCATCAGGTTTTTCGACCCGTATGGAGGGGACCGGTGCGCTCCGGACTGCTGCAGAGCCTGCACGGCCTGCAGGCAGTGCAGCGCCAACGCCAATGCCATTGGTGTTCTACCGTACTGATCCCTTTCCTCCAGTCTTGCGTTATATTTTGCGAGCAGGCGGATAACCGCCGTCCCGCCGTCGCGATCAGGGGGATTTTCCGGAGGCGAGTCCTCGTATTCAGCGCCGTTCATCGGCTGGTCTGTCGGGTTTGCCTGCCATCGGGAATGGGATGCCGCCTCTCGCGCGATTTTCGTAATGCCGTAGACGGCGCTATGGACCGGCGTTACACCGTGGGAGTCGACGTTGTTGGGATTGGCGCCCTTCTCCAGCAGCAACGGGATCACCTCCATATTCCCATGGAGCGCTGCGGTCGCAAGGGGGGTCTGGCCTTGCAGGTCTCTGCCGTTGATGTCTTCCTGTGCGCCGTGTTCCAGCAGATACTGCAGCGTCGGCGCGTCCGAGGTTTCCGACAGAATCTCCAGGACGCTCCTGTTCGCCCCTTTGATCCTCCCGCGCACCGGCGTGCCGTGCTCGACGAGCATCCGCACAAGTTCGAGGGACCCCGGCGTCTCTGCATACATGAGAACGTTCCTGCCGTTCAGGGAGGTGGCTCTGGCATCGGCGCCATTCTCCAGTAGGAAGCGCACATCAGCAAGGCTGCCGCTGGTGACCGCACTGGTCAGCGGCGTCGTTTCTCTGTCGTCCACGCCATTGACATCCGCGCCACGACTCACAAGCAGATGAATCAACGCCGAGTTTCCGGTGCGGCAGGCATTTTTCAACGGCGTCCGGCCCAGGAGGTCCGTGCCGTTGGGATCTACTTTTGCATCGAGCAGTCTCGTGACCGCTGCGACGTCATTCGCCTGAACGGCGTCGTTCAATCCTATTTCCGGCGAATACGCGCCCGCTGCGATCAGCTCTTCGAGAGCGCCAGAATAGTCATTCTCTTTTGCTACGCTGAGCGGAGTAGCGCCTAGTTTGTCACGTACATTGGGGTCAGCGCCCCTCTCGATCAGGGTTTTCAACGCGATGGTGTCGAATCGCGACAAGCTGTAGAAAAGAGGTGTTCTGCCAGCGGAGTCCGGTTCATTCGGATCGGCGCCACTCTCCAGGAGTAGTCGCAGCATCCGGGTGTCCTTCCTTTTTGCGGCATCAAAAAGGCTCGGAGCGGGCGCTTGTGCGCCTGCGTTCTTGTCGATGGCGACCTTCAGGACCTTCTCCTGCGGAGGCGACGCCAGGACCGGAGCGGAGACGGCGTAACACAGGAGGGAGCCGAAGAGGCTAAGAGAGAACAAAACAGGCACGGGTCGTCGCATGAGCGTCATCCTTCAACGTTGTGAAAGCAAGGGAGAGATGCCTATCATTATGACCGTCAGGAACGCCTGGGAGTTCCCTGTTTGACTGCCTCCTTCCGTTGAGAAGGAATATCGCTGCGGAAGAGGCAACAATCAGAGGAACACTTTTCCATGGAAATTGCACACTTGCAGAAGTGGCTGTTTACGACAACAATGTGGTTGAAACAGAAATGAGGGCACGATGCGTGTTTACGTTCTGATCATTGGAGCATGGCTCTGTTTGCTTGCCGGCTGCGGAGGAGGAGGATCCGGCTCCTCTGGACCGCCCGTCTCTATCACTATTTCTCCTACCACTGCCTCTCTCATCCCCGCCGCGCTGCAACCGTTCACCGCTACGGTCACGCCTGCCGGGACTACTGCCGTCACCTGGAGTGTGCAGGAAGGCGCTACCGGCGGCGCCGTCACTGGTGCAGGCGTCTACACCGCCCCTGCCACGGCTGGAACCTATCACGTGGTCGCGACCAGTCAGGCGGACCCCACCAAGACAGCGGTCGCCACGGTCACCGTGCATATCGCGGTGGCTGTATCGCCGACTACCGCGACGATCACATTCGGGCAGAATCAGCCCTTTACGGTCACCGTCACCGGGACGGTCAACTCTGCGGTGACCTGGAGTGTGCAGGAAGGCGCTGCGGGCGGCTCCATCACGAGTGCGGGAGTCTATACCCCGCCGTCTGCCGCAGGCACCTACCATGTGGTCGCCACCAGTCAGGCCGATCCCATCCAACAGAGTGTCGCCACAGTCGTCGTACAGTCCGGCAGCGCCTCCGGGACGATCCGATGAAAGGAAACATTCCGATGAGATCATCTCTTCTGGCCCGGTGGGGGATCGTCTTCCTGCTGTTTGTGGCTGGCTGCGGGGGCGGCAGTCATACCCAAGTCGCGACAAACGGTGGGCAAGGGCGCGCGACCCTGACTGTACAGTGGCCCGCACGCACCCGCCTGATTCCCGATGCCTCCAACAGCATCAATGTGGTCATCAATCAAGGAACGACAGCCGTCGGCCATCAGACCCTGGCGCGTCCGGCAGCGGGAGGCACGGTGACCGCCAGCTTCGTTTCGCTGCCCACCGGCACACTGAGCGTGTCGGCGACCGCCTTTCCGAACGCGGACGGCACCGGGGTCGCGCAGGCGACGGCGACGATCCCGCTGGTGATCCAGGCCAATCAGACGACCAACTTTAGCATCACGATGAGCAGCACCATCGATCATCTGGATCTGAGTGCGCCGACGGCCACGTTGAAGGCGGGCGCGACACTGCAGATCATTGCAACGGCGAAAGATACGAGCGGTGCAGCAGTCCTTACCACTCCGGCGCGGTTGACCTGGCTGTCATCTGCAACCGGTATTGCGACGGTCGATCTGACCGGCATCGTGACCGGAGTCGCGCCGGGCAGCGCGGATATCACCGTCACGGATACGGAGTCTGGGAAGGCGGCCAAGACAACGGTGCTCGTCAAGGTTTCCGGGCCGGTCTCGTTCCAGGCTCCGACCCTTTACACCGTTCCCTCCCCGAACGAGATCGTGACGGCGGACTTCGACGGCGACGGCAAGATCGATATCGTGGTCGGCACGAACAGTTCCCTGATGATTCTCTACGGGAAAGGAAACGGCACTTTCGAAGCGCCCCAGACGATCCTGACGTGGACCGGAGGAATGAGCCCCTACTCCGCTGCCGATATGAATGGCGACGGGAAGCCGGATCTGGTCTGCACAGCCTCCAGCCAAGTTCTGGTGATACATAACCTGGGCGGCCGCAACTTCGCCGCGCCGATTGCGCTGCCGTGTGGCGCCAACTTGGGGCCGCTGACGACAGCCGACTTCAATGGGGACGGCAGGACCGACATCGCTGTCACGGTCTACAATCATGCCGGCAGCACCTCCACCGATATCTTCACCTTCCAAAACCAGGGAGGCGGGGTATACGTGCAAGGGCCGACCATCTCCAACATCTGGATCATTCAGGGCCTGAAGACGGCCGATCTCAACGGCGATGGCAAGGCGGATCTGGTGTGGCAGA
>JBBQPO010000139.1:0-16009 GCA_038217285.1 Chthonomonadales bacterium
CTGGTACCGAGACGCTCTGTGCCTCTCCACACACTGCGCCTGTCAGTAACCACGCCGCCACTATTCCTGCCCCTATTAGCATCCGTCGCATCAAGTCTCTCCCTCATAGATACGTTCTGTCGTGTACTGTCTCGGCTCGCATCCTGCATGACTGCAACCACCCCAATCCTCTGCGCTTTTAGGGCCCGGTCTTGGTGCGGATCAGGGCGACGCGGTAGAAGAGGCTGCGGCGGAGGTGAAAGTCCTGACCCTCTCGCAGGCCGAACGACTCTGGCATGGCGCGGTACTCCGGCAGAGAGTAGGCGCGCAGCACGGAGGCGGGGCCGTCGTGGCGCGTGAGGCGGTTCATTCCGGTCAGCGTGGAGACGGCGCGGAAGAGGTACCAGGCCGACCAGGCCCGGCGCAGATCGTTGACCAGCCAGCCATGCCGCGCCACGCGCTCCATCTCCCGTAAGGCGATCACGCTCTGTTCGAACCCGAAATGATGGAAGGCCAGCGAACAGAGGACATAGTCCACGCTAGCGTCCGCGAAAGGCAGCCGAAACGCATCGCCGCGCACCAACCGAATCTCCTTCTCCGCCCCGACCTCTTCGCGAGCAAACCGCAGGATCGGTGGGCTGAAATCCAGTCCGAGGATCCGTACAGGCACCCCCTCTCGACCTGCGAGCGCCGTTACCGCCTTTGGCAGGTCGCCGGACCCCGTCGCGACATCGAGAAACGTCACGGGCCGCGCCGCGAACGTCGGATCGGATTTCGCGGCGCGCAGCCAGAGCTTCGTCTGGCGCGCGACGACCGGCGTTCCGCCCAGAAAGCGGTTGGCGCGCTGGACATCGGTCATGCTAGCGCGAAAATCGGCGTAAGGCTGTCCCTCGTCGTCGATCAGCTCCTCCTCGTCTATGCGAGAAGGCGTATCCCACTCCAACAGGCTCTTCAAGGGTCTGTACTGCGTCTCCTCTTCGTAGAATTCTCAAGACTGTGAGGGCCGCCGTGACGTTGCCCTTCCCGCTGACATTGAACTTTCGACATACATAAGGCGTACACCTGTATAGTTCACGAATTACCGAGGCTATCCCGCTTTTGGCCACCATCACCGTTGGAAAAACGGAAAGGCTGACCGACAAGCTAGATGGCAGACCTGCTTCTTAAAGAGCGGGCGGAGGCGAAATTGCAGGCATTTGACAGAGCGACGAATCGACGGCGTGTGGTGGTCACCGGAATAGGGGCGATCACGCCTATCGGCATTGGGGTCGATGGACTACGGGCAGGGTTGCGGAGCGCACAGTCGGCAGTCCACACGATCACCGACTTCGACACCTCTGCTTTCGTCACGCATATCGCGGCGACGGTGAAAGACTTCGACGCGATGCCTTATCTGGACGGCAAAAAGCTGAAACGCCTGGATAAGTTCTCCCAGTTCGCGGTCGCCGCCGCCAAAATGGCCGTCTCGGACGCGCACCTCGATCTGGACCGGGAGGACCGCAACCGGGTCGGCGTCTGTCTGGGTACCGCGCTGGGGGGCATCTCTTTCGCCGAAGCGCAGTACCCGAAGTTTATGGCGCAGGGCCCGCACGGCGTCAATCCGATGCTCGCCCTCAGCGTCTTCAACGGGGCTGGCTCGTGCAACGTCGCCATAGAGCTAGGCATCAACGGCCCGGCCACGGCCAATGGCGACTCCTGCGCCGCCTCTCCGATCGCCATCGGGCATGCGGTCGATATGATTCGCGCCGACCGGACCGACATCATGCTGGCAGGCGGCTCGGAAGCGCCGCTGTCGCCGCTCTGTTTCGGCGCATTCGCCATCATCCGCGCCATGAGTCAGCGCAACGCCGATCCGCAGGCGGCCTCCCGCCCGTTCGACAAAGAGCGCGACGGCTTCGTGATGGCGGAAGGGGCGACGATGCTCGTCCTGGAAGAACTGGAGCATGCGCAGAAACGCGGGGCGCAGATCTACGGCGAGATACTGGGCCACGCCTGCACCAACGACGCCTTCCACATGACGCAGCCCCGCCCGGACGGAAGTCAGACCGCGCGCTGTATGCGCGACTGTCTGCGCGAAGGCGGTATCGCAGCAGAGCAGGTAGACTATATCAATGCCCACGGCTCCAGCACAATGCTCAACGATAGCTCGGAGACCACGGCGATCAAAAAAGTGTTCTGCGACACCGCGTATGACATTCCTATCAGCGGCACCAAGGGCGCGCATGGCCACGCGCTGGGCGCGACAGGCGCCTGGGAGGCCGCCATCAGCCTGCTGGCCCTCCGCGACGACTGGCTTCCACCGACCCTCAATCTGACCACTCCCGACCCGGCCTGCGATCTCGACTATATTCCGGAGACAACGGGGCGCTCGCAGCGCGTGAACTATGTCCTGTCCAACTCCTTCGGCTTCGGGGGCATCAACGCCTGCCTGCTCTTCGGGCGCGTCTAGGCCACCGGATTCGCCCTCATGCAGACTTCCCGGACGGAACACACAGTAAGCCCTCCCCAGCACCCGATTTTCGGCCATCTCCCGGCGTTTCGAAAAGACGCGCTGGGATTTCTGACGCACTGTGCGCGCAGCTACGGCAACGTCGTGCCGCTGCGGATGCTGCACAAGCCCGCCTTTCTGCTGCTGGATTCGGCGGACATCGAGCGGGTGCTGGTCACGGATCACAAGGATTTCCGGAAGGCGCAGTGGCTCCGTACCGCCGCCGTGCGCCGGGTGCTCGGAGAGGGCCTGGTGACCGCCGAGGGGGAAGAGTGGCGGCGGCAGCGCCACGCCTGTCAGCCCGCCTTCCAGCCCCGGCGCATGGAGAGTTATGGGGCCATCATCGCATCCCTCGCGCACCGTACTCTGGCAGAATGGGAGCCAGGTCAGACGCGCCCCCTCCAGCAGGATATGGCGCATCTGGCCCTGCAGATCGTGGCCCAGACGCTTCTCGACGTGGATGAGATGGGATGGTCGGCAGAGGCAAGTGCGGCCGTGGACACGCTGATGGCCCGCTTTACGGGGCAGCGCAGCCTCTTCGGTATGATCCCCCTACCCGCCAGTCGTGCCGAAAAGCAGGCGGCACGCCAACTGAACCAGGTGGTGGAAAAACTCCTCCACAGCCATGCCACGCGAACGGAAACCGGCCCCCCGGATCCGAAACAGTCGGATATGCTCTCTCTCTTAAAGCAGTCGATCAGTGCGGGAGGCGAAGGAAGGCATGGGCCTCTCCTTCACGAACAGGTGAAGACGTTTCTCTCGGCAGGGCACGAGAGCTCGGCCCTCACGCTTGTCTGGGCTTTCCTGCTCCTCGCCCGCGCCCCCGAAGCGGAGGCGGCGATGGCCTCGGAACTGCAAACCGCGCTCCAGGGCCGTTCCCCTGCCTACGCCGACCTGCCCAACCTGCCCTTTACACGGGCGATCATTCAAGAGACGCTGCGTCTCTATCCCCCCGTCTGGATGACAGGCCGACAGTCCCTGCGCCCTTGCGAAATCGGCGGTTTTCGAGTTCCGGTCGGCGCTTTCATCATGACCAGTCAATGGGCCGTGCAGCGTCTGCCGCAGCACTTCCCCTGCCCCGACGAATTCCGTCCCGAGCGCTGGATAAATGGCGAAACCGCCGATCTTCCCCGCTTCGCCTACTTCCCTTTTGGCGGCGGCCCGCGCATCTGCATCGGTCAGAACTTCGCGCTGGTCGAAGCCATTCTTCTCCTGGCAACCATCGCGCAGCGCTTCCGTTTGGAACCCGAGTCCGAAGCCTCCTCCCAACCCTGGCCCAGCATGACTCTCCGCCCCCCGGCCGGAACCATGATGCGGTTGACTTCCAGGTCCTTGGGGAGAACCTCCGCTGTCATGCCACCGGATACTCGGCTTCGACTTTTGCCTTGATACAGCGCAGGGTCTTCCCGGCGATATTCTCGACAAAAAGCCTCCCGACGATATACTTCGCGAACAGCGGCCCTAGCACAGGGACGGGATAGCCCAGCTCATGGTAGATCGAGACGTGGACCCCGTTGGCCCGCTTCTCCAACTTCCACTCCACCCACATCCCCTTCGTCATCCCGGCGGTATGGACGAAGGTGATCCGATTTGTCTCCGGGAACAGCTCCTGCCGCGCGCTCCACTTCACTGGAAAGCCGTCCCGCGACGCCCCATAATCGGCCTGTTTATGGCGCTCCGACTGCTGCCGGATGTGCATATACCGATAGTGCGGCAGCATCGTGGGCCAGTCCTGAATATCGGCGGCAAGCTGGAAGATGCGCGGGCATATCTGCTCCGGATCCCCTTTTATATCGATCTCATTGACAGTCTTCATACACTCCCTTACGCCGCCTGCCTGCCTTCGTTCCTTTCGCAGTTGCATGAGGCCCACGTTAATCCGGGAGGCTGATTGGGTCTCCGGAGAGTGGGGGCAGCGGGTGCGGACGTACCAGTGCGCCGCCCTGTTCGTACGATTCGATGACGGCCCAGGTGTACTCCAGCGCTGCGAGGGCATCGCGGCCGGAGGCGCGGACGTCTTCACGGGGTACGCCGTTGGTGATGTCTTCCAGAAACGCGTGGATACGGCGCGGGAAGGTCTGCCCGAAATCCGTGATACCGGAGCTGGTGACTTCCGGGCCACCCGGTCCGCCGCCCGCCATCTTCGCCGGGTCGCCCGCTTTCGCGGGGCTCGGCGCGGGCCAGAAGGTCACCTTCTCGATGCAGTTCTCGATGCAGAAGGTGCCGTGCGTTCCCGCCACCTCCAGGCTCCACCATCCGCCCAGTCCGTAGGTCGCATCGCCGCGCTGGCTGAGAAGGTACCCGACACAGTCGTTGGCGAAGCGCACATGGATGCTAACGGTAGAGAGCATGACATCTCCCACCCGCCGCCGGAAGCCCGGACGGTTCACGAACGCCTGCACATGCGTGATGTCACCGCAGAAGTGCCGCATGACGCTGAAAGGATGCGACAGAAACGCCTTGAGGTGCCCATAAGGAAACCCCTTGAAGCGAGACGAGGTGGGAGGGCTGTACGCCTCTTCGCCCGCAGAGAACCCCATCTTATGCAGACAGTAGACCAGTTCTCCCACCTGACCGGAGTCCATATACTCTTTCGCCTTTTCCGCTGGCGGCGTAAAGTAGTGGTTCAGGTTGCAGCCGATGATGACCTTCTTCTGCGCCGCCTTCGCCACCATCTCCCGCGCCTGCCCGATATCGGCTGACAGTGGCTTCTCGACCAGAACGTGTTTGCCCGCCTCCATCGCCTGCATAGCCGGCTCGTAGTGCCAACTGCCGTTCTCAAACCCGCCCGTCGTCACGTCTACGATGTCCAGCGGTTCGTTCCGCAGCATCTCGTCCAGGCTATAGTACGCCTTCACCCCGAATTTCGCCGCCGCTGTATCCGCCCGCTCCTTCACGACATCGCAGACCGCGACGAGATCCCCGAGCGGCTCCTCTTTGTAGGCATTCGCATGCCCGGTCCCGATGCCCCGCATTCCTACCAGTCCTACTTTTAATGACGCCATTATCATCTCCATTTTCGAATTTCGATTGATCGTACTGCCGAACTACATTGTGCCTGCCCCGCTACCCTTTCTCCTTCTTCTCGATAAGGGCCACTATCTGCTGCACCGTCGTATCCCCAATGATGAAAAGGGAGGATGGCATATTTTCGACGTCGTCTTCCGAAATCTCGAAATCGACTTCTAGTTTCATCATGAGTTCGACAATATCCATCGAGTCCGGGGGCGTTCCTCGTTTCTCCCAGAAGAGATCGTCGAGCGTAGTCTCAGGCTTTATGATCTCCTTAGGAATATCTAACGAGGCTGCAAGGGACTTTTGCACACGCAGGAATGTAGTCATGCTGTCTCTCCTTCTTTCAGTAGACGTGCATCGAGCCATCTGAGCGACGGACAAGCGGCATATAGGCGCGCTTATAAGGATACTGTGCCGCCTTCTCCTCGTCGATGTCCAAGCCGAAGCCGGGGGCTTCATTGGGGTGAAGGAAACCGTGCTCCATCTTGCAGACGCCCGAGACGATCTCGTAGGCGGCTTCGGGGTAGCGGGTCCACTCCTGAACGCCGAAGTTCGGGATGACCGACTGGAGGGCGACGCTGGCGGCCTGGGCGATAGGACCTATGTCGCCGGCTCCGTGAAAAGCGCTGCGCACGTTGTAGGGTTCGGCGAGAACCATGATCTTCCGGGCTTCGGTCAGGCCGCCGACGTGGAGCGGTTTGATGCGGATGAAATCGATCCATTTGTTGACGAAGAGCGGCAGGCAGTCCCAGCGGGAGGTAATGATCTCACCGATGGCGAGCGGGGTTGTGGAGGCGGCGCGAAGGATGGGCCAACTCTCCCGGTGTTCCGGCATCAAGGGATCTTCGAGGAAGAAGAGACGGTAGGGTTCCAACTCTTTTGCCAACCGGGCCGCTTCGATAGGCTGCAACTGCTCGTGCGCGTCGTGGAACAGTTCGATCTCCATGCCGAGTTTGTCGCGCATGTGGGCGAAGATTTTGGGAACAGAGAGGAGATAGGGAGTCGGCTCGTATATCTGTTCCGGCGGCGTTCCGGGGGTGATCGGTGGATTGGAGCCGAGGACGCCCGCGCCGCCGTAGACGCCGACCTGACACCGCACGACCTTGAAGCCCCGCTCTATCAGTTTGCGCGCGCTGTCCTCGCACTCGATGACGTCGCGCCCGCTCGCATGGCTGTAGCACATCACGCCGTCCCGCGCCTTGCCGCCCAGGAGTTGATAGACCGGCAGTCCGGCCTGCTTGCCTTTGATGTCCCAAAGGGCAAAATCAATGGCGGCAATGGCGGCCATAAAGATCGGTCCGCCGCGCCAGTAGCCCTGTCGGTAGAGCAGTTGCCAGGTGTCTTCGATACGCTGCGGGTCGCGACCTATGAGCAGGTGGCTCATGTGGCGAATGGCCTCTGCCACGATAGGCTCGCTGCCGTTGAGCGTGCCTTCACCGACGCCGTACAGGCCCGGCACGTCGGTCATTACCTTGACGAACACATAGTTCCGTCCGGGACATGTTACGATCACTTTGACATCGGTTATCTTCAATGCGCTCTCCCTCCACGCCTTTGTCCGATTCATTTCGCGACCGTCCGACCTTTCCCCTGCAAGATTTGCGATGGAAGGCGATGGAATGAATTCCTTCGCTAGAGGCGCGCAGCGCCGAAGGTCCGCCTGCGCGGACACAAAGCCGTTGACTTTCGAGAGCGGAAAGGGTCAGGGGACCGAACATCCGAGCAGGGAGATGCAGTATGTGCAGCGAATATCTCCGAGAGGAGACCTTCTATCGTGAGCCGATCCATTCGATATTTTATTTTGCTTCTGATGCTCTGCCTCTTCGTGTTTCCGGACGCTTCGGCCCAACGCCTTGCAGTCGTGGTGATGCGGGGAGGACAGGAACAGGACCCTAACATTGGCGACGTCCATTTTGACCGGCCTTTCGGGATCGGGTTCGATGCCAAAGGGAACTACTACACGGTCGCGATGGAGGGCAACCAGGTCTGCAAGCATACGCCCGAGAACGCTCGCCACAAAATCATGCGGGTGGTCGCGGGGACGGGGGCGAAGGGGAACACCGGAGACAACAGTGACAGCCGCAAAGCCCTGCTCAACGGCCCGCATAACCTGCTCGTTCTGCCGTCCGGAGATCTTTATGTGGCGGATACGTGGAACAACCGGGTTCGCAAGATCGAGGCACGTACCGGGCGCATCACAGCGTTCGCGGGGACAGGGGAACACGGCTATAGCGGCGATGGTGGGCCTGCACTCCAGGCGACCTTCGGAGGGATCTACTGCCTTGCCTTCGACGCAACGCGGGAGAATCTCTATCTCGACGACCTCGACAATCATCGGATTCGCAAAATCTTACTCCGGACAGGCGTTGTTTCGACCATCGCGGGGAACGGCAAGTCCGGAGTGCCGCAGGAGGGTGCGGACGCTCTCACCAGTCCTCTCCTCGATCCCCGCGCCATCGCCCTGGACAGCAGAGGCAACCTCTATATTTTAGAGCGCAGTGGCAACACCTTGCGAGTGGTAGATAGGAAGGGCCTGATCCGCACCGTCGTTGGAACGGGCAAGGCTGGCCCCTCGGCGGACGATGTTCCTGCACTGAAGGCCACTCTGCGTGGTCCGAAGCATCTCTGCATTGATCGTGACGACAATGTGCTCATCGCCGACACCGACAACCATGTCATCCGCAAATATCTTCCGCGCGAGGGCCGTATCGTCCGCATCGCGGGCACAGGCATGGCCGGTAGTGCTGGCATCGATGGTCCAGCCCTGCAAGCACAGCTCAATCAGCCGCACGGCGTCACTGTGGACGCGAAGGGCATCGTCTATATTGCGGACAGTTGGAATGACCGCATCGTGAAGATCGTGCCCTGATAGCGTCCATGCAACGCCGCATACCATAGCGCCCTATTCGAAGGAGAATTTTCGTGGAGAGAATCCCTGTTTTGCTGGATACCGACATCGGCTCCGACATCGACGATGCGGTCGCGCTCGCCTATCTGCTGCGCCAGCCCGCCTGCGAACTGCTGGGCATCACCACTGTCAGCGGCGAACCGGAGCGGCGTGCCAGCCTTGCGGATGCTGTCTGTCAGGCAGGAGGCCGAACGGATGTGCCTGTTCATGTCGGGGTGGAGAACCCGCTGCTCATCACACAGCGCCAGCCTCGCGCCACGCAGGCCGAAGCTCTCTCCGCCGCTATGCCGCATCGGCTCTTTGGCCGCGAGAACACCGCCATCGCCTTTCTGCGCGACGCCATCCGCGCGCGACCGGGCGAAATCACCCTGCTGACGATAGGCCCGCTGACCAATATCGCGCTGCTCTTCGCCCTCGACCCCGAGCTTCCCAGCCTGCTCAAACAGTTGGTGATGATGGGCGGCCGTTTCCATACCCGCGCGCGCAATGGCGGTCTGGCCGAATGGAATATACTGTGCGATCCCCATGCGGCTGCGATGGTTTTCGCGGCGCCTGTGCCGCGTCTGGTCGCGGTCGGCCTGGATGTGACCGAGCCGTGCCAGTTGCCCCGCGACGAGTGCCGCACCCGGTTCGCCGCCGCAGGGGGTCCGCTCGCGCCGGTCGCCGCTATGGCGGAGGTCTGGTTCCGGAGCGTCCCGCACAGCACGTTCCACGATCCGCTCGCCGCCGCCCTGATCTTCGAGCCCGCGCTCTGCGCGCTGGAGCCGTATCACATCGGGGTGGATCTGACCAGCCCCCACAACCCTGGCCTAACGCTGCCTCTGCCCGGCGATACGAAGCCGCATCAGGTCGCGGTGCGCGTCGATCCAGCCGCCTTCTTCGCGCACTATTTCGGTATCGTCGGGGCCTGAGTTTCCCGAATTGGAAAGGGTCGATATGTCCGTGACGTCCCGTTTTCGTCGCATTCTGCTCTGCCCGAATGCGTTCAAAGGCAGCCTTACGGCGCATGAGGCAGCCCGGGCGATGGCCGAAGGCGTGGCACGGGCCGGAGGGTACGAAACCATCTGCCTGCCCCTGGCAGACGGCGGCGACGGAACCCTGGAGACCCTGGTGCAAGCGACCGACGGCAGCCTGCACACCGCCTCCGTGCACGACCCGCTCGGCCGCCCCATCAACGCGACCTGGGGCAGGCTCGGCGGGGCACAGAGCGATACCGCCGTCATCGAGATGGCGCAGGCGTCGGGCCTGCGCCTGCTCCGCGAGGAGGAGTACGCTCCGCTCCACGCCTCGACCTATGGGACAGGCGAGCTCATGCGGAGTGCGCTGGACGCGGGCTGCCGTACGCTTCTGGTCGGTATCGGGGGCAGCGCGACCAACGACGGCGGCGCGGGGATGGCACAGGCGCTCGGCTTTCGCCTGCTCGACGCCGAAGGCAAGGATCTCCCGCCCGGAGGTGCGGCGATCGCGCGCCTCGACCGCATCGCGATCGACGGCAGCCTTCTTCCACCCGGCCTGGAGGTGATCGTCGCGTGCGATGTGAACAACCCGCTCTGCGGGCCGGACGGCGCCGCCACCATCTACGGCCCCCAGAAAGGCGCGACACCAGCGCAGGTTCTGCAGATCGATGCCGCGCTCGCTCACTACGCCGCCGTCCTGTGCCGTACCTTTGGCCATAATGTCGCGGAAGCGCCCGGCGCGGGGGCGGCAGGTGGGCTTGGGGCGGGCCTGCTGGCCTTCTGCGCAGCTCGACTGCAGCCGGGAACCGACATGGTGCTGGATGTGACCGGTTTCGACACCAGGTTGAAGGAATGTGATCTGGTGCTGACCGGGGAGGGCCGGATCGACGGCCAGACGACGCGGGGCAAAGTCGTTGCAGGAGTCGCGCGGCGGGCCAGGGCGGCAGGGGTTCCGGTCATCGCTCTGGCAGGAAGCATTGCGGAGGGAGCCGAGACCCAGTTACGACCGGCAGGGCTTACGGCGGCGCTCAGTATCGTGAATGGCCCCCTCCGCGTCGAGGAGGCCATGCAGGACGGTTACCGACTGCTACGGGATGCGGCAGAACGCACGATGCGACTGCTGGGAGCCGGAGACGCACCACTGGCCTGAGCGGGCAGGGTCGTTTTCTGTTCTACCGCAGAATGCTTATTATGTCTGTTTCGCGCCGAGGCCAGGGAGGGCAGGATCAACATCAGCGCCCACAGACCCACCAGGGTCAGGGCGATCGCGCGCTGCCCGGTCCGGAGGCCCGTGCGCTTGCCCTGCTCGAACTCTGCCACCACCGCCGACCGGCGCAGCCAGAATACCGTCCATGTCGCCAGCAACAGCATCGCGCCTATTCCGCCCGGCGAGGCGGCAAAGAAATTGAGCGTGGCATGCAGTCCGTTCGCGCCGGTGACGTCGGCCAGTCGGGCTCCTACCAGACAGACGACCAAGACTGTCACGCTCATTCCGAGCAGAGCCAGTCGCCCCCAGCGTTTACGCTCCAGCGTCGCCCACACCATTAACAGTACCATCGGGCCGACCACCATAAACCGCAGCGAATGCGTCACCAAAAACCCGTGCAGCAACTGATACGACGCCAACATTCCCCAGACTACAGCAAAAAGCGTCGTTCCTTGATTCGCGACTGGTGGTGTGCCGCGCCGAGCAGGCAACATTCGTTCTGACATCTCTGAATAAAGTCTCCGCTCTTCCTGGATCGTGGTCCCTGGACTAACTTTTTGACTCTCCGCCCTCCACGGTAAAAGGGGAAGGGGACGACAACGGCCCGTATATGACAGCGACAGAAGAGTTATTTGAGATCGTAGATGGTAGACTGCAGGCAGTGCAGCAGAATCAGGGAGAGAAGCGTTACCGCCGATACGAAGCGCTCGGCTCACCGGTACGAGCAGGGCGGAACGGCAGTGGAATAGATCCGTTGAAACAGTGAGTAGACAGCAGAGGCTAACAGTAGCAGTGGTTTCCAGCGACATCGCTTCGGAAACCTGTCGAACAGTATTATACCCTACAATGCGAAAAGACCGAGAAGGACGAAACGAACAGCCTTTCTTCCTTCTCGACGGTCTTAAAATACTTTGCGGACGAAGTTCATCACGCGCGCCGCTACCAGCACTCCCGTAAGGGCAGCGCCGACGCCCCGCGCCTTGCTCGTCACCTGGAACCCGGTGCTATTGGCATTACCGAGCAGGTTCTGGGTATGGACATGGACGATGTTGGCGGTGTTCGACGCTTTCATAGCCACGCCCTTGGCCTGATTGCTCACCCGTTTCACCTGGGTACGGGCTTCCGTCAACACAGGCATCACCTTCTGATAAAGCTTGAACATTCCTACCACCAGCACCACCGACCAGACGATGCTGATGACAAAGTAGAGAAACGATGCCAATATCCACCAGCTCGGTACCTCTTGCATGAACCTCTCCTTCTCTTTCACGCTCCGGCCGGTCCAGCCCGGAAGCGACCCTCACAAACGACAGCGCGCCAGGAAAAGCCTCTCCCGACGCGCCGCGTAAATGTCAATTCGAACGGAATGCGTTCGCAGCCACCCTAGTTGACTTTGTTCACACCCGCATGCGCCGTGTCGGCAATGCTATCGATGGCATCGTTCGCCTTCGACTGGCCCCGATTGATGACGCTCTGGGCCTGATCGGCGACCTGTCCCCACTTGTCTTTGGCGGTTGCCGCGACATTGGAGGCCACATCGGACGCCTTATCGCGATATTCGCTGGTCTTGTCACCGATCAAGCGGCGCGTCGATTCGCCATCCTGGGGCGCGTAGAGCAGCGCCACGGCCGCACCCGTCGCCGCACCCAGCAGGAAAAATACCAGGTTACTTCCGAAGTTATCTTTGTTCATTGCTTTCGCTCCTCATCCGAATCTTTGGTCTGGCGATAAACCTTAGGAAATCTGTCTGCTCGCCATATCGCCCAGTCTTTCGTATTGACGCACAGGCGAGCGAGTTTGTTCCGAGAAGAGTCGCTTTCTAGCGTAATCGATTCACGATGGCATCGACGTCGTAGACGCAGCCTCCCCAGGTTCCGCCACCGACCGCTTGCAGCGCCGCCCAGAGGCGCGTATCGTCCGGCAGGTCGGGGTCCGCCGTAAGGTCGGGGCGGCTCTGCCGCTGCTCCAGCACCCGTTTGCCCTCTTCTGCCCCGAACAGATTCTCGCCTGCCCCGATGAGGTTCACGCTGCCTTCGAGACGGTTGCGGTCGATGACGATCTCCAGCAGGTCGTCGTCGAGCACCTTGCCGATAGGCCCGCCCGCCAGAGCCTCCGGGCCGATATGCCCGATGCAGGCTCCGGTCGAAACCCCAGAGAAGCGCGCATCCGTCAGCACGGCGACCGTCTTGCCCCACGGCAGGAACTTCAGCGCGGAGGTGATCTGATAGATCTCCTCCATCCCCGCACCGATCGGTCCCCGGCAGATCAACACCAGCACGTCGCCCGGCCGGATGCGCGTCCCGGTTTCAGCGGTATCTCCGGCCTGCTCCGCCGCGTCGTTATGGGCCGCTTTGATCGCCGTGATGGCCGCTCGCTCGCTTGTAAAGACCCGCGCCCGGCCCCGCTTGCGATAGACGCCGTCGGCGTCCACGACCGCCGGATCGATTGAGGTGCTTTTAATGACCGCGCCGTCCGGGCAGAGATTGCCGACCGGAAAAGTCACCGTCGAGGTCAGGCCGCGCTCCTTCGCCCGCGTCGGGGTCAGGATCACGTCGTCAGGGTCCACGCCGTCCTGCTCGCGCAACCGTTCGCGCAGCCGTTCGCGCCGCTCGGAGCGCTCCCACTCCTCCAGATTCTCTCCCAGCGTCTTGCCCGTCACCGTCAGGCAGTCGAGCGCCAGCAAGCCGCGCTCGCGCAGATGCAGCATCACCTCCGGCACTCCTCCCGCCAGAAACAGGCGCACGGTCGGGTGGTCGGTCGGGCCATTCGGCAGCACATCGACCAGTCGCGGCACCGCCAGGTTGATGCGATGCCAGTCCTCCACGGTCGGGCGGCGCAGTCCGGCGGCATGGGCGATGGCCGGGATATGGAGCAGCAGATTGGTCGAGCCACCGCAAGCAGCATGGACCATCATAGCGTTGCGCACCGCCGCGTCCGTCAGGATGTCACGAGTCTTGAGGCCACGGGTATCCAGCGCCATCAGGGCGACCGCCGAGCGCCGCGCGGCATCGAGCCAGATCGGCTGCCCGGAGGGAGCCAGGGCGGAGTGCGGCAACGACAGCCCCAGCGCCTCGCCCACCACCTGGGCCGTGGCCGCCGTCCCGAAGAACTGGCAGCCGCCGCCGGGCGTGGCACAGGCGCGACAGCCCAGTTCCGCCGCCTCTTTCAGGGTGATCTGCCCATGCGCGAACCGTGCCCCAACGCTCTGAATCTTGCCCGCGTCCTCGCCTCCCTCGGCAGGCAACGTCACCCCGCCGGGCACGAGCACGCTCGGCAGAAACGGCACTCCCGCCAGGGCGATCAGCATGGCCGGAAGCCCTTTGTCGCAGGTCGCCACGCCCAGCACGCCGCGCCGGTTCGGCAGCGAGCGAATCAACCGTCGGAAGACGATGGCAGCGTCGTTGCGGTAAGGCAGACTGTCCATCATGCCGGTGGTCCCCTGCGAGCGTCCGTCACAGGGGTCGGAGACGTAGCCCGCGAACGGCAGCCCACCCTGCGCGGCGATCTCGACCGCTGCCGCGTGCGTCAGCAGCCCAACCTCCCAGTGGCCGGTATGGTAGCCCAATGCGACGGGTTTGCCATCCGCATCCCGAATACCGCCCTGTGTGCTCAGGAGCAGGAACTCCTTTCGATTCAACTCTTTCGGGTTCCAGCCCATCCCCGCGTTCTGGGAGAGCGCGAACACATCGCCGCTTGGCCGGGAGATCAGCATCTCCGGCGTCAGCGGCAGCTCGCCCAGCGGCCCCTTCGCCTTCGTCTGCACCTCGTAAATGTCTGTCTGCGTCATTTGAGAAAAGTTCCTATCATGGCGGCGGCGACCTCATCGCATGCGACATCCGCGCCGCCTCCGGCCTGATTGGTCGCGACGACGACTGCGAAGTCCCGCAGAGGTGCCAACCATACCACCGCATAGTTCATGCTGTTGCTGCCGCTGTGCGTGAGCACGGTCCCTCCGCCCCACGGCCGCTGGGCCATGATCCAGCCAAAGGCGTACTCCCCTCCAAACTGCGGCTTATGCAGATACCTGTAGGTCTCCCCGGTGAGCAGCGAACTGCCGCCGTTCTCTCCGCGCGCATGGGCCGCCGCATATTTCAGCCAGTCCGTCACCGAGCAGTGAACTGTGCCTGCCGGGCCGATCACCTCCGGATTGTCGCTGTATTTGCCTGGCCCGATGGGGACACGCTTCGCGCCCTCCATCCGGTGCTGCCAGGGCTGATTGATCGTACCCGGCGCGCCCATCGCCTGAAATCCTGCCGACTTCATGCCGAGCGGTTTGAACAGCTTCCGCGTGATGAGGGCTTCCCACTCCTCGTTCGCCACGCGTTCCGCCACAATGCCCAGCAGCGCGAAATTGCGGTTAGAGTAGAGGTATTTCGTGCCCAACTCCGCGACCGGCTCTTCTTTCAGGATATGCTCGGCATAGACCTGCCTCTGGGCCCGGAAGCTACCGGTCAGGTCGTGCAGCTCTTTGAAGCCCAGATCTTTCGGGCAGCTTTCGGCGGTGATCCCGCTATGCTGGCAGGCCAGATGCGCCAGCGTCACTTTCCGCAGTCCAGCGGCCATCGTGCTGTGCATCTCAGGAAAGTAGGTGGTAAGAGGCGCTTTCCAGTCCAGCTTATGCTCTTCTACCAGCATTGCGGCCAGCGTTGCCGTCATCGATTTGGTGTCCGAGCCGAGATGAAACTGATCGTCGATCAGCGCAGGAGTCGGGTCGCCGTATTTACGGACGCCTGTCACCCCCGACGCAACCGTGCGGCCCCGGTGATAGACCGCTGCCGCCAGCGCGGGCAGATCGAATTTGGCGCGGATCGGTGCCAGCAGTCGCCTCACATCCTGCACCTCCTCCTCCGCCTCCGCGTTCCTCCCTGCCGCTATCGCCACGCCTCCCACACACAATCTCCTCACAAACTCGCGTCTCTCCTGTTGCATCTGCACTCCTCCCTGCTCCGCAATACACCAGACCCTCCCCTAAATCCTTTGTCTGAACTGGGAGAAGGTAGGAGAAGGTAAAGGAATGGAACAGCAGTCTGGCGAACTGAATGTCACTTTGCAATTGATTATGGGTTACTGTCCAGCCTGAAATCGCCGGGAATCTTTTGCCTTATCGGCCCGTAGGATACCTATGCTGACACGCGAAGCCTTCCAATCTGTCTACGACCAGGGACCAGAGGCCGTCTTTACTCTCCTCACGGCGCTCGAACAACGTGTCGTCGAGTTGGAAGCCCGTCTGAACAAGGACAGCCACAACAGCAGTAAGCCCCCCTCAAGCGATGGCCTGAGCAAGAAACCCACTCCCCGCTCCCTGCGCGAAAAAACAGGTCGCAAACAAGGCGGACAGAACGGCCATCTCGGCACAACCCTCTCCATTTCCACCTCGCCCGATCACACGATGCCCCATATCCCCACCTGCTGTGAGGGGTGCGGAGCCTCCCTGGAAGGGGCCGAAGTGATCGCAG
>JBBQPO010000140.1:0-15935 GCA_038217285.1 Chthonomonadales bacterium
TCGTCGGTGCATGCGATCTCCTATTCCGAATACTCGGAGGCGCGTTCGCTGAGTCGCAATCACGCCCGTTTTCCTTCTCTGTACCTTCTTCGATCTCTAAACGTGTAAGAGCGGAGAACCTTCGGGGACGCCTTTGGGCAGTAGTTGGTACTGCGTGGTACGGCGCATCGGCGTATATCCTGCATTCCGAATCAGGCGCTCCATCTCTTCGATGGGCATGGTGAAGGCGCACCCGGCGGAAGAGACAACATTCTCCTCCATCATGGTGCTGCCGAAGTCGTTCAGGCCATAGCGCAGGGCGACCTGGGCGACTTTCGGACCCTGCGTGACCCAACTGGCCTGCATATTGGGGATGTTGTCGAGCAGAAGGCGTGCCACCGCGACGGTTCGGAGGTAGTCGAAGGCGGAGGCGCGTTCGCCCTCCAGTTCCGTGCCATCGGGCTGGAACGACCACGGAATGAAAGCCGTAAAACCGCCGGTCTCGTCCTGCAAATCGCGTGAACGGATCAGATGCTCCACCCGATCCTCCAGGGTGTCCACCGAACCGTACATCATCGTCACTGTCGATTTCAGGCCCGCGCGGTGGGCTTCGCGCATGCAGTTCAGCCACTCGTCGGCGGTATCTTTGAACGGCGAAATCGTCTGGCGGACGCGGTCGGTCAAGATCTCCGCGCCTCCCCCTGGAACGCTGTCGAGGCCCGCCGCCTTGAGGCGCTGGAACATCTCCGCCTGCGACAACTTGCTGATCTTCGCGATATAGATGAGCTCGGCAGGGGAGAAGGCGTGGAGGATGACGCCATAGGCTCCGAACTTCTCCTTGATCGCGTGGAGCAGATCTTCGTACCACTCGATTTTGAGCTTCGGATTGAGGCCGCCCTGCATCAGGATCTCGATGCCACCGACATCGACCATCTGCTGCACCTTCTCGAAAATCTTTTCTCGACTCAGGGTGTAGCCCTCGTCATGGCCGGGGATGCGATAGAAGGCGCAGAACTTGCAGCGTACCCAGCAGATGTTGGTGTAGTTGATGTTCCGGCCCACGACGTAGGTCACAAGATCGTTACTATCGGGATGCAAGCGCTCCCGAACGTGATTGGCGAGGAAGGCCAACTCCGGCAGATTCGGGTGGTGAAAGAGGCGCAGGCCCTCCTCCGCCGTCAACCGTTCATTCGCGAACACTTTGTCGGCGATGTCGTCAATCGAGCGCGCACGTGGCGCTGTCTGTTCTCGTTCCAGTGTCGGCATGATCTTCTCTCCATCTCGAAGAGGCCGGGTCTTGAGCCTGTGCCATATTTCACAATCTATTTATATTATACCTTGTGTTGCAGGTCGGACGTTCCCGTGTACCCGGTTATTGTCGCCACCCGACCGCGAATTTGCGGTTTGAACAGGAAAACGGCGGTTCCCTCGCGAATAGAGTGCTTATAAGGTTCTGCGCGTGGTTCGCGGCACGGGTTCTTGTTTCTCATTATACACCTGCCCGCGCCGAAACCGACAACCTGTGAAATCTGAGGGGCGATGAAAAGGAAAGAAACACGCATGCATACGGTGACGTTGATTCCCGGCGACGGGATCGGACCGGAAGTGTCCGAAGCTGCCGTTCGGGTGATCGCAGCGACCGGAGTCAAGATCGAATGGGAGCGGATGGAAGCCGGGGCGGATGTCATCATCAAGTACGGCTCTCCGCTGCCGGACGAGGTCGTACACTCCATTATCCGTAACCGCACGGCGCTGAAAGGTCCGCTCTCCACGCCCATCGGCGGCGGCTACGCCAGCGCCAATGTCGCGCTGCGCAAGCGGCTCAACCTCTACGCCAACGTGCGTCCGGTGCGTACCTTGCCGGGCGTGAAGTGTCGCTTCGAAAATGTCAATCTGGTCGTGGTGCGGGAGAACAGCGAAGATCTCTACTCCGGCCTGGAGCATATCGTCGTACCGGGGGTGGTGGAGAGCCTGAAGATCATCACGGAGACCGCCTGCCTACGGATCGGTCGGTTCGCTTTCCTCTACGCCGCCCAGAACGGCCGCAGAAAGGTGACGGCAGTCCACAAGGCCAACATCATGAAACTGGCGGACGGCCTGTTTCTGGAGTGCATACGCCGCGCCAGTCGGGAGTATCCGGAGATCGAGTATGAGGAGCTGATCGTCGATAACACCTGCATGCAGATGGTCATGCGGCCGGAGCGGTTCGATGTGATGGTGATGGAAAACCTCTACGGCGACATTCTCTCTGATCTGGCCTCCGGTCTTATCGGCGGCCTTGGCCTGACCGCTTCCGCCAACATCGGAGAGAACGGGGTCGCGGTCTTCGAGGCGGTGCATGGCTCCGCGCCCGACATCGCCGGTCGCAACCTCGCCAACCCTATCGCGCTGATTCTCTCCTCCGTGCTGATGCTCAAGCATCTCAATGAGGGCGAAGCGGCGCACCGTATCGAACATGCCGTCAACAAAGTCCTGCTTGCAGGCGAGAATGTCACCAGCGACCTCGGTGGTGACGCCTCCACCACCCAGATCACCGACGCCATCATCGCCGCCCTCTAAGCCCGCGTCGATAACCGATTCCGTCCTGCAACGGCCATTTCCGAGAACAAAATTCTTGGAAATGGCCGTCTTTGCTGCGCCGCCCGAGTTCAATCGACTGGTATCAGGTAGAGTTGCTCGTTATAGACGAAACTCAAATGTTTGCTGTCGGGCGTCCAGGCCAGGGAGTAGGTCCGGCCCCGTCTGTCGTCCAGGATACGGTGCATATTTTGGCCATGTAGATCGCTCAGGTAGTAACTCGACCTGGCAGGAGAGACTTTCATCCGCGCGGGGAAAAGGCGCGTGAGCCACTGTGTAAAGAGGGAAGGTTTCACTATGGCAGTGAGCCAGAGCAGGCGCTGGTTGTCAGGGGAGACGGTGGCATAGCCGAACTCCATGTCCAACGGTACGGACGCCTGCCACGTCCGCTGAACTACAGACGGCTGCGAACCCTGAAACGAACGCATCGTCATCGTGGGATAGTTCATCGCAAGCCCTCCCGTCCGGAGGGGCTGGTAGAACCGCCCGCCTATCAGGAAATCGGGGCCTCTCGGCAGAGTACTCAAGGGAGTTGGCATATCTACTTGCAGCGCCGGTGGAATCGTCTCCGTAGGTGATGAATCGAGATGATAGACTTTCAGGACCAGGGGAGCCATAGTGGTGATGCAGAGGAAACTCCGGCTATCCGGCAGCCAGCCCGAAAAGTACTCTCCGATAGGAGGGGCGGTGGGCGGTGTTTTGCCATCGGCGGAGACCAGAGCCGTCCGATATTGGCCCGTGTTGGCAAGTTGGAGATAGGCGACCCACTTCTCGTCCGGCGAGGGAGCGAAGGTGCTTGCCAGGCGGCCCAGAGGTATCTCGGGGCCGCGTCTCATCCCTCCGACCGGGCCGCTCGCGTGCATTTTCTGATAGCAGACCTGGAGGAGACCGTTGGCACTCATCTCCAGATGCGCCAGATCCCCGTTGGGCATCCAGCGGAATGGGGCGTACTGCGGGTATCGGGGATTTCGCCCCGCCCACTGCGCGGTGGAGACGACCGGATAGGCACCTCGAGGTAAGGGGGACCAGAAAAAAGCGCTGCCCCAGACGCAGAGGCCGACGACCAGGACGCTGCAGAGACTCACTGCCAGTCGCCTCGAAAGAAGTTTAGGGGGATTACGTTGGGGTGTCTGCATCGTCGATGCCTCCTATAGTACCGACGATGCAGTTGCCCGACAGGTTTCGGAGAGGTTAGATCTCCATGATGACCGGCACGACGACCGGGCGGCGGTTGGTGCGCTTACGCAGGTACTTGGCGACCGTATCGTGGACCGTGAGGCGCACGGTGTCCCAGTCGCTGCCTTCCGTGAGGCTCAGCTCTTCCAGCGCTTCCGTGACCTTCTCTGCCGCCAGTTCGAACAGCTCTCCACTGTCCTCCGGGCGCAGAAAGCCGCGTGAGAGCATGTCGGGGCCTGCCAGGATCTCGCCGTTGCTGCGGTCCATACTGACGGTGACAATCACGGTGCCGTCCTGGGCCAGATGCTTGCGATCTCTCAGCACGACATCGCTGACGCCGCCGGTCGAGACCCCGTCTACGAGGACGCTGCCGTGCGGAATGTGCTCGGTGCCGCGTCGTACGCCGTTCTCATCCATCTCCAGATACTGCCCGACCTCGAAGGTCAGGATCTGATCGTCCGGGTAGCCCATATCGCGTGCCATCATCCGGTAGGCATGGTAGTGGCGCTGTTCGCCGTGGTAGGGAGCGACGAACTCCGGGGCGGTCAGGTTGATCATCATCTTGAGCTCTTCCTGGTAGCCGTGTCCGGAGACATGGACGTTCTGGATCGCGTCGTAGATGACCGTCGCGCCGCTGCGGAAGATGCGGTTGACCACGCGCCAGACCATGTCCTCGTTGCCAGGAATCGGCGTGGAAGAGAGGATGACGGTGTCGGTCGGATCGATCTGAATCTTCGAATTTTCGTCGCGGCTCATGCGGGTGAGGCCCGCCAGCGGTTCGCCCTGGCTGCCCGTCGTCAGGATCGCGACCTCGTTCGGCGGATATTTACCGACCTCGTCCACCTTGAGCAGATGGGTGTCGGCCATCCGCAGGAAGCCGAGGGCGCGCGCGGTCGTGATGTTCTGGCTCATGCTGCGCCCGAAGATCGCGACTTTTCTGCCGTGTTTTACCGCCATGTCGTAGACCGTCTGGCAGCGATGCAGGTTCGAGCCGAACGTCGCGACGATCACGCGCCCCTTGCATTCGCGCATGAAACGGTCGAAGATCGGCACCAGGCTACGCTCCGAAGGCGACCAGCCCTTGCGCTCGACATTGACGCTGTCGGAGATCAGCAGCTTGACGCCCTCCTCGCCAAGCTGGGCGAAGCGGGGAGCGTCGAACAGGTGATTGTCGATCGGGGTCTGATCGATCTTGAAGTCGCTGCTGTGTACCACCGTGCCGACCGGCGATTTGATGACCAGGCTGGCCGCGTTGGGCAGCGAGTGGGTGACCAGGACGGCCTCGATCGAGAGCGGCCCGAACTCGACGGCGGCGCGGTCCGGAAATTCATTGAAGCTGGTGCTCGCGACAAGCCCGTGCTCGCTCAGTTTCTCGCGCACCATTCCCAGGGTCAGTTTGGTTCCCCAGAGCGGCAGTGGGAGCTGCTTGAGGATGAACGGCAGCGCGCCGATGTGATCCTCATGTCCGTGGGTCAGAAGAATGGCCTTGACCATCTCCTTGCGCTCCAGCAGGTACGTGATGTCGGGGATGATAAGATCGACCCCCGGATGCTCGTCCGTCGGAAACGCCACGCCGCTATCGACCACGAGAATCGTGTCCTCATAGTGGAGTGCGATCATATTCTTGCCGACTTCGCCGCTTCCCCCGAGAGAGATGATGCGAAGTTTTCCTTTCGGCCCAATACCGGTATCCGTCACAGATTTTTCCCTTCAGCGTACAGTGCGTGTATTTTGTCTTACAACATTCCATAGGCGGCCAGGGCCGTCTTTACGATTTCCAACTCTTTGGCGTTCGCTTCCACGAGCGGGAGGCGTACTCCGCCGACTTCCAGGCCCAACAGGTTCAGAGCTGCCTTTAGCGGGACCGGGCTGGGCGTGGTCGGCTGGAAACAGGCGCGCAGCATCGGCAGCATTTTGCCGTTCAGCCGCACGGCTTCCGCCAACTGCCCTCCGAAAAAGGCCGTATGCATGGCTTTTATATCTCGTCCGACCAGATGCGCCGTCACGCTGACCACGCCGACGCCACCGACCGCCAGGAGGGGCAGGGTCATTCCGTCGTCACCGCTGTAGACCGCGAACTCGGCCGGAGCCTCCGCGACGATCTCTGCGCACTGCACGAGGTTTCCGGCAGCCTCTTTCGTCGCGACGATGTTTGCCACCTCTTTTGCCAACCGCACGGTCGTCGCCGCGTCCATATTCTGCGCGGTACGCGGCGGCACATTGTAGAGAACGCAGGGGAGCGCGGGAACACTCGCGGCGATGGCCCGAAAGTGCTGATAGAGACCTTCCTGCGAAGGCTTACTGTAGGGCGGTACGACGAGCAGCGCTCCATCGACACCCGTTTCCACAGCCTCCTGCGTCAGAGCGATACTGGCGGCGGTGTCGTTCCCGCCCGTACCGGCGATCACCGTTCCACGCTTACCTACGATCTGCTTGACCAACCGAAACAGCCGCAGCTTCTCCGCATGACTCAGGGTGGGCGATTCGCCTGTCGTGCCGCATACCACAATGCCGTCCGAACCGTTGGCCAGCAGATGCTCTACCAACCGCTCGGTCCGCGCCTCACTGATCTGTCCTTCGGCATCGAACGGCGTTACCATCGCCGTCAACACCTGCCCGAAAATCGCTGCCGCCATTCAAAACTCTCCCGTCCTACTGTTGTTGCTGCTGCTGCATCTGAATCCATTTTTCCGCGATCTGGATACCGTTGAGGGCCGCTCCTTTGAGGATCTGATCACCGGAAAGAAACAGGTCTATCGCGTCGTCGTTCGAAAGGTCGTAGCGCAGGCGTCCGACCAGAACCTCGTCGCGCCCGCTGGCCTCCAGGGGCATCGGGAAATGGTTGTTCTCGCGGTCATCCACCACCACCACGCCGGGGAAATGGGCCAGCGCCTCGCGGATAGCTTCCAGCGACGGGCGCTGACCGGCCTCGAACTCGATGTTCACGCTCTCTGAGTGCGCCCGGACGACTGGCACACGTATACAGGTCGCTGTGATCTTGAGCATCGGGTCGTGCAGGATCTTGCGCGACTCGAAGATCATCTTCCGCTCTTCTTCATTGTAGCCCGTCGCGTCGATTTTGGTGTTATGGGAGAAGAGATTGAACGCGATGGGGTAGGGGAAAAGGTTCGGCACCACGGGGCGTTCGTGCAGCACATCGTGCGTCTGCTCGATCAACTCCTGCATCGCCTGCGCCCCTGCGCCGCTGGCGGCCTGATAGGTCGAAGCCACGATGCGTCGGATAGGAGCCAGTCTCCGCAGAGGTTCGACGGCCATCAGCATCACGATCGTGGAGCAGTTCGGGTTGGCGATGATGCCGTGGTGCCAATGAATATCCTCCGGATTGATCTCCGGAATGACCAGCGGCACTTCGGGATCCATGCGGAACGCGGAGGAGTTATCGATGACCAGCGCGCCTGCTGCTGCGGCGGGCGGGCCGAACTCACGACTGCGGGAGCCTCCGGCAGAGAAGAGGGCGATATCGATGCCCTGAAATGCTTTCGCCGTCAGAAGCTCAACGGTATGAGGACACCCTCGAAACGAAAGGGTGCGTCCGACAGAACGCTCGGAGGCGAGCAGGCGTAGCGACTCCAGGGGGAACTCCCGGGTCTCCAGCAGGCGGATAAACTCCGTACCCACGGCTCCGGTCGCTCCGGCAATGGCGACATGATAGGTTTTCATAACAGGACTCTCTTGGTTTCGTCTTCCGTAAAGGTAATGAACAGGTATCCCTAGTGTACTCTAACGAAGGCGATAACGTCAACCGAACCCGATCACTGGACACGGTTCGCGCATCTGTCCTAAACGGAAAAGGTGTGTACCAGCGAGTACAACTCTCGGTAGAGATCGAGACGTTCGGAGCCCCAGTGATCCGCGCGGGCGCTGGAGCTATGGAGCACGAAAACCCGAGAAACGCCGATCCTCTCCTCTTGTTCGCCCCAGTCGGTGCAGAGGCGTCCGGTGCTCATCTGATAGACGTCTTTGCCGTTGAAGCAGAGGAAACGCGGCTGAAACCGGAGCAGTTTTTCGCGTAGATGCTGGCGTCGTTGCGGGGTCGGAGCGGGCAGAAGATGGTTCGCGCCGGTCGCGAGATGGGGATAGAGACAGGTCAGGCCCAGCCCGTACTGCAAGACCTCACCGTCTTCTTCCGGATGCAGTTTCCGTGGTGTAAAACCGGATTGAGAGAGCAGCAGCCAGAATTTGTTCGTGGGGCCAGCGTACCAGTGACCGGCCCGGGCGGAGTTATGGCTGGCGGCGGCCCCTACGAAAATGACGTCGAGATTCGGCGCAAGAATATCAGGAAGGTAGGCGGTTTTCGGTGGTTCCTGTTCCGTGTCGGGCGTGGTCATCGGGCTACAGCAGGTTTTCCAGGCCGATGACGAGGCCGGTCAGAGCGCGGACTTTGCGGACCGCGAGGAGGACGCCGGGCATGAACGAGCTGCGGTCGATGGAGTCGTGGCGCAGGGTGAGAACCTGTCCCTGCCCTCCGAAGATCACTTCCTGATGCGCGACGAAGCCGCGGAGGCGGACGCTATGTATCGGCACGTCGCCGGTCACGCCATCGCGCGCGCCTCGGGCACCGGGTGCCCTCTCGACAAGGCCGGTTGGAACAGCCATAGGAGCGACATGCGCGGCCTGACGCGCTTCCGCGATCTTCTGCGCGGTTAGCAGCGCTGTACCGGAGGGGGAGTCGAGCTTGCGGTCGTGGTGCAGTTCGATGATCTCGACGTCCGGCAGATACTTCGCCGCCTGCGCCGCGAACTGCATCAGAAGCACCGCCCCGAGCGCAAAGTTCGGGGCGACGAAGGCTCCCACCCCGTGGGCTCGTGCCAGCGAATCGAGGCCCGCAAGGTCGTCGTGCGAAAGTCCTGTGGTGCCGACGACGGGAGAGACACCCAGCATCAGCGCCGTGCGCAGGTTGGCCAGCACACCGTCCGGCAGCGTAAAGTCCACCAAAACGTCCGGCTTGTGCTGCTTCAACTCTGCTTCCAGATTGTCGCCGATTCGGACATTCGCCTCGCCAACACCTGCCAGTTGACCGGCATCCGTGCCGACGCCATGATGATCGATGGCCGCGACGAGCTGCAGACCTTCGGCCCCTAGCACGGCGCGCACCACCTCACGGCCCATGCGTCCCGCCGCACCGCTCACAGCCACGCGAATCAGATCCTCACACATACCCTCGGAACCTCCCATTACGCTTTTTTCTTCGCCGAGAACGGGCCAATGGCGGTCAGGGTCAACTGCGCGGGGTCGAGGACGTGGGCCGCGACCGCCGCGATGCTCTCCTGAGAGACGGCCTCATAGTTCGACAGAATCTCTTCCAACGGCACCACGCGCCCGTAGGACATGATGTTGTCGCCATAGCGGCTCATGCGGGCGCTCATGCTCTCCAGTCCCAGCACCAGCGCGCCGCGCACCTGCGTTTTGGCTTTGGTCAGCTCATCGTCGCTGATGCCTTCCTTGCGTACCTTGTCGAACTCCCCGTGCGTCAACTCCACCACCTGATCGTAGGTCGTCGGGCTGGTGCCGCCATAGACGCAAAAGTAGCCGCCGTCTTCGTAGGAGCGACCGTAGGAGCCGATAGCGTAGGCCAGTCCTCGCTTCTCCCGAATCTCCTGAAACAGCCGCGAACTCATGTTGCCACCGAGAACGTTGTTGAGAATGGAGAGCGAATAGCGCTCCTTCTGCTTCTTGCTGTAGGCAGCGGTGCCGAGGCAGAAATGGACCTGTTCGACGTCCCGCTTGCGTACCTGTTTGCTTTTCCCGGTCGGCTTCGGCTTGCGCTGCTTGCGCGTCGGCGCCTTGCCCTCCATGTCGCCCAGAGCTTCCGTGGTGAGCTTGACCAGCTCCTCGTGCGGAATATTGCCCGCCGCCGAAAGAACAATCCGGTCGGGGCGATAACAGGTGCCGATGTACTCGGTGATGTCGTCGCGGGTCAGTCCCGAGACCGTCTTATCGGTGCCGATGATCGCCTTTCCGAGGGGATGGGTAGACCAGAGAGTCGACTCGAAGATCTCATGGATGCGGTCCTCCGGCGAGTCCTCGTACATCTTGATCTCTTCCAGTACGACGCGCTTCTCCCGCTCCATCTCCTCGGTATCGAACAGGGAGCCACGCAGCATATCGGTCAGAATGTCGAGCGCCAGCGGCGTATGCTCGGCCAGAACGCGAATATGGTAGCAGGTGCTCTCCTTGTCCGTGAAGGCGTTCAGGTGTCCGCCGCGCGACTCGATCTCGTCGGCGATCTGTCGAGCCGTGCGTTTGCGGGTGCCTTTGAACATCATGTGTTCGATAAAGTGAGAGATGCCGCGCACCGGCTCTCCCTCGTCCCGCGACCCGACGCCGACGAACATTCCAATGGAGACGGACTGCACATGCGGCACGGTTTCGGAGACGACGCGGAGGCCGTTGGAAAGGGTGGTGAGTTGAATGTTTTCTGTGATTTTTTTGTTCATGGTGATGTCAATGATACCCCGAACGCTCTATTTTTGCTTCTCTAAAGTGTGGCGCAGCACTGCGCCGGGATGCTCTCCGGTGACACGGCCGTTGTCCAGGACCGAAACGCCGTTGATCAGTACGGTTGGAATGCCCACCGGTGGGGCGGCAGGCGCGGCCACCGTCGCCCGGTCCTGCACGGTGGCGGGATCGAAGAGCACGATGTCGGCTTTCATGCCGCGCGCGATTCGGCCTCGATCAGCGAAACCAAATCGCGTGGCGGGCAGGGAGGTCGCCTTGCGAATCGCCTCTTCGAATGTCAGGAGGTGTTTGGTCCGCACATACTCGCTGAGCAGGCGGGGAAACGAACCGGCCCCACGGGGATGAGTCGGATGCAGCCCTCCGTCGGTGCAGAACATGATTCCGGGGGCGGCGATAAATTTGTCGAGGTCACTCTCCGTCATCGCGGTGACCACGACGCTCTCCGAACCCTTCGCGCCCTCGCCGTGCGTCTTCTGGACGATCTCCTGGATCACGGTGATGGCATCGTGGCCGGTCATGGCGGCGATCTCAGCGATGGTCTTGCCGCTCCAGGCGGCGTCGGGCGTATAGGTCGTCAGACGCACATGCTCGGGGCCGCCCACCTCCGCCAGACCCGTCTCCCACGCCTTGCGGTCGCTCCAGTCCCGGGTCGGGATAAGGACGATGATCGTGGACTGCCAGTAGGTGTACGGATAGACGTCCGCGCTGATGTCCAGGCCACGCTTGTGCGCGTCCCGCATAAGCGCAAAGACATCAGGAGCCTTGTTCCAAACGGGCGAGGTGTCCAGTTTGATATGCGAGATCTGTGCGGGCAGTCCGCCCTTTTCGGCGATGGTGATCAGCTCGCGGAACGACTCGAACGCCTTGTCCCCTTCGTCCCGAACGTGGCTGATGTAGAGGCCATGATACTTCGCTGCCGCCTTCGCGCAGGCGATCAGCTCATCGGTGGTCGAGTAGAAACCGGGGTCGTACTCCAGGCCCGAGGAGAGGCCGAGGCCGCCCGCCTGCATCTCCTGTGCGACAAGATCCGCCATTTTACGCTGCTCGTCCGTCGTCGTCGTGCGTTTGTACTCCTGGCCCGTCACAGCGTTCCGCACCGTACCATGCCCGACAAAGCTCGCGATGTTCAGGGAGACATGTTTCACTTCCAGCTCTGCGAACCACTGCGCGAGAGGGAGATGGGAACTTCCGTCCTGCCCAACGACAGAGGTCGTGATGCCCTGCCGGATCTGCGTTTCGGCGTCGGGATCGGCCAGCAGTCCGCCATCGGCGTGGCTATGGGCGTCGATAAACCCCGGCGCGACGATCAGGCCTGTCGCGTCGATCACATGTTCGCCCGGCCTCGGGCGCAGCTTTCCGATCTCCGTAATGGTGTCCCCGACGATCCGCACGTCCGCCTTACGGCGCTTCGCTCCGGACCCATCGATGACAGTTCCACCGGTGATGAGTACATAGTTCTCCGCGCGGGAAGGGAAGGACGAAATGACCAGAGCAGACAAAATCAGGGATGGCAGTAGGTGGTTGATTCGCATGGTTAAGGGCTTTCTATGGCGTGAGCGGGTGACCTAACCCCCCGTCCCCCTTCCCGACGAGGCTCATCTTGTCCCGTAGGGAAGGGGATGCCCTGGCAAAGAACGACCGCCTCGCGCTTTACTCCCCGCCCCTCAAGGAGCGGTCTGAGGCGGTAAGCCCCCTAAAGGGGGCTGGGTCGGACGTGAGCAGGGATGATGGCGCAAGGAAACAGGGTGTCAGCCATCGCTGGTGGAGAGATTTGCTCTCCCTTTCAACCCTCCCAGGCCCATTTATGGGCCTTAACCTTTCCCAACAGGCCGCTCCTTTAGGGGCGGCGGTCTTAAGCGACAAGATAAGCCGTCTCGGGAAGGGGCCGGGGGTTAGGTAGCCCGGTAAAGCGCGGAGAAATCTCTGGATCATTTTGATGGCGGTACAGTACGGCTAACGGTTCAGAACGCGGGCTAGAAAGGCGCGGGTTCGCTCTTCTTTGGGAGCAGTAAATACCTGTTCCGGTGGTCCTTCCTCTAAAATACGTCCGCCGTCGAGAAAAAGTACACGCTGCGCCACTTCGCGGCAGAAGCCCATCTCGTGAGTCGCGACGAGCATGGTTCGGCCCTGTTGGGCGAGGTCGCGCATGACTTCCAGCACCTCGCCAACCAGTTCCGGGTCGAGGGCGGATGTCGGCTCGTCGAAGAGAAGGAGAGCCGGGTTAAGGGCCAGGGCGCGGGCGATGGCGACACGTTGCTGCTGGCCGCCCGACAGCTCTGCCGGATAGGCGTCGGCCTTGTCGGTGAGCTTGACCTGGGCGAGCAAAGCATGACCTTCGGATTCTGCCCTCTCTGCCGGAATATTCAGCACCTTGCGCGGGGCGAGCGTGACGTTTTCCAGGGCGGTCAGATGCGGGAAGAGATGGAACCTCTGAAACACCATCCCGATCTCGCGGCGGTCCAGGTTGACACTTTCCGGAGTGATCTCGCGGTCCTGAAAGCGGACAGACCCGGCCGTGGGCGTCTCCAGGCGATTGATGCAGCGCAGCAGAGTCGATTTGCCGCTGCCGGAGGCGCCGATCAGTCCGACGACCTCGCCTTCGCGCATCGTCAGCGAGATGTCACGGAGGACGTCCAGCGTACCGAATCGTTTGCACAGGCCGTTCAGGATCAGGAGGGGCGCGTCTGTATCAGGCATTGGCGACGGCTCCTTTGCGGGGACGTGGGCGACTGATGGGCTGATACTTCTCTTCCAGTCGCCGAACCACCCAGGTCAGGGGCAACGTCATGCAGAGATAGAGCAGGGCCACGGCGAGATAGATCGTGGTCGGCGCGCCTTTGGATGTAGCCAGTTCCGTTCCGACGCGCATCAACTCGCTGAGCGCCACAACGGAGACCAGGGACGAGTCTTTCAGCAGCGCCACCGCTTCATTGGTCAGCGGGGGCAGGACGCGCCGGACGGTCTGGGGCAGAATGACCCAACGCATCGCCAGTCCATAGGTCATGCCGAGCGAACGCGCGGCCTCCATCTGCCCGGTGTCGATGCTCTCGATTCCGGCCCGAAAGATCTCGGAGATATAAGCGCCCGCATTCAGGCTCAGCGCGATCACACCGGAGGTGAACGGATCGAGATTGATGCGCAGGGACGGCAAGACGAAGTAGATCACGTAGATCTGCATCAGCAGCGGGGTGCCGCGCAGCACCTCGACATAGATCTTTGCAACCCAGACGAGTGGCGTTGCCGGGGAGATGCGCGCCAGAGCCACGGCCAGCCCGAGCGGTATACCGATCAACAGCGCGAGGGCCGTCAGCACCAGTGTCAGCTTCGCGCCGCGCAGCAGATCCGGCAGAGCCGCCCGAATCAGCCCAGAATTGATGGTGAAATGCGGGGAGTTGTCGGTGGAACTGCCGCCCATCGTTTTGGGAGGCGCACTCTGCGGTGAGGCGCGATCTACCTCGGCGTCGGTCGCGGTGCCTGCGCCCCGATTCTTGTCCAGGTCAGCAAGAATCCCCGTCGTCAGCGGCTCGTGAATCCAGGCCTGATAGAGGCGGGCGTACCGCCCATCGACGAGAATGATGCCCAGTGCGCGGTTGATGGCGTCTCGCAGTTCCGGCTCCCTTTGTCGCATCCAGACACCGACATATTCGTTGGTGAACAGGCCCCCGGTCAACTCCAGTTGCGGATAGCTCTTGCGCAGGCTTTCCTTGAGTGCGGGCAGGTCCGCCACAGCCGCGTCCGACTTGCCGTTGACGACATCCGTGAGGCCGTCCTCCAGCTTGTCGAAGCGGTTGATATGATCTTTCGGGACGCCGAGCTTTTGCAGGGCATACTGACCTGTCGTCTCCTCCTGCACCGAGATGCGACGGCCTTTGAGGTCTTGCAGACGCTGGACCGTCGTGTCGCCTTTCCGCCTCGCAATCGTCTGACCCGACGGAAAATAGGGGCGTGAGAACGCGGTCGTCTTCTTGCGCTCGTCGGTGATCGTCGCGCCGGAGATAATGACGTCGCACTTATGCGACTCCAGCGCGCCGAGCACGCCTGACCAGGCCATCTGCTTCCAGACCACCCTGACGCCCAGCTCCCGGCCGATCTCGTTGCCGAGATCGACATCGAAGCCGAGCAGCTTTTGGCCGTCCACATACTCGAAGGGCGGGTAGGTTGCATCCGTCGCGATGACCAGCTCTCCACGCTGCCGAATCCCGTCCAGGCTGCTCTGCGCCCGCGCACCGCCAGGGCAGTGAAGAAGCACGGCGATGCTCATCAAAGAGAGCCAGAGTCGGAGGTTCGTCAGCTGGAGGAAGATAGGATCGCAGCGTCCAACCCGTGGAAGGGCGCTCACGTAGAAGGTCCGTAAGCTCGATGTAAACGCCTCTTGTGAAGGGTCAGGAAGCATCAGAGAGCCTTTGCGATCTGTTCGGCGCAGCGGAATGCCAGGGCCATGATGGTGAGGACAGGGTTGAACCCGCCGTTGGTGACGTGCAGGGAGGCATCGACGACGAAGAGGTTATCGTGCGCGTGGACACGGCCCCACTTGTCGGTGACGGAGGTGCGCGGGTCTTCGCCCATGCGACAGGTTCCCGCCTGATGCTGGCCCGCGCTCAGTCCCAGGCTCGGGGGATAGCCCCAGACACGCACTGCGCCGCTCGCCTCCATCCACTCCCGCGCGCGCTCATACAGGAAGGTCGCGGTCTTGACGGTCTCGGGATGCGTCGTGCCGGAAAGCTTCGCCACCGGGATGCCATAACGGTCGCGCACATCGGGAGCGATCTGTACGCGGCATTCCGGGTTGGGAATATCCTGAACGGGCCCCATGATGTGAATGGTCCGGTTGAAGTTCTCGCGCATCCAGCGTTTGTTCTCGGCTCCCCAGCGCGGGACACCCGGCGGCAGCGACCCGCGCCAGAAGATGATCGGGAGTTTGGTAAACTCATTCGCCAGCATGCCGCCCCCGACGACGCCCACATTCCCATGATTGAACTGGCTGGTGGCGATAGAGACGCCAGGACCGAGGCCGTCGTGCACAACCTCGTCGAAAAGGCCCTGGACGCCGGGGTAGAAGTGGCCCTGCAGATTGCGCCCGACCACGTCGTTCGCGTTGCCAAGGCCATGCGGATGCATCGCTGAGGCAGAGTTGAGCAACAGGCGTGCCGATTCGATCGCGCCACTCGAGACGATGACCGCCTTCGATATCGCCGATTCGCGCTGCACTATCCCCTCACGCTCTATCAGATACGTCACACCAACCACGTTACCGCGTTCGTCCGTATCGATGCGCTCCACCATGGCCTCCGTCACCAGGTCGCACAGGCCGGTGGCGAGGGCGCGGGGAATCAGGGTGTTCTGGGTCCCGTTCTTGCTATCGGAAGGGCAGGCGAAGCCAACGCAGTAGCTGCACTGCACGCAGGCCGGTCGGCCAAGATAGGGGACGGTGTTGATGAGCAGGGGGACCGGGTTGGTGTTCCACCCCAGTCGCTCCGCGCCGCGCTGCATCACTTTCCGGCTCGGATTGTCGGGAACCGGCGGCATCGGGTAGCCTTTGGCCCTGGGCGCCTGCACGCGACTGGCCTCACCGTCCCCCGCAACGCCTAACTCCCACTCCGCCCTCTCGTAGAAGGGGGCAAGCTCGCTGTATGAGATCGGCCAGTCCGACAGCGAACTGTGCTCCGGCACACCGTAGAGAGAGGCCATGCGGACGTCCTGCTCCATGAATCGCCACGCCTGTG
>JBBQPO010000141.1:0-15679 GCA_038217285.1 Chthonomonadales bacterium
GAGTGGTGAATGCCGTTCTCGACCTCGTCGATCAGCAGAATGCCGCCCGGAAGCGTCGCCATGTAGGTAATGATGGTCAGCAGCCGGAACATCCCGTCGCCCATATAGGAGATCGGGATCTTGCGCGGCAGGCCGACGTCGCCGTAGACCATCGAGAGATTGCCGGTGGCGATCACGGTGAGCGATTTCAGATCCGGCTCCATGATTCGAAGGAAATCGACCACGACATCCTGCCGACCGACGACGTCCAACTGCCCGAACCGCGTCGCCAACTCGTTCTGGCTTTCCGGAATGCGCGTCCCGATAATGGCGACCAGATGCGGGGAAAAGATATCGATGTTTTCGGCGGTGTACTCGAGGGTGTTACCGCGCAGAGTGATATGCGATACCTGCTCCGGCAGCGTGTCGGTCTGGTAGCGGATATCCAGAGAGGCGGTGATTCCGGCCGGGGTATCGGTCTGAATGAGGGCCGTTCGGCTGCCCTGCGTCGGCGGTTCGGCGGAGATCGTCTGCTGGCTATAGTTCGGGTTGAAATGGAGGGCCATGCGCTCCGGTCGGCCATTGATGAGGGCGTGCATGCGGATGTCCCGGTTCAGGTCGTAGCCATAGAAAAAGGGCGACCAGACAGACGCAGGATCGAGCGGCAGAGATTCGACATTACGCCAGGCGTACTGCCGCAGCATCATCTGCGGATTGAGGCGGTCGAAAAGCGTGAAGAGGGCTTCGAGAACCGAGGTTTTGCCGGCATTGTTGCGTCCGCCAAGCAGGGTGATTCGGCTCAGGTGCGGCAGGTCGAGCTCCATAAACCCCTTGAAACCGCTGATGTTAAGTGCGTTGATCATCCTGTTCCTTGTGTTCCTCTTTCGGCCCAGGTGGGGGCCGCGCGCTCCGTAAGAACCCTCCTATTATACTCCACGCAGCGGTGGAGCAGGCAACTTGTATCGCTTTTGTCAGAGGTTCCGCGACTGCCCAAAAGGGCAGGGAACGGCATACACCCGAGAATAGGGGCAGGAACTTGGGCCTCGCCTGTCGAATGAAAGCGGCGAACAACGACGTGAATGAACGAGAAGTGCGCAGGGTGATAGGGAAGCTAGAAAGGACGATTGATTGATAAGTTCGCGTAGGCTCGCTCGTGAGTGGGCCTTGAAAATACTGTATCAGATGGATGTCGGCAAAGTCGGATTGATCGAGGCGCAGGAAGCCGCGATGGAGCGGCTGCGTCAGGAGTTCGTTCAGCGCGGTTCCCGAACGGCCAGCGGATCGACGGTCGAGCAGGCCTGCCTGGACTATGCGACCGCCGTGCTCTGCGATCTGCTGCCCACGCTGACCGTTCCGATGGAGCGCGCCGTCGTCGCCTGCCTGGAGAGCGTATTGATCGAGGCGCCCTACTGGCAGGAGCTTCGGGTCGAGCGCGCCTTCAAAACGATTCTGCCCGGCGTGCTGCTCAGCCCGCCGCGTCTGCTCATGCCTTCCCCCGATCCGCTCAACGCCGTTCCAACCGCGCGGCTGACGGCCGCCGAGTGCGCATGGCTGCGTCGGTTCGCCGATGGGTTCCGCAACGTCTTTCCCATGGGCCGACGGGGCGATGAGACAAGCAGTGCAGGCCAGGACCGCCTTCAAAAACTCCTCGAAGCCGATCTGCGCACCCGCGCCCGCGCCTTCGCGAAAACACTCCGGCAAGAGCAGCCGCTGGGTCTGGCTCCTGCCGCCTCCGCCGACTGGCTGCTGACGCAGCGTCAGGAGTTTAACGAGGCCGCCGTCGCCCGCTGGGAGAAGGTCGGAGAGATCCTGGCGAAGCAGACCGGAGACTGGATGCGAGTCGCGGCGTTCACCGTCAAACTGGTGCAGGGAACGCAGGCGCAGCAGGCCGATATAGACCTGCCCATCGCTGAGCTTGCGACTGGCTGGGGACTGGAACGACTGGTTTCGGTGGACCGCAACATCCTGCGCATGGCCGCTTTCGAAATGCTCTTTCTGCCGGCCATCCCGACCAGCGCCTCGATCAACGAAGCGGTCGAACTGGCAAAAAAATATAGTACGGCGGAGTCGGGGCGCTTCGTCAACGGCGTGCTCGGCGCGCTGGCGACGAAGATCGGGGCCAAAGCGGAGCCGACGCCGGAAACCGAACCGGCGCTGGGGATCGAGGCGGAAGATACCGCTCTCGATCTGCCCGATATCGCCGATATCGCCGATTTCGCCGATTTCGAGGAGAACCAGGAGAACGAAGAGATCGAGGAGGACGAAACGGAATGAACAGCCGTGATGTACAGACCGCCGTTCTGATGGACGGCATGGCGACCGCGCGCACCATTCGTGCCGAGATCGCCGCCGGTGTCGCCGCTCTGCGGGCGATGGGACAGCCTGCGCCTCACCTTGCCGCCGTGTTGATCGGGGCGGACCCTGCCTCGGAAACCTACGTCTCGATGAAGCAGAAAGCCTGCAAATGGGTCGGCATGGAGTCGTCGGTGCATCGGCTTGGGGCCGACTGCACCCAGGCGGAGGCCGAGGCGCTGGTGGAAGGCCTGAACGCGGACCCTGCCGTCAGCGGCATTCTGGTGCAGCACCCGCTGCCCAAACATCTGCATGAGCCGGCCGTGCTGGACAAGGTTTCGGCCCACAAGGACATCGACGGCATCAGCCGCATGAGCCTCGGCGGGCTTATCAACGGAGAGCCTGCGTTTCCCTCCTGCACCCCGGCCGGTATCATCGAACTTCTCGACCGCTACAGCGTACCGATAGAAGGCAAGTCCGCCGTGGTGGTCGGGCGCAGCATCATCCTTGGCAAGCCCGTGGCGATGATGCTCCTCAACCGTAATGCGACCGTGACGATCTGCCACTCGCGTACCCCCAATCTGGCCGAGGTGACCCGGCAGGCCGACATTCTCGTCGCTGCGGTCGGCAGGGCAGAGCTGATTCGGGGCGACATGATCAAACCGGGCGCGGCCGTCCTGGACGCGGGCTACAACCGTGTCGAAGGACGCAGTGGCGATGTGGGCGACGTCGAGTTCGAGACGGCGAGGGCCGTGGCGGCGTTTATCACGCCCGTGCCCGGCGGCGTCGGGCCGATGACCATCGCGATGCTGCTCCGCAACACGCTGGTCGCCGCGCAGGGCAGACTCGGGTAGGGCACCGCCCGCTTTTTGACGGGCGGCGACTTGACACCAACCCATCCGTCGCCTATAATAGAGTGCGGGTTAACTTTTCCGCATGTCCGTCGTCTAATCTGCAGAGACCCTTTCGCTCTTGAAAGTGAGTCTGGCATTACCGTCTTCTGTTCCGGGGCAGGTGTTGAGAGCCTGCCGCTTCGACCGGTGTTTGCGCAAGTCGGCCCGTGGGCACGACGCACATGAACATTCCTTTCAAAACCATATTTCGTTCCCGATCCAGACCCCCCCGATCACGCGGCGCGAAGACGCCGGGCGGCGCTCCTGCGCCTGCCCCGCGCCTCGACTGGCCCCGTTTGGGACTGCTGGTATCGACGATCGCCGTTCTTTCGGTCCTGATGTCCGTGCATCTTCTGCCGGATCGCATCGCTCTGCATCCCGGTGAGATCAGCGACCGCGAAGTGATGGCGCCCCGCAACGCCTACTACGTCAGTACGGAGCGCACCGCGCAGGCGCAGCTTGCCGCCCGCCTCGCCACGCGACCGGTCTACGAGTCGGATGAGGGCGCGGCCTACGGGGCCGGGAAGACCGTGCAGGAGTTTTTCGACCGCATTGAGCGTGAGCGCATGCGTCTGGTCCGCCATACCGGCGCACGACCGAACGGGCTCAAGGTCATGACGCTGACGCAACTGGCCGATGAGCTGCAGCCACAGTTCGGCGCGTTCTACACGAAGGAACAGTTGCGTCTGCTGCTCTCGGCCTCTCCCGCGCTTTTTGACAAGATGCACGAAACCGCCTCCCGCCTGATCGCCGAGGCCGAAGAACGCGAGATACGCGACTACTCCGAGGCGGGCCGACATGCCGACGATCTGCAGCACGTGAGTGACGATGTCTCTGACGCTGCCCGCGACGCCCTCTCTTCCCCCGAATACTCCGCCATCGTTCACTCTCTTGCGCGTCAGTCCCTTCGCCCCAATCGTCTGCTCAGTCGCCGCAAGACCGTCGCAGCGCAAGATTCCGCCGCGCGCGCGGTCTCTCCCGTTTCCCGCAACATCGTGCGCGGGGAGCGGATCATCGGGGTCGGCGAGCGGGTGACGCCGGAACACCTGGACAAGTTTATCGCCCTCGGCCTCCTTAATCCGCACATGGAGCCGACGACCGGCGCGGCGATCTGCGTTTTGTCGGCGGCGATGGTGCTGCTCGTCGTCTTCGCCATCCGCCGGACGCTGCCCCGGCTCTACGTGGATCGCCGCCGACTGGCGCTGCTGGCCGCCATCGTGCTGTTGAGCATCCTGGGCCTCAAGGTCGGCGGCACGATGCTCGGCGTCTCCTTCTCCGCAGGACAGGTCGGCTATCTGGGGCTGATGAGCGTGGCCGCTGCCGGTATGCTCGTCAGTGTGCTGCTGGATATGCATCTGGCGGTGCTGGTGGTCGCGCTGCTGGCGGTGCAGTCCGGCCTCATCATGAACCACGAGATACGGTTCACCGTCATGACGCTCCTGAGCAGTCTTGTCGGTATCATGAGCGTGGGGAATGTGCGGCGCAAAACCAACCTGCCAGCTACCACGGCCGCGTTGGCCGGCACCAACCTCTGCCTCGTCTGGCTGCTTGGCCTGCTGCTCCGCGACCCTCTGCCGGAGCTCTGGAGCGGCTCGGCCTGGGCCGTCGGCTCCGCCGTCTTCGCCGTTTTCCTCTACTGGTTCGGCCTGCTCGTGCTCGAACGCCCGTTCGGCATTCTGACGCATACCGCGCTACTGGAGCTCTCCGCCTTTGATCGTCCGCTTTTGAAAGATCTCTGCACCGTCGCCCCCGGAACCTACGCGCACAGTATCATGGTCGGTACGCTGGCGGAGGCGGGCGCGCAGGCGGTCGGCGCCGACGCCCTGCTTTGTCGCGTCGCCGGATACTATCACGACATCGGCAAGATGAAAATGCCGGACTTTTTCATCGAGAACCAGCGGCGCGGCGACAACGTCCATGGCCGTCTCAGCGCCTCGCTCTCGGCCCTGATCATCACAGCCCATGTGCGGGACGGGGTGCAGATGGCACAAGACCATCGCCTGCCTGCAGAGATTCGCGACATCATCGGCCAGCATCACGGCACGACCCTCATCAGCTATTTCTATCATCAGGCGCTCGCCGACTGCGGAGGGGAGACGCCGATCGGTCTGGAGGAGCGTTTCCGCTATCCCGGCCCGAAACCGCAGACCCGCGAGTCCGCCGTCGTCATGATGGCGGACTCGGTGGAAGCCGCCACCCGCAGCCTGGAGAAGCCAAGCCGGGAACGCCTCGAAGCCGAGGTCGCCCGGATCATTCAGGGCAAGATCGAAGATCATCAACTCGACGAGTGCGACCTGACGTTTCGGGACATCAAGAGCATCGCGGACGCCTTCCTGCATGTCCTGGCCGCGATGATGCATTCGCGCATCGCCTATCCCGTCCTCACGCCGCAGAACGCTACCGGCCAGCCGATGGAGGTGCGTCGCCCCGACCTCAACCCCGAACCGCCGCTGCTCACCCTGCCTTTCATGCCGATCACGAGCGAACTGGCACTGGCGGAAGGCGACAATGGGGGACAGGGAGGCGCGCATGCCTCCGATCAGCCATTGACCACTCACCGGGTCGTTCGCGCCCTGGGACTCCCCTTCGAAGAGACGCCGACTGAAGGGATCGGGGCGATGGAACTCGAAGCCGGTGAAACGCACTCCCTTCAGGACTCGGAGAACCCTTATGGCCGTCTTGTTACAGAACGACACGCCGCGCCGGATGCCAACGGCCGGCCTTCGGAAAGCCGCCCAACGCCTGCTTCGGGAGGAGGGGCCGGCGCGCGCCGAGGTAAGCGTTCTGCTGACCGATGATCCGACCGTGCATGAGATGAACCGCCTGTATCGCGGCTACGACCGACCGACCGATGTGTTGTCGTTCGCCCTGCTGGACCAGATGCCCGAGGCACCGCCGATGCCGCTGGCGCCCGGCCAACCCGTGCTGCTCGGAGATGTCATTATCTCCATCGATACGGCGGAACGTCAGGCGAATGCGCTGGGAATCTCCCTGGAACAGGAATTGGCGCTCCTAACGGTGCATGGGATTTTGCATCTGCTCGGCTACGAAGACGAGACAGAGGCCGGCGCGGCCCGAATGCGCGTTCGTGAACAGGCCGTTCTGGGCGCCAGTCTCCAGCCTGTGCCGTATACGACACCATAGACCGTTTGGAAGGAGGCCCTTTGCGCCCGCTGTTGCCCTTTAAAAAACGAAATCCGCTGCCAAATTTCCGTTATGCGCAGGAAGGTATTCTTCATGTCTTCCGAACGCAGCCGCACATGCGCTACCACTTCTATATTCTGGTAGCGGTGCTGCTGTCCGGGCTGTTGCGCAACCTGGATAACAAGGATATGCTCGCCCTGGTCTTCGCGATCACGCTAGTGATTGTCGCGGAGATGTTCAATACCGCTATCGAACATCTGGTCGATATGGTGACGGAGACCTACAACCCCGTCGCGAAACTGGCCAAAGATGTCGCGGCAGGCGCGGTCCTGCTGGCGGCAATGAATGCGGTCATTGCTGGCGTTCTCATCTTCTTCAGTCAGGACAAGCTGGTGAAGATCCAGCAGTCGATGGCGAAGGAGCTGGAACCGGAAGGGCTGCGAGTCGTATTCGTAGGTATCGTACTGTTGGCGCTGGTCGTCGTCATTTCGAAACTGCTCAGCGATACGGGGTCGCCCTGGCACGGCGGCATTATCAGCGGCCACAGCGCCATCGGTTTTCTGCTTGCGATGGTCATCTGTTTTACGGCAAACAACAACATGGTTGCGTTTCTCGCGATCCTGCTGGCGATTCTCGTCGCGCAGAGTCGGGTCGAGGCGGGTGTCCACTCTCTGCAGGAAGTCGTGCTGGGAGCTATTCTCGCCATTCTATTGACTTCGCTGGTCTACTGGGTCATGCCCTGGGTACGGATCCATCTGGCAAAACCCCCGCCGCCGAAGTCCCATGCCGCCCTGTCGATACCTTTCCGTTTGGCGGTGCAGGGCGACCCCTGGCGCATCGAGGGAGTTTTACTGATTGGGCACTCACGAACGTAGTTTCGATTCGCAGCGATTCGCCTGGCAGATGGGTCTCGTCTTCGCGCTGATCTGCATCAACGCCTTTCTTTCTCTGGCCGAATACGCCCTGATCACGGTGCGCAAGACGCGCATTCGGCAGTTGGTCGAAGAGGGCAATCGGGCGGCAATTCTGGTTGAAAAGCTGCTTAGACAGCCGACCCACATGCAGTCCACCATACAGACCGGACTGACGCTGGTATCGACCCTCGCCGCGATCATCGCGGCTGTCAGTGCGATAGGCCCGCTCGCGCACTGGATCCAACAGCACAGCACCTCCCTTATCGCCGCCAATGCCGACGCTATCGCTCTGGCTCTGGTCACAGTGCCGGTTACGATCATCTCGCTGGTCATCGGCGAGATTGCCCCGAAAAGCCTGGCTTTGCGCCATTCGGAACGACTCGCGCTCATCGCGGTCTATCCGATCTATGGGCTGAAATTTCTCTTCACGCCGCTTGTCGCGCTCCTGACCTTTCTCTCCAATATCCTTGTGCGCCCCTTCGGAGGCACCGCCAGTTTCCTCATTCCGGCCGTCAATGAAGAGGAGCTCAAGATGATGGTCGAAGCCAGCGAGGAGAAAGGATTTCTGGAAGCGGAAGAGACGGAGATGATCCACTCCATCCTCGATTTCGGAGACACGGTCGTGCGGAAGGTGATGACGCCGCGCATCGATATGACCGCGCTGGATGTCAGCGCACCGCTGCCCGAACTAATCCGCTGCATCACCGAATCAGGGCATTCGCGTATCCCCGTCTACGAGGACGATCTCGATAGCATCGTGGGCATCGTGCATGCCAAAGACCTGCTCTCGCTGCCCCTCGACACCATGCGCAACAACACTTCGATCCGGAGCGTCATGCGTCCGCCCTACTTCATTCCGGAAACCAAAAAGGGAGACGAGCTGCTGGCGGAGTTTCAGCGCAGCAAGCAGCAGTTGGCGATAGTTCGGGATGAGTACGGCGTTACCTCCGGCCTGGTCACCATCGAAGACCTCGTGGAAGAGATCGTAGGCGATATTCAGGACGAGTATGATCAGGAGGAGCCGATGGTGCAGGTGATCGACCGCTACACCACGATTCTGAACGGGAAGATGGGCCTGCGCGAGGTCAACGACCGCATGGGACTGGAACTGCCCGAGGATGAGGCGGACACCATTGGCGGATTTGTGTTCGGGCTGCTGGGCCATCAGGCCGAACGCGGCGAACGGGTAGGGTGGCAGAAGCTGGAGTTTATCGTGGAGGCTTCGGACGGGCGGCGCATCACCAAAGTACGTCTCTTGCACCAGGCATTTGGATCTCCTGTTCCCATCCCCGCTGATCCGACCAAACCGGATACAGAGACGCAGACGCCTTCCCCCGTGGTTCCGACCCGCGATATCGAACGTGCGACACCCTCGTGAGCAGGGTAAGCGCCACTTTCCCGGTAGTGAAGCAGGCATTGGTGCGCTGTATCGCGAAATAGAGCGCACTTGAGAAACATACAAGGAGACTTTTGCATGGCGCAGCGTCGATCGCGCACCGCTCTCAATACTCGGATCGCCCTGGCCCTGTTCGGGTCCATTGCGCCGACATCGGCCTTTGCGCAGGCTTCCAACAGTATCCCCGAGGTCCCTCTTCCGTCCACGACGACGCAGGAGCGGCTGGTAAATCCGACTGGCCTCACAGAGTCGGATCGGTTTGGCTGGCACTCCGACTTCCTCGGCACGGGACGTGGTTTTTTCGATGCCTCCGTCGGCGTCAAGTTCTGGCCGGATCGTCTCAATCTGCGCAACTTCATTTTCGGGGGTGCCGTCGATCTGCTGCCCGGCGTTCGGGTCCGGGCCAACTTCCGGCGGCGTGAAGGCGAAGAGAAGGCGTTCGAGGTCTATTCTGACGAGATCTATCTGGAGGGTTTCCAGCGCTATCGCGGTCCGACGTGGCAGGGCGGCGCCAGTCTGCGCCTGGGTCGGGTGCGCTACCTCCACTTTCCTTACCCTGACGCCATCGCGCAGTTCGATCAGGTTCCGGGCTATGGCGACCTGCGCGGCGGCCCCCAAACCGACTATCGCAGCGCGGTGCTGGTCGGGGAGGCCGCCCTCAATAGCGGTTTCGGCGTTCATGGCAGCGCGCGCGCCAGCGGGTTTCTGGACGGCGACAAAGCGGAAGGCCGCATTATAGAAGCTTACGGATTCTATCGCCACGATTTTGCGGGCACCTGGCACTTCGAGAGTCGCTTCGGCGCGCTCGCCGTGCGCCACGAACCGCTCGGACGGGGTGGGGAGCTGGGGGCCAATGCCTATCTCGGCAAACAGCTCGGGGAGTTCAATGTCGGCGTGCTCTACGAGAACAAACACCATGAGCACGAGTACGCCGGCATCATGGTGCAGTTCCGGCCCGGCCCGGTGACCCGCGCGCTCGGCAAAGTCAGCTTCGACTATTCGCGTCAGCCCGAAGGCTTCACCGTACAGTTGCCTCTGCTGCATCTGCGCCTAAACGAGAACCGCACCGTGCGCTCCGGCGACATTCTCGTCGGAGAGGTCCGCGCCGTCCGTATCCGGACCCTATGGCAGCAGGGCTTCGTCCGCAACGAGTATGAGCACCGCCTCGAATCGTGGGGCCCGACCGGCGATCCGAAACTCCGCTGCGTGGTGACGGAAGAGCCCTGGTATCTCCAGACGGAGGCGCTCGTCAGCCCGCATCTGACTCCAGATGCGCGCTGGGAACGTGACCGCCAGGGACCGGCACAGTTCGTGCAGCGTGTCACCTACCGTTACTACAAACCGCACAAACGCGATGATCCGGGCGGAGCTTGAGCGGGTTACCTAACCCCCCGGCCCCCTATCCCGACTTCGTTCGCTTCGCTCACCGGGAAGGGGGTGCCCTAACACGCACGTTCGCCGTTGTGTCTAAGGTTGACATCGAGATATGAAAACACGTTCGCCAAAACATCTGGACGATCCGATAGGCCAAGAAAACCCTGGGATTTCTTTTGAGAAGGCTGTTGCCCGAATTCAGCAGATGTTGGATCCTAACTCTGTTGTGAGCCACAACGAACAAATCATCGACCGGGTGGGTAACAAGCGACAGTTCGATGTCGTAATTAGGGGACATTTTGGTGGCCGTTCTGTTCTGGGTGTGATGGAGTGCAAGGACCACAGACGTAAGAAGGGGCCTGATGTGGTCGAGGCATTTGCCAAAAAGGCTGAGAACGTCGGAGCCAACCTGCGCATCATGGTAACCAGAAAGAGGTTTACGGATCAAGCGCTACAGTTAGCCAAACACGAGAATATCGGTTGCCTTTCCTTACTTCCAGACGATCCTATGCAGTCAGGCTTCAGAATTGGTGAATATTGGTACGGTGTGATCCGTCGCTGGAAGATCGAAGAGATGGGGCTTTACTTCGTCGTTCCGCCATCGTCCTCTCTGGCGGCGTTTGACTTCAACTCCGTAAAATATTGTGAAAAGCCAGCCGTCAATTGGTTTCTTAAAGAGCTAAACACCACTTACGTCGGAGAGAATACGGAAGGTGGACATATTATTAACTGTGTCTTTGACCAGCCACGGAGCTTTGAGGTTGTAGGGAGTACGCATGCCTTAGCTGGGATTAGTTGCCTTGCAACACGCACCCTCAAGAAAAAGAGAATGTGGATCGATTGGAGCGGAGATGCGCTTTATGACTGGCATACTGGCCAATTCGCTCTTCCTGCCAACGGTATGCTTCTCAGCAGTGCTATCAATGGCGACCTGTCTACTTGGCCGGACTATTCTGGAGAAATTCCTGGTCCCGAACGGATCACTGGTGGCCTTTTCAATGTAGTCGTTTTTCGGTCGGAAGAGGAATGGGACAACAAATTTAATAACGACGTTCCTGATTTGGGCGTGCTGTAAATCGTCTCAGATAGAATACGTTTCTCATTCTTCTCTGATCCGACTAATCGTCAATTAACTGAAGTTTTACATGTTCACAATGGCTTCTCGCCATCTCAAATGGGAAGTAAAAGCAATTGCGGCAACCATAAAACTTCGATTAACTAACGACTATTGACTTTCGGCCTTTTGGATTACAGACGGCCAATAACTGCGTCGAGCGCATTTTGATCTCATTATGCGCCCGCAGAGTGCCTGCTCGAATGTTAGGCAGACGTCTGATGGTCAATAATAGGTTTTCCCTGCCAGTGAAGTCCGAAGCCAACTAGATTAGAGTACTTCAACCAGACAATAAACCATTCGTTTCAACTGATGGCTTGGATATGACTTAGAAGCAGCTTCTATGTCCTGAGTTCGAGATCGAACCGAAGGAATGATTTGTCGAGGATTCATTTAGGAACATTTTCGGGAGAAGACTGTGGAGAAGCGGGGTATAGTCACAGGACATAAATGGACGGTGAAGCAGAATGCGGCGAGAGCAATGCGCCGCGAGATGACGCAAGCAGAGAGGGTACTCTGGGATTGTCTGCGAGGCAATCGGTGCGGTGGTCTGCATTTCCGCCGGCAGCAGATTATCGACGGCTTTATCGCGGATTTCTACTGTCATGCTGCTGGCCTCATTATCGAAGCAGACGGAAGCGTTCACCAACAGCAGGTTGACTATGACCTTCTGCGCGACCGCCTTCTCTCCACCCGTGGCCTGCGAATTCTTCGATTTTCCAATGCCCGTATTCAATCGGACCTGACCGCTGTACTAACTGAAATACAAACTGCGGCCGCTGCCGCGAACGAAGTGAGCACTCCGCCCGACAAAATCTAATTCTATCGCGCCGTTTGTTATCACACGGCGCGAGTTCCAAGACCGACCTTACCACCAGCCTCGCAGCAAGGCGAGTAAGTGGTCGGGCACCCCCTTCCCGTGTCGGGAAGGGGGCGGGGGGTTAGGTTACCCGCTCACAGGACTTAAAAGCAATCAATAATCGACCGCTGACTACCGGGAATCCTTGGGATCCTCACTTGGAGACGCTGTCTCCAGCAATCCAGAACACCATCCTCCACGGTGAGCCGATGCGCAACCACACCTATCTTCGGGTCGGTGGGCCAGCGGATCTGTTCTATACCGCGCGGGAGACAGACGCGCTGGCGGAGATCACCGCGCTGGCGCAGCGCCACGACCTGCCGCTCTTTATTCTAGGAGAGGGCACGAATGTCTGTGTCAGCGACCGAGGGGTGCGGGGGTTTGTGGTGCAGAATGCGTGTCGGCATGCGGAGATCGGCACGACCACCTATGCGGATGCCGGGCATAACTTTATGTCCTTGTTTGTGCGGACGATGCAGGCCGGGCTCTCTGGGCTGGAGTGGGCGGTCGGGATTCCCGGCACGGTGGGAGGGGCGCTCGTTTCGAATGCCGGGGCCTATCGCGGCAACATCTGCGATCTGGTCACGCGCATCGAGGTCGTCGAGGGCGGCGAGCGCCGCTGGGTGACGCCGGACTGGATGGAGTTCTCCTATCGGGACAGTCGGCTGCGCCGGGACGGCGGCAAACCGGCGGCGCTGCTGGGCGTCACGCTGACCCTCGCACCAGGCCGCAAAACGGACATTCGCCTGAAGGCCAAAGAGATCCAGATGCAGCGGATTCTGAAACAGCCGTGGGAACCCTCCGCCGGCAGCTTCTTCAAGAACATTCGGGACCGCGAGCTCGCCGCCCGCCTGCCCAACCTTCCTGAGAATATGCGCAAGATCGGCGTCGTGCCCACCGCGTTCCTTTCCGAAGAGTGCGGTCTGAAAGGCTTCACACTCGGCGGCGCGGGTGTCGCTGAGCGCCATGCCAACTTCATTGTGAACCGGGGGAATGCGACGGCTGCCGATGTCCGCGCCGTGGCCGAGACCGTGAAACAGCGCGTGCTCGCGCACTTTGGGCTGCGACTGGAGGAGGAAGTCCTCTATGTCGGTGAATGGGATTAAAGGAGGTGCCGTGTGCCGACCCTGGAGTTCGCCTGCGATATCGAGGCTCCGCTGGACAAGGTCTGGATCTTCTACGATGACATCGGATGTCTGTTCAAACTGACGCCGCCCGAGGTCAAGGCGCGGTTGGAGGGCGAACCGGTGCCCATGGGTGTCGGCGTTGTCTATCATCTGCTCATCACACGGTTCGGTGTTACGCTCCATTGGGACGCCGAGATCATCGCATACGAGCCGCCCCGCCTCTTTCGGGACCGACAGGTCGATGGCAAAGGCCCCTTTCAGGCCTGGACTCATACGCACACCTTCGATCCGCTGCCAGGCGATCGCACCCGCATCACCGACCATGTCCACTACCATCTCCCCTTCGGACCTCTGGGACGTCTGGCGGACTTCCTCTTCGTTCGCCGTGAGCTCGGCAAAATGTTCGCCTATCGCCACAAAGTCACGCGCGAGACGCTCGAAAGACAGCAATAGCCGCCGCCTCCGGAGAGGCGACGGCCATTGGGAAACGCGACGGCTCAGTATTTAGGAACGGAGGGATCGACCTCGTCGCTCCAGGCGGTGATGCCTCCGACCACATTCTTCAACCGGACGAAGCCTCGGGCCTTGAGGCGGTTCAGGGCGTCCGCGCTGCGCTTGCCGGAGCGGCAGTGCAGAATGATCTCGGTGTTCGGGTCAAGCTCGCCTGCCCGCTCTTCGAGTTGCCCCAGCGGAATCAGCTTCGTGCCGGGAATACGTGCGATGGCATACTCATAAGGTTCGCGCACGTCGATGATCGTCAGATCCTCGCCGCGATCCATGCGCGCCTTGAGCTGCTTGACCGTGATCTCTTCGTTCTCATCGACGGTCTGGGGGGCCGACTCCTCGCCCCGAATCCCGCAGAACTCCTCGTAGTCGATCAGCTCTGTGATGGTGCGGTTCGTGCCGCAGATGGGGCAACTGGGATCCTTCTGCAGTTTCAGCTCGCGGAACTGCATTTTCAGGGCGTTGAAGAGCATCAGCCGCCCGATCAACGGGTTCCCGATGCCCAGGATCAGCTTGATCGCCTCGTTCGCCTGAATGCAGCCGATGATGCCGGGCAGTACACCCAACACGCCGCCTTCGGCGCAGGAGGGAACCAGGCCGGGAGGAGGCGGCTCCGGATAGAGGCACCGATAGCACGGACCTTTTTCGGCCCAGAAGACCGAGGCCTGTCCTTCGAACCGGAAGATGGAGCCGTAGACGTTCGGCTTGTTGAGCAGCACGCAGACATCGTTGGTCAGGGAGCGGGTGGGGAAGTTGTCGGTGCCGTCGATCACGAGGTCGAAATCTTTGACGATGCGCATCGCGTTTTCCGAGGAGAACTGCTCCTCGAAGCCGATCACTTCGACATGGGGGTTGATGTCGCGCAGCGTCTCCCGCGCCGACTCCATTTTCAGGCGACCCACATCTTTGTTGCCGTGGATGATCTGGCGCTGCAGGTTGGTAACGTCCACGGTGTCGAAATCGACGATCCCGATGGTGCCCACGCCGGCCGCCGCCAGATAGAGCATCAGCGGCGAGCCCAGCCCGCCTGCCCCGATGCAGAGCACCTTCGCCGCTTTCAGCCGCTTCTGCCCCTCAATATTGACCTCCGGCAGGATCAGGTGGCGGCTGTAGCGCAAAATCTCGTCGTTGCTGAGCTCGGCGCTCGCGCCGCGATCATCAGAGATGACGCTGACCGGCTCCGGCAACGGCTTGATCGGTCCTGCGCCGCCCGCGATACTCGGCACGATGCTGAGCTCGTCGTCCTCGCTGACCGTGGTCGCCATGCCATCGAGGGACCGCATGTCTTCGGAACCTTTGTAGACATTCACGAAGTGACGCAGTTCGCCCTTTTCATTGAACAGATGTTTTTTCAGGTCCGGATACTGCGCTGCCAGACCGTCCAGCACATCCTGCACGGTGGCTCCTGCAATATCCAGTTCGTCCGTTCCGCCTGCAAACTGCTGCAAGGCCGTCGGAATAAGCACTCTCGCCATAACATTCCCCTCTTCTATGAAGTCAACTTAGCTTGGGTCCACAATTTCCCAGGTTTCGGGTGAAAACGCCTGACGGTCGTCATCGAGCTGCCAGGCGGTCAGGTCGTCCGGGCGACCGTCCAGGACCGAAACGATGATATAGGTATACCACGGAGAGGCCCATTCGCGGTCGTAGGCGCTGGGTCGGGCCGGATGATTGGGGTGGGAGTGGTAGAAACCCAGCACCTTGCGTTTGGTGCGTCGCTCCTCCTGCATCAGCGCGAACATCTCTTGCGGCGAGACGAAGTAGCGGCGCTCCTGGCCGACGGTGGCGACATCTTCGGCTGCTGCGCCTGCGGGCAGAACGGAGGTTTCAAACCCTGCGCTGGGCTCGAAGACGTTGGCCAGCGGCCGAATCTCTCGCACCCTCTTGTCGGCCCCTTCGACATCGCCAAGCATCACTCCGCAGCACTCGTTGGGAAAGGTGGCCGCGCCGTGGACGCGGATCGCGTCGAGGTCGGCTTCAGATAGACGGATCATCGTGCTCCTCCGCTTCCTGCCAGAACCGCTCCGAGAGGTAGCGGGAGCCGCTGTCGCAGAGGATCGTCACGACCACGCCTTCGTCCAAC
>JBBQPO010000142.1:0-15653 GCA_038217285.1 Chthonomonadales bacterium
GGGTTGCTGATCCCGCAGCCGCTCAGCGAAAAGGCGCATCGAATCGAACTCCCAGAGGATCTCCAGCGCTCCCTTCTCATCGTTCGGCAGGCGCCCCGGAACCGGAAAAGAGAGCGGAGGCACGGGCCATACCTGCTCTCCTGCGACATGGAGCGCTTCCCGGCTGGTCGCCAGAATCCTCAGCCCGCCGCACCGGTGCAGCAGCTCCTCTGCGTTTGCGGCGGCGGCGGTCAGCAGGTGCTCACAGTTGTCCAGCACAAGGAGCGCACTGCGATCCTGTAGATAGTCCGTCAGCGTCGTCTCGACGGCGCGCCCCGGCTCATCACGCAGCCCCAGCGCCGTTGCGATGGTTCGTGCCGTCAGCTTCGGTTCGGACAGACTGTCCAACCGCACCAGCCAGACGCCGTCGGGATACTCGTCCGTCAGCTCCTCTGCGACTGCGATCGCCAGGCGGGTCTTCCCGATCCCTCCCGGCCCCGTCAGGGTCACCAGGCGGCGGCGGCGCAGTCTCTCGGCAATCGCGGAGATCTGTTCGTCCCTGCCGACCATTTCCGTGAGAGGATGAAACAGCCGGGGTGCAGGGCGTCGGGCGGGAGAGCGCGGGAGAACCATGCCGGGTGAGGTCTTCTGCGCCTTTCTGCGCAGTTGATGGTAGAGCGCCGTCGTCTCCGGGGCAAGGTCGGCCTGCAGTTCGCTCCTCAGTGTGAGCCGGATCTCCCGATAGGCCTGAATCAGGCCAACCTGATCGCCCGAGGCGGCCAGCGCCTGCATCAACAGCCGATGCGCCCGCTCCTCCAGAGGATTGACAGTGAGGAGACGCCGCAGAGACAGGATCGCCTTAGCGGCCTCCCCTGCGGTAAGCGCCTGTTCGGCAAGCCTTTCCAGGGCGTTCAGATACGCTTGCTCGCGGAAAGCGCGCTCCGGAAAGACCCACTCCTCGGTACAGCCGTCCAACAACGGCCCCTTATAGAGCCCGACCGCTCGTTCCAGCGCACTGATCTCCCCGTTTTTGACCAGGGAGTCGAACGCGAACAGATCCACGTCGGCATTGGAGAGATCCAGGCGAAGGGTGTGACGGTTGGGGGATTGGAGGCGTTCGGACTGAGCGCCGAGAGCGCGTCGCAGATCGGTGAGCGCCTGACGAAGGTTGTACATCGCCTGCGTTTCCAGGCTCTCCGGCCAGAGCGTTGCGACCAGCCAGGAGCGTTCAGCCGCGCGACCCTGACGCAGCGCCAGCAGCGCCAGTAGCCAGAGCACCTTGCGCGAGCGCAGGCGTGGCAGCGGCACCCCTTCAATCCGGACCTCACAGGGTCCGAGTAGGTGGACGGAGAACGGCGGCGTCTCTTGTACTACCATAATCTCCTTCATGGCCGGGGATGATGTCTCTCTCTCTAAACCGCGCAATACGGAGGATGTTCGTCCGTTTGGAGAGTTTTCTCTCTTGTACACGATTTCTCCTCCCTTTCGTACACGCTGCCGTCCACGGAGCTGTGGGAGACTGATCCTGTCTTCGGACACAACTTGAAATCGGGAGTAGTCAACATGCAGAACGCAATGGAACGACAGTCAGTTCACCTTCGCAAATCAACGGCCTTGTTCACTTTGGTCTTGGTCGGGATAGTCGGCGCCGCTTCCGCGCAGGCCGACGTACTCTTCTCCAGCCTCCCGTTCGTGACAGGAGGTCCCGGATCGGCAAGAGGTGTGTCTGGGCCTACAGCCAGTAATGGTTTCTACGCTGATTTCGCGGAGCAGTTTACGCCTTCTGTCACCGCTAACCTGAACAGTATCCAGATACCGTTCATCTATGGTTCGGGCAGCAACAATGCCGTGACGATTACGCTCTATAGCAGCGTAGGCAATCTGCCGAGCGTTGCCCTGGCAAGCCAGGACATTCCCGCCAGTACGCTCACCGCCAGCAGCGTACTGTACACTCTCAACTTCGGGGGCAGCCCTCTGCTGACGGCAGGCACTCCCTATTGGCTGGGTGCTGCCACAACAGGGGATACTGCTGATGGTTGGTTTGAGACCAGCACCAATACAACAGGAGCCGGGGCGCACCGTCCCAATTCCGCAGGCGCCTTCGTCGCAGATTCTGTCCTAGGTCACAGCGCCTTCCAGGTGAATGGTACGGTCGTCTCCACTACCCCTGAACCCGGCGCGCTCGCCCTCTTCGTCGCGTCTGGCCTCTCCGGTGCAGGCTTCCTCATCCGTAAGCGAAGACGCGCTTAGAAGTACCGAACGATGACACTACAGCCGGTCGGACTTCCCAGACCGGTCGCAAGCCAGAGCGGACGCGCTGGAGAGGCGTCACCCTTGCGTGCCGACGATCACATACCCGGCCCTGTCTCCGTGGAACGGTACTGACTGTTCTGCCAACGACCGAGCGGGTGTTTCGATCAAGAGAGCATCAGTGACATTCATCAATCGGAAAAAGGAAACCACATTCATGTACTCTCGCTCTGCCTTCGCGCCATGTAGCGTCGTGTCCGTCTCCCTGCTCGCCGCCCTGGCGCTCGCTCTCATTCCTGTGCAGAGTCAGGCGCAGAAGCTGTACGTTTCCAACGCTGATAGTAACACCATCAGCGTTTTCGACACCACTGGGAGCCTTGTCCAGACCATTGGCCTTGGCCACTTGAACATTCCCTATGGAATGACCTTCGATACTGGCGGCAACCTGTACGCTGCCAATTATAACAACGGCACCATCAGCGAGTTTGACAGCAGCGGAGTGTTCCAGCAGACCATCGGTACCGGCAACTTGAGCCGGCCCTATGGATTGACCTTTGACAGTGGAGGCAACCTATACGCTGCCAATAATAACACCAATACCATCAGCGAGTTCAACAGCAATGGAGTGTTCCAACAAACCATCGGTGCTGGCCACTTGAGCGGTCCCGCTGGATTGACCTTCGACACCGGCGGTAACCTGTACGCTGTCAATAATAGCAGCAACACCATCAGCAAGTTCAACAGCAGCGGAGTGTTCCAGCAGACCATCGGCAACGGCAACTTAAGCGGTCCCTATGGATTAACGTTCGACAGTAGCGGCAACCTGTACGCTGCAAACTTCAACAGCAACACCATCAGCAAGTTCAACAGCAGCGGGGTGTTCCAGCAGACCATCGGTACTGGTCACTTGAGCGGTCCCTTTGGAGTAGCCTTCGACAGTGGCGGCAACCTGTACGCCGTCAATAATGGCAACGGTACCATCAGCGAGTTCAACAGCGGCGGAGTGTTCCAGCAGACCATCGGCACAGGCAACTTGGCCGAACCCGCTTTCATAGCTTTCTCACCCGCTGCGCAAGTTGCTTCCACTCCGGAACCGGGCAGTATGGCGCTGATCGCGGGGCTGTTCGTATCGGGCGGGGGCTTCGCGGTTCGTCGCCGCCGCACACGCAAGTAACCCCAAGACCGAACAAAATGGGGGATAAACGCCACCAGACGCTTACCCCCCATAGCGCTAACAGGCCACCTCGTTTTGTAGTCAACCGCCGTTGAAGCCTCCGCGTTCAAAACATGCCAAGGTTGATCTATTTGCGCTTGAAAATTCGCGGCAGGAGGCTCGGCTTCTCCGGATGTATCTCCCCAACAGACGTTTCGGCAGGGCGCAATAGCTCGCCGGGAACGGTCGTGTTTGATCCACTGGAGGCGGCTCGCAGAAGTTCGTCCTTCTCCCCGACCTCCTCGCGCATTCCGGCGCGCAGGAGTACTTTCGCATCCGTTCTGTTCCGCAATTCTACTAGCGCCGCTGCTGCTTCGCGTTTGAGGGCCTCTGCAAGCTCTGGTTTCTGGCATAGATGCTCGCAGAAGGTCTGTACGTTGCCCCCTACATAACGCACAAAATGACCGGAAGTACGGTGGGTGGCTCCTGCCAGGGCCTGAAGTGTGTCCAGCTTCTGTGAGAGGGTGAGGGTCGGCGCGGACAGGATGCGCAGCGGCAGTATATCGCTCGTTCCAAACTGTTCCAGCGCCTGTCCAGCGGCAATTCGAACCACGACATTCTCATCGCTGAGCGCGGCGCACAGAGCCGCGACCCCTTCCAGATCCCCGATTCGTCCTAGCGCCTTTGCGGCGGCAGAGCGAACACGGTGGCTCATGTGGAGATGCCTGCTCTCGTAGAGGAGCACCGAGGAGAGCGGCCCGACGGCTCGCACAGCCCGTTTCAGGCCCAGCGTACCGGCGGCGAAGGCGCGAATATGCCAGTATTCGGTCTTCAACTGCTTGATAAGCGCAAGCGTCTCTGCAGTCGAAAGGGGCTTCTTTGGGTCAGAGTCTGTAATTTGCACGGAAGCGACCTCCGCCCTCCGCAATTAGGGCAGCGAATCAAAGGTTTCTTGGTCTTTGATGTAGAGGCATAGCTCAGCGGCGATACGCATCGCCGCTTACTCTGGTTTTTCGTTTTTACAGGTGGAAGTGGCGGCGCATCCAGAGGCTTACGGTGACACCGATGGTCTGCATCAGGGTCTGGCCCGTCTGCGACAAGCCGAGAACGGCCACGATAGGGGTCGCGGCGGCGAAGAGCAGAAAGGCCAGTTCGCGCAGGCGGGGGCGCTGGCCTGTCCAGAGACGCGCCAGTCCTTTGGCATCGACCAACTTGGAACCGATGCGCAGACGCGTCAGAAACGTGCTCGCCATACCCGCGCGCCCTTTGTCGAGAAACTCCTCCAGCGAAAAGTGGGTGCCGACCGCCACGATGAGCGAAGCCCCCAGCTCATCCGCGAGGAGCATGGCGACATCCTCACTGGTGCCGGGGGAGGGGAATACGGTGGCGGTGAGGCCCAGAGATTCGATCCGCTCCAGGCCGGGAGCGCCGCGTTCGTCGCCTCGGGCATAGCCATGAACCACCAGCTCCGCGCCGCACCGCAGGGCGGCATCGCTGACGCTGTCCATGTCGCCCAGGATAACATCGGGCTTGAGCCGGACTTCGAGCAGAGCGTCCGCGCCGCCATCGACCGCGAGAAGGACAGGCCGCGTGTCCAGCATATAGTTATGGAGCAGGGCCAGATCGTCCTTGTAGCCTTCGCCTCGCACGACGATCAGCACATGGCGGTTGGCAAAGCGTGTGCTCAATTTCGGCACATCGATCACATCGAAGAGCAGGCCCTTCTCGTTGTCGAGGTAGGCCAGTGTGTTTCGGGCAAAATGATCGAGTTCGAGGCTGAGATTGGTGTGTGCGGCTTCAAGTTGTTCGGCCAGCAGCTCCGGAGTCAACAAAACGCCTTGCAGGCACGTTCCATCGTCGAAACGCAGCGTGTCGCCCTCCCATACTGCCATACTTCCGTCCTGAACGGCTTCAAAAGCCTCCATCCCGATGGCATCAAGCAGGGGGATTCCGGCCTTCATCAGCACTTCCGGACCCCGGTTGGGGTAGCGCCCGGAGATACTCGGAACCGCGTTGATGACGGCGGCGACCCTGTTCTCGACCAGAGTCCGCGCGGCGGTCGTGTCCAGATCGGTATGGCAGAGCAGCACGATGTCGCCGGCATGGAGCCGCCTGGTCAGATTTTTGGTGCGCCGGTCTTTCAGGACACGGTGTCGGGAGGGAACTGCCATGCGGTTTCCGATCTGAGTCCGAAACAAAGCGAGCGCAACGTCTTGCGTCACGCCCGGTGTATTATCCTTTTTTTGCTCGTAAAAGTCAATTGGCTCCCCGCATCATATCGGGTACACTACTCTCAACGTACGTAGGGGAAACAGAGCGCGTTTCGTGTGCTCGGTTCGGCAGGAAGAGAATGCAAACGGATTCGATACTCATCAATGGGCTGGAGTTCTACGGCTATCACGGCGCTTCCGACCAGGAACAGACGGTGGGGCATCGGTATCAGGCGGATGTGCGATTGACCGTGGACACGCGCCCCGCCGGGGAGAGCGACCGCCTGAGCGACACCGTGAGCTACTCTCGCGTGGCAAAACGTCTGCTGGAGATAGGCACACAGGAGCAGTACCGCTTGCTGGAAGCGCTGGCTGCCCGTATGGTCGTCGTTGTTTTCGCCGACTTTCCGCTCGTGCGGGGCCTGACGCTCCGGATCCAGAAGATGGTTCCGCCGATGAACGCGATCGTCTCCTCGGTCGGGGTGGAGATCACCCGCGTCCGGGGATGAGAGCAGCCATGAAAATTTCCGGCAGGCGAAAACGAGGCTTGCTGGCGTTGGGACTGGCTGGTGGTGTCCTCGTCCTCTCCGTCTGCAACGCGACTTACAACGGATTCACCCTGACCGAATGGTGGCGGGATCTGCATTCCGGAGTGGTGCTCTCCCATGCCGTCACGTCCGAAAAAGTAGTAGCGTTGACCTTTGACGATGGCCCCGATCCCAACTACACCCCGCGTGTCCTCGACATCTTACGCCGTTACTCCCTCCATGCCACGTTCTTTGACCAGGGCAGGCTGATACAACAGTATCCGCAAATCGTGCGTCGAGCGGTCGCGGAGGGAAACTGCCTCGGCAATCATACCTATTCCCACCCTTACCTTACGCGTCTCACGCCCGGGGCGATCCAAAACGAAATGCAGTCCTGCGAGCACAGCATCGAGGCGAATGTTGGGATAAGGACGGCGCTGTTTCGTCCGCCGCGCGGGGACTGGAATCCGGCCGTCTATCGGGAGACAGTAGAGGAGAGAAACCGGCTTATCCTCTGGACACTGGCTCTGGAGCACCACGATGTTCCGACGCCGCAGGCGATGGCGCAGCGGGTGCTGCAACGCGTTCGGCCTGGAGACATCATTCTCATGCACGACGGAGCGTTCGTCTCCCGTGAGACAACCGTGCAGGCGCTCCCACTCGTGATCGAAGGGCTGCAGCGGCGTGGATACCGCTGCGTCACCGTGCCGGAACTGCTGCACATTCCCGCCATCTTGCCTCTCTCTCCCCGATCACGCTGAAGCAAATGAAGGAACCTAAAAACAAGCCGCTTCCCTTTCCTCCAATCGCCTGGGCGATTGCCGCGCTTGCGGTCATCGTGCGCCTTATCGTCGCGTGGAACAGCCATTTCACGAGCGAAGATTTCCTGATCACATTGCGCTACGCGGAGAATCTCGCGCACGGCAACGGGCTGGTTTTTAACGTCGGCGAACGCGTTTTAGGAACGACGACTCCGCTCTACACGCTGTTTCTGGCGGCGATGTCGTGGATCGGCCTGCCTCCTGCGCCTCTCGGCAAGATGGTCAACATTCTGGCCGATGCGGGACTGTGCCTGCTGACGTATCGGCTCTTGCGTGGAATTGGGGAGGAGACGGCCGGTAGAGTGGCGGCCCTGTGCGTCGCGCTCTGCCCGCTGCAGATCCAGTGGAGCGTTTCGGGAATGGAGACGAGCCTGGTTTCGTGCTGCGGCATGGCGGTTTGGGTCGCCTTCGCAGAGCGGCGGACGTTTTGGGCGTATGGGGCGGTCGCCGTGCTGTTCCTGCTGCGGTGGGACGGTATTCTGGTTTTTGTCGTGCTGACCCTGGCAACGGTCTGGCGCGACCGCAGGCTTCCGTACGGCGGCATTCTGTTGTTCGCTCTGGCCATCGCGCCGTGGCTGCTGTTCGCCACCCATTTCTACGGCAATCCGATCCCCGTGACTGCGTCCGCGAAATCCATTGTCTACGGCTGGCGAGCGCAGCACGACCCGAACGTGCTGTTGCGCCATCTTCCCAGCCTGCCGAAACTGATCCAGCGTTTTATCCTCAGTCCAGGGTACGGCGTGATGACGCTCTTCGCCTGCGCCGGTCTGGTCCGAGCCCGAACAGCAAGACACGTCGTTCTCCTGCCTCCCGCGCTCTGGTTCGCCCTCTACTGGCTCGCTTTCTTAATCTCACGCGTGCTGCTATTTCCCTGGTACCTTGTTCCTCCGCTGGCGGTCTACGAGGTGGCTGTCGGGCTGGGCGGCGTCGCTGCGTGGGAATGGCTGCAGCACAGGCGGAGTTTCGACGTGCCGCGCCCTGTCTCTGGCGCGTTGTTCGGTACGCTGGCTGTCGCCTGCACCGTGGGCACGATGGTGATGACGCGAGGTGAGCAGGAGGTGGAAGAGAAGGTCCGCATCCCCCTCGCTCTCTGGCTGCAGGCGCACAGTCGCGCGACGGATCGTGTCATGCTTGAGCCTATCGGCTACATCGGCTACTACGCGCACCGGCCTGTTCTGGATGTGGTCGGGCTCGTATCACCGCAGGTTCTGCGCTACTATCAGCCGCAGATCGAGGCGCCCATGCTGGAGATGGCGCGCGCCTTTCGTCCAGAGTGGTGCGTGCTGCGTCTGGGGGAGATCGCCCGCATCCAGCGCGCCGCCACAGCGCAGGGGGACCCGTGGGAAGACCATTACCGCTGTGTGCAGACCTTCTCCTACGCCCCGAATCATAACGTCTACTATGTCTTCCAGCGCAGATGAGAATGTTGCGCCAAAGTCCGGTAACCGCCGCTCTCCCTGATTCGTAAGGTAAAATAGAGACGTTAGACGTTGCCCTATGGCAACTCACCCGCAGGACAGATTGATCCTGACGATTATTTTGCATCGACAACCACGTTTATGGGCGTTGACAACATCCCCGTTCAGGGAGGATGACTCGGAGGATAGGCTCCGGTTCTCCCTGGACTGCACGCCCCGAGGAGACAATTTCATGTTTCAGCAGCCCCTGCCTATCGAAATCACCCGTCTGACGCCGGAAGAGACCGACGCCCGCCTTGCGACTGCGCGGCGTTGCCTCGGCGAAGATCTGGTGATACTGGGCCACCACTATCAGCGGGATGAGATCATCAAGTGGGCCGATTTTCGCGGAGACAGCCTCAAACTATCTCAACTCGCGGCCGAACACCCGGAAGCGAAGTATATCATTTTCTGCGGCGTTCACTTCATGGCGGAGTCCGCCGACATTCTGGCAGGCGAGGATCAGATCGTCATTCTGCCCAACATGAATGCGGGCTGCTCGATGGCGGATATGGCGAGCAGTCATCAGGTGGAAGACTGCTGGGAAGACCTCGCCACGGCGACCGACATCTCCCGCATCGTGCCGATCACCTATGTCAACTCGACCGCCGCCCTCAAAGCCTTCGTCGGACGCAACGGCGGTGCCTCCTGCACTTCGTCGAACGCGAAAAAAGTGGTAGAGTGGGCGCTGGAGCGGGGCGATAAACTGCTCTTTTTCCCGGACCAACATCTGGGGCGCAACACCGCTGTCGCGCTGGGGCTCGATCCTGAGCAGGATATGCTGCTCTGGGATCCGCACAAGCCGTTCGGTGGTACGACGCCAGAGGAGGTGCGGGCGAAGCGGGTTCTGCTCTGGAAAGGCCACTGCTCGGTGCATGGCCGCTTCAACGTGGAGCAGATCACGAAGGCACGGGCCGACTATCCTGGCGTCCGCGTCATCGTGCATCCGGAGTGTCCACTGGATGTGGTGCAGGCCGCCGATCTGAACGGTTCGACAGAGTTTATCATCAAGGCCGTTACCGAGTCACCGGCCGGAACGACCTGGGCCGTCGGGACTGAGGTGAACCTTGTCAACCGACTGGCGCACGAGCAGCCCGACAAGACGATCTTCTGCCTCGATCCGGTCGTCTGTCCCTGCTCCACGATGTACCGTATCCACCCACAATACCTGCTCTGGGTGATGGAGAACCTGGTGAACGGCGTCGTCGTCAATCAGGTGAAAGTCAAGCCCGAAATCGCGTCCGATGCCCGCCTGGCTCTGAATCGAATGCTCACCATTCGGTAGACTCAAGCGCTTGCTTGCTATCGCTCGCTGCTTTTCGCATGGCCCTCCTTCCACCAAAACGATGAACCCGCTGTACCTGGCGGGTTTCGTTCTGTTGTGGATCTCATCGGGGTACAGGGGACGCTCTTGGCAACTATTGTGCAACGACGAAACTTCCCGCACTCGTAATAGGTATCAGAGTATGTGAAGACAATGCCACCTTTTCGGGCCAGACTTGCCGACACCACTTACGAAAAAATGACCAAGCAAACCAAACTTCTACCGCTGTCGGCACTGCTGTTGGTGCCCGTGTTTGTCGGCTGTGCTCCCTCGCCGGGAGGGAGCGCGCCTCCGTACTCGCCGCCCATACGCTCTTCCCGCCCTGCCGGGACGCTGCATCTGCTCGTCGGAGTGGATGTGAGCGGCAGCACCGGAGACGATCCGCTGACCCGCAAACGCTACTGCGCGCAGATCGAGGATACCATCGATACGATCCTGCCGCGTGAAACGCCCGTGACTATCTGGTTCTATGACACGGCGGCACGGATTCATTTTGGGCCGCAGAAGCTTCAGCAAGGCAGTGAGCTGCGTCCGGTGGAAAAAGATATTCTTGCCTATCGGTCCGACAACAAGGGGACAAAACAGTCGGTCCCGCTCCTGGCGATGCTGTCGGTCGTCAAAGACCTGGACAGCAAAGGCGACAGCTCCGTCTGCATGTTGCTGACCGACAGCGAGGACGACGACAGCAACGCGACGAAGAAGGTGGCCGAGGAGTTGGCGGCCATCGCAAGCGTTCGCGCCGTCTGTGTCAGCGGAGCCAAAACCGAGGCGCGGTACCGTAATTTCATGCGCCAGAAACTGACGGAAGCCCTGACGCCGCTTGGCAGTCGCGCCGTCATCACCGGTGAGGGAGCAGACACGCAGGGCGGACTGGATCGCCTGCGGATACTGACGCAAGGAGGGCCGTAACATGGACGAAGAACTGTCGAGGCAGGCCCCGGCACAGGATCGGGAGCCGGAGCCGCCCACCCCCCTCTATCGTAATGGCACGAACGGCGTCCATGCGACCATGCCCCTCCCTTCGCCTCCTTCCTTGTCGGAAGCGGCGCACTCCGAGCCACGGCCCGAGGCAACTGCCACGTCCGAACCCGGCTCGATGTACTGGCAGCAGAACATGGCAGGCGAGGGGCGCGAAATCCTCTGGTACAATCCGCCGCTGCCGACGTCGCAACGGCGTCGTGACGAACTCGGCACGATGGTGAGCTCGTTCATCGGGCTGCTCGGCGAGCGCTCTCCTCGCGGCTGGTTCCTTCTCTGGACCTACCAGTCCCGCGCGGCGGCGGCCCAGGAGGAGGCGGAAAGGCTCGAACAGGAGTCGCGCGCCTTCCTCACAGCGGAGACCGAGAGAGCCCGGACGGAGCGGCGAGACCTGGACGCCGAGATCACCCGGCTGACGGGAGAACGCGCGCGAATCGAAACCACACTGGAGGCACAGCAGGAGCGGTTCGCGGAGATCACCGGTCGTGCCGGACTGATCCCGGAAGCCGGCCCTGTCACCGTGCAGGGCGTCGAAACCGCTCTGCAGAAACAGACGCCCAGCCTGGAGCGCGTCGCCGGATTTCACGGGGTCAGCCCGGCGCACCACGACAGCGGGATCGGTCGGATGCTCTCTACCGGAATTTTCGGGGTGTTGGCCCCTCTGGTCAGCGGTTTCATGCTGGCGCTCTGTCTGGGCACTCTGGTCGGACTGGTGGATCTGAAGGCGCTCAAACGGCCCGAGCTCCGGCTCAGCGACTACTTCCCGTTTATACTCTCAGCACTGCTCGGCTTTGTGATCGTCTATCTCATGGGGGAGCTTTACTATACCGCCATCCACGCGCTCACCCGTGCGCTGGAAGAGCGCGAGGAGGGCAAACGGCCCGGCGCGCTGGAAGAGCGCGAGGAGGGCAAACGGCCCGGCGCGCTGCCATCGCGCTATCGGGCCGCGCTGGGAGTGGCGATGGTCCTCCTGGTCGGCGCCGTGGTGCTGGGCTGCTCGGAGATAGCGGCCGAGGCGATGGGGCTTCGTGCGCTGCATCTCACCCGCATCGCCGACCTGGAGATTCGCGGCGTCACCGAGCATGAGCTTCCCATGTTCCTCTATACCCTGATCGGGCTGCTTATCAGCGGCCCTTACCTGCTCTACAAGTCCGCCAGGGCGTGGAATCACCACGACCTGAACCTGCGTCATGCCTGGCTGCTGCATCAACAGGAGGAGTGGAATCGGGACCGGCGCGGACAGGAGGCGGTGCAGGCTTCGTTTCATCAGGCGCGGGTGCTGGAACAGACCATGGCCCGACTGGAGCTGGTAAAGACGCACGAGGAGGCCGCCCGCAGCCGTCGCACCGAGCTCAATTCGGTGGCGCTCTCTCCGGAGATGCGTGTCCGCCTGGACGAGGCGCGCGGCGCGGCCGTTGGCGAGGCGGCACGACTGCACCAGATGATCGAACAACTGGTCGATACCCACGAACCGCTGCACACGGCGTCGCCGCCCGTGCGCGCCGCGCATGGCTGGTAGCGCCTGATGGGGAAGAGCTTCCGCGCCCAACTCGGCTCCCGTCTTCGCTTCGCCCTGATCGGCTTCGCGGCCTGTCTGCTCGTCGCCGGGGCGCTCGAACTGCTGTTCGAGAGCGTGGACATGCAGGGATTTCTTGCCAGTCAGTCGGCGCGCTCCCTCCTGTTCGAGGTCGGTGCGGTACGGCGATCGACCCGAGATCGCCTCAAAACCGGCGACATTCAGATTACCCTGCACTGGCATAATCGCAACGATCTCGACCTCTGGTGCGAGGACCCCACGGGCGAGCGGATCTACTACGGGCATCCGCGCGCGAACTCCGGCGGGGAGCTGGACTTCGACATGAACTCCGGTGGCGTGAACTCCTCCTCCGATCCAGTCGAAAACATTCACTGGCCGCAGAACTCCGCTCCCAGGGGCCATTATCGAGTCTTTGTCAACTACTTCCAGCCGCACGGTGATCCCGATCCGACCGGTTTTGAAGGAAAGATCTTGGTGGAAGGCCATACACAGACCTTCGTGGGCACGGCGGACTATCGAGAGAGAGACCGCAAACAGTTTGCTGCGGCATTCGACGTCACACACGATCCCCGGACCTTCCTCGGTATCCATCCCGGTATTCTCTTCGCGTCGCTGATCGTCGGGGCGTGGTTCGGGCTGACGGCGGCCCTTCTGGCGCTGGCGCTGATCGGTGCGGAAAACCTCTGGTATCGCCGTTACTACAAAAAGCCGATTCTGAATGTAGTCGCGTCTGCCAGGGCGGTCGGGATCGCGTTCTCCATCGCTTTTGGGTGCGCGGCCTTGAGCCAACTGGTGTTCGGCGCGGTCGCGAATCATCTTCCGCCGCTGTTTGTCGTCTTGTTGCGTCTGGTAGGGTGGACGGCCTGTTTCGCGGTCATCGGCGCGTGCCTAAGTCGCGTCGTGCCGAACGTGTCGCGCAAGACGGCTGTCCTGGTCAGTCTCGTGGCGGGTTGGATCGCCGGGGTCGTGTTCCTGTTCGGGGCGCTGGCGGATAGCGAGATCGTGGCGCGGCTGTTCGGGGCAGGCCTGGTCGGCTTCGTCATCGGTTTCCTCATCTGCCTGCTCTGGGAAGAGCAGGCCGCGCCCGTAAAGACGAATCCTGCCTTCTCTTTGCCGCCCATGCGCCTCCAGCCCTACCGCATGACGGTTAATCAGATGGAGAACGTCGGCCGAAATGCCCAGCAGCCTGTTCCGGCACCCGACAGCAAGCCACCCATAGTGCCGCACGAAAAACCGGAGTGAAGGCGCAGTTGCGCCAGGAGAAGAGACGATCGATCCGTTGTTGCTATCGCACTTTCGCACCTGTTCGGAGCCGTTAACGCTGCGCCGGGACGGCAATCCTGTGCATTGGAATGATGAGTCTTTGCATCGCGCGGCCTTTGGGTCCGATCCCGAACTCTATACTCTGTGCGCCTTCGCAGGAGGGATTCACCCCTGGCAGCAGGCCCGCATCCTGTTTCTTCTCCTGACGGAATCACGCCGCCGCCTTTCGCCGTCTCTGTGGTCCCATTGTGAGCGCATAACGCTGTTTCTCCTCGCGACCCTTCCCACGGATCTTGTGCTCTGCGTCTTTCTCGCGGTACGGCGCGCGCGGGCCAACCATCGGCACACCGTTCGCGCCGTGCTCTCCTATCTGCTGCAGCATCCGGACATCGAGGCGATGGCCCAGTCCCGGCCTCGGGAGATTCGGGACTGCCTGGAACATGCCCTCGGCCAGGGCCGGGTGCGCTACTTCGGTTACCATGCGCCGCGATTGGGACGGGAGGCTTCCCTCTGTGCACCGCTGCGCCGCTACGGCGGTTCCGAAGCACGCCTGCGATCCTTGTTCGAATGCCTCTATTTCGGAGCGAAGACGGGACCGGCGCGGTATGGAAGGCAGAAGGTCACCGCGCCCGTCAACGAACCAGCGTCGCCCGGAACTCTGGTTCCTCTGCTGAGCCGTCTCTACCGTGACGGAACCTCTCCTGAACTGATAAGCGGACTGGAAGCGGCGATTGCAGGCTCGTCTGCCGATCTTCCCAGCCTTTCCGGACGGATCGCGCTCATTCTGGATGCCTCCGCCTCGATGCGCGGCAGCGGTGAGCCGCCGTATGCGCCGATAGCGCTTGCGGTCGCGTTCGAGCGTGTCTTGCAGATAAAATGTGCGGATCTGCGCTTCTATACAATCGGTGGCTTTGGCTGGCCGCCCGCCCCGGAAGGCCCGACAGATTTTGGGCGGGCGCTTCTAGATGCCCTTGAAGGCGCTCCTGACCTGATCGTAATCCTGACTGACGGTTATGAAAACCTGAACGACGGCGATGCCGCCCGGATCGTCGCCACCCTGCGGACGCTCGGCCTCTCGACTCCGGTCGTCTGCTGCTGCGTGGACCTTCCTGTCGTATTCCCCGCAGCAAACGTTCCTACGATTCCACTGCGCACGGCAGAGGACTTCGAGGCGACCTTACAGGTTTTCGACATGATGATCGCCCCGCAAGCGGCCCGGACGAGGATTGTGAATCGACTGCGCGAGCGGCAGAGCTTGTGGGAAACGGAGGTCTTGGGATGGACTGTCGCGCCCTGACAGGGGATCTTCTCGACCTGTCCGACTATCGTTTCGGGACTCCGCAAAGGGCGGGGCTCTTGACGGTCGTACCGATCACAGGGCGGCACGTCTCGAACGGCTTCCTCCCGCCGGGGAAGCGGAGTAGAGGCGGGAAACAGACGGTCGTAGACTCTACCAGCCTTCACAACGATTCGGAGAGCGATTGCCTGCTCGCGCCGCTGCATTTTGGGCGTCCGACCGAGCGCAACAGCAGTCGAATCCTGTCTGGAACTGTGCTGGTGCCGAGTGGGAAGCGCCTGGAACTCGGCAAGGATATGGTTTTCCCCTATCACTTTTCCCGCCGCATTTGCTTCGATCTGTCGCGAAACTACATGCTGCCGCTCGCGTTGCGCGGCCCTGCCTGGCGCGCACGTCTCTCCTCGGACGTATCCCGTCTGACCCCAGAAATCAACGCTCTGCAAACAGCGCTAAGCCGCCACGATCTCGGTACTCTTTCCACTGCAGTTCAGGCAAAAAATGCGGAATTAAACACCTATTCTCGCCGGATCGAGCTGCAGACAGGGCAGACGGGCGCACTGTTTTTCATTCAGGATCGGCCTGTCGGCCTGGAGATCGGCCCGTCGCCTGCCTACTTCGAGGCTATCTGGCAGCCACTCCTCATCGGATGCTATGGGCTGACGGCGTTGCTGCGCCAACATGAATCGGCTTACGCTGCTCCGCCGCCGGAGCCTTATGCCGTCTCCCGTCTCGCAGATCTGCGCGCCGAGATGTTTCGTGTACGCCATCAACGCCAGGAGGAGTTGGAAGCCGCCCTCGCAGGTTATCCGGCAGAGACTTTCGTGATCGAAGAGGGTCAGCAGTGGCAGGATTTTCGT
>JBBQPO010000143.1:0-15508 GCA_038217285.1 Chthonomonadales bacterium
TCCGCGATGACAAGCCGGGCCGTCTCGACGGCCGCATGCACCACATCCACCGAGATACCCAGGCTGCAGTAGCCATGGGCGTCCGGGGGCGATACCATGATCAGCGCGACATCCAGAGAAAACTGTTCGCTGCGGAACAGAGCCGGTATCTCGGAGAGGAAGATCGGCGTGTAGTCCGCGCGGCAGGCGTTGACCGCCTCGCGCACATTGGCCCCGATAAAGAAGGCGTTGTGATGAAACTGCTTCGCGAAGCGCGCTTCGGAATAGGGCGCATGGCCCATCGTCATGATGTGGACGATCTCTGTGCCTGTCAACCGGTCGGCATGGTTGGGCAGGGCATCCACCAGGGTTTGTGGTTCGGCACAGTTACTGCCCACAAAGACGCGCTGCCCGGAGCCGATGCGCGCGATGGCACCGTCCGCACTTGTCAGCCGCTCCCGATAAGTTCGGAGCCAACTCCGCCCAGACGATCCTTCTCTCAATAGAGAGTGATTCCCGATCCCCGTTACTGAACGAGATAAGCGCTGTGCAGGAACCTTCGACGCATCCTGGATCAAAGCCATTCGTCTGTCTCCTCTGTTATGCTGCTCTCATGATAGGCTATCCGCGTTGCAACGAGATCCGCGAAATGGCGGATTGTCAGAGGCAGGGCAAAGAGCGGCGCGAATAGCTCGGTGGTGATCTATGATCGGCACGGCGCTTTTGTCCGCGAGATGAAACCGTATGAGGCGGAAGTCGTGTTCGGTGCAGATCTGGGCGGCGATGGGGTGGACGAAGTCCTGGATTTAGGCGATACCCTGAGCAGCGGAGGATATCTCAGGGTCTCGAGTTCGGCGATACGAGCGTTCGTAGATTGGAGGGCGGCGGCTTGCTCGGCCAGAACCTTTTGCAACGGAACCACCAGAGTGGCGAGTTCCTCATAGGCAGGAGTAATAGGCTTGCTCATAAGCACTATTACGCGCCAATGGGCACAAAATACTCACCAGTCTGAGCAGTATCTACCGATCAACGGCTGCTGCGCCCAGAAGGTGGCGTCCAGTCCCCCGTACTCGCATTGTTGTGCTACGGCTCTGCCTCTTGTGCCTTGCTATTTCTTGCGCGCGCCTTTGCGAGATACGAGGGTCCGTTTGCCTTTCTCGATATCGTTGGAGGCGCTGCTGGTGACAGAGGCGCGACCAGGTCCGGCCCGGTGGATATTAAGAATGTCCGGCAGAGCATGTACCTTGCTGATAATGGTCTTCAGATGCTCGGTGTCGCGCACCTCGATCGCCACGTCCAGGGTCGCGGTGCGGTCCCGATGCGACTGCGTTTTGACGGCCGTGATAAAGGTCTTGTTCTCCGCGAAGGTGTTGCTGACATCGGCCAGCAGTCCGGTCCGGTCGACGGTCTCGATGATGAGAAAGACCTGAAACACCTGGCCCTCGTTGCCGATATAGGCGACCGGCATGCAGCGATCCGGCTGATGCTCCAGAGCGTCCTTGGCGTTCGGGCACTCTCGACGATGCAGGGCCAGTCCGGAGCTGAGCGTCACGTAGCCGATCACCTCGTCGCCGGGTATCGGCAGGCAGCAGCGCGACCGTCGGAACTGCAGGTTCTCCGTGTCCAGTCCACCGGCCTGGATCTGGAGTTTGCGGTCGTTGGCGCGGGTTCCGCTGACATGGAGTTCATCGGTGAGGACGGGCGGCGGCTTCAGGCGGTTGAGGACCGTCATCGGGGCGATGGTCCCCTGCCCGATCTGCGCCATCAGGTCTTTTTCGCGATGCTCGGCGTCGGTCAAAATGTTGAACGAGGTGGCGATGGCGCGGAGCGATTCGTCCTTGATGAGGCTGCGGGGATCCTCGCCCCAGGATTTGGCGTCGCGCTCGACCTGATGCGCCAGCTCCTTCTCCAGTATCTCGCGGCCCTTGAGAATGTTTTCGTCGCGGTTCAGACGGCGGAAGTAGGAGCGGATACGGGTGCGGGCGTGGGAGGTCTTGACAATGGCCAGCCAGTCGCGGCTGGGAGCGGCGCTCGGGCGGGTGATGATGTCCACCGACATGCCGTTCTTGAACTCCGGGTTCGAGTAGTCGAAGCGGAAGGAGAGCGGCACCATCTTCCCGTTGACTTTCGCCCCGACGCAGTGCTGCCCGACGTTGGAGTGGATGCGGTAGGCGAAATCGACGGGCGTACTGCCGACCGGCAGATCGAACACATCGCCCCTCGGGGTGCTGACGAACACTTGATCGGCGAACAGATCGTCGGCGATGTTCTGCATAAACTCGCGGGAGCTCTTGCTGTCGTTCTGCCAGTCGAACATCTGCTGCCGCAGGAACGCGAGACGGCGCTCGAACTGGTCGCTGACCTTGCCGCCCTCTTTATACTGCCAGTGCGCCGCGACGCCGAACTCCGCAGTGCGGTGCATCTCCCAGGTGCGTATCTGCACTTCGATGGGCAGGCCCGAAGGCCCGGTGACCTTGATATGGAGCGACTGGTAGAGGTTGGTCTTGCTCTGGGCGATATAGTCGGTATACATGCCCGGTATCGGCGTCCAGGTCGCGCTGACGACGCCGAGGGCATGATAACATTCGGCGCGGGTGTGGACGATGACACGCAGGGCGGTCAGGTCGAACAGGTCGGCGAACTCCAGCTTCTGCTGCTGCATCTTGTTGTAGATACTGTAGAGATGCTTCGGGCGGCCTTTGACCTGGGCGTGAATGTCTTCCTCTTTCAGGCGGTCGGTCAGCACCTGGATCGCTTCGTCCACCTCCGCCTGCCGCTCGGCGCGGTTACGGGCGACCATCTGGGAGACCTCTTTGTAGGCTTCCGGGTTAACGTACTTGAACGAAAGGTCTTCGAGCTGCCATTTAAGCTGCCAGATGCCGAGGCGATGCGCGAGGGGGGCGAAGATCTGAAGGGTTTCGGAGGCCATGCGGTACTGACGGGCGGGGCTGAGGGCGCCGAGGGTGCGCATGTTGTGCAGGCGATCGGCGAGTTTGATGATGATGACGCGCAGGTCCTTCGCCATGGCAACGAAGATCTTGCGGATATTGGCGGCGTTCTTGGCGAGCTCCGCGTGCTTCCTGCGGCGCTCCAGGGTGGCGGCGCTCAGCTCCTCTTCGTCTTCGGGGGTGGCGTCGCGCTCCTTGCCTTCGTCCACGCCGACGATCTGTAGCTTCGTCACACCGTCCACCAGGAGCGCCACTTCCGGCCCGAACTCCGCGATCAACTGCTCGACCGAGACGTCGCAGTCCTCGACAACGTCGTGCAACAGGCCAGCCGCGAGCGTGGCCTCGTCCATCTCCAGTTCCGCCAGGATCTGCGTGATCTCGACGGGATGGATGATGTAGGGCTCTCCGCTGCGGCGCTGCTGTCCGTCGTGCTTGTCGAAGGCGAAACGAAATGCCCGCCGCACCAGATCGGCGTCCGCCTGCGGACGGTATTCGGCCAGACGCACGAGGATTCGTTCCAGCTTCACCGTCAGATCGCAGTCGCTGTCGCTGTCGGGCGCTACATCGCCGGGCCAATCGAGAACGGTTTTTTCGGAGGGGTAGGTCATCGTCTGCGTCGCTGCCTCTCTCGCAATCATATTTCGCGCGCCCTATTGTTGCGAAGCGTCCCCTTCCGTTACGAATGACGAAAGGGAACGCTCCACCGGTAAGGGCCAAAATTTTGGGCGCGGACAGTCGCATTTCCCTACGGTATCTGTCCTCACACACTTTCGCAGGGATAGTTAGTATACCACGTTTTAGGTATCGACACGGCAGAACGTTTTTTCGCAAAGAGCTTGTGTGCCATAATGACCGGGCAAAAAATTGTGCACACAAAACAGTGCGGAGCTTCATGGCGGAATTTGAAAAGGAAGGAATTGAACCATGCGTCTCTTGTCCCGCATAAAACAGGGAGCCACCGCCTCTATCATCCTCCGAGAACTGAAGAAAGGCGCTTTGAAGATCCTGGGCATTGTCGTGCTGATGTCGATCGGAACCGCGATAGGCGTCGTCTCTCCCTTGCTGTTTCGGCTGTTAGTCGATAGAGCGATCCCGCATGCGGATGAGCGAATGGTCGCGGTGATTCTCCTGGGACTGGTGGTGCTGCCCATTCTCTCAACGGTTCTTACGTCCTGGCAGGGGTATGTGCGTGCGGATCTGGGGGAGATGGTGGCACGGGCGCTGCGCGAGGGGTTGTTCGACCACATCGTCTGCGTACAGTTGGCGGAGTGGGAGAGCGTCGATGCCGAAGAGGTCGCCCATTCCCTCTTGAACGACTGTGGGGAGCTGGGGCAGGTCTACATTGCCTCTCAACTCTTGAATGTGATCTCGAATATCATTCTTCTCGCGGGCACCCTGTTCGCGATGCTTTTCCTGAACTGGCAGCTTTTGCTGCTGACTCTCCTGGCCTTTCCGCCTTCCATCCTCTTCACAAACCGTCTGCGGGTCTATTCCAAGAACCTGGACGAGGAGCTCCGGGACGTTGTGAAATCCGGTCGCAGTTTCGTCGATGCGTTCGTCGTAGGGTTGCGTACCGTTCGCGCGTATCATGGGGAAGAGGTGGAACAGCAAAACTGGAAGCGCTGGAACTTGCGTTTCTGGCAGATACGCGCCCGTTCGATTCTCTTTCACAATCTTGTTCGCGCCATGCCGACGGAGGTGTTCAACAACATTGTCTTAGGGCTCGTCTTCGGATTCGGCGCGGCGACTTCCACGTCGATTCGCTTTCCTTCCGGATCGAAGCCGGGGAGTTCGTGGGGATCGTAGGCTCGACCGGAAGCGGGAAATCGACGATCATCGATCTGCTGATGGGCTTCTATCTTCCGCAGGCAGGAAGAATCCTCATAGATGGCAGAGATCTCAAGGAGTGGTCGCTGGGATCGTTGCGGGAGAGTGTCGGGCTCGTGACCCAGCATGTGTTTTTGTGGAGCCGGACCGTCCGCGAGAATATCTGCTATCCCAGGACCGACATCTCCGACGACGCGATGATCGCGGCCGCGAATATCGGCCAGATCCATGCCTTCATCGAAACACTTCCCGAGCGCTACGAGACGGTTCTGGGAGTAAACGGCGCAGGGCTCTCCGGGGGAGAGCGCCAGCGGCTGGCGATCAGCCGAGCCATTGTCAGAGAGCCCCGCATCCTCCTTCTCGATGAAGCTACCTCCGCTCTGGACGCGCTCACGGAAGTCAGAGTTCGCGACGCCGTCGAGGGCGCGAACGGGCAGCGCACCACCATTGTCGTCGCGCATAGATTGGCGACCGTCATCCACGCGGATAAGATCATTGTTCTGGAAGGGGGAAGGGTGGTCGAAATGGGCGCTCCCACAGACCTTCTTGCCGCCCAAGGCCGATTTTACGAACTCTATCACGCGCAACGCCTGGATATCCCCGTCGCCGTTGTTGCGGAGTAGCCGCTCCATTCCTTCCAGGAAGTGATCGGATCTCCGCTGTTGGCAGGAGGACGGTTATCGAAGGAGAGATCCCGCGATCTTCACAACTACGCTTACGAAGTTAACGAATACGATAATGCAGCCGAGCATGGCAAACAAGGGCTGGATCAGGCCTGGGTTAAGTTTGAAGCCGGGCCCGACCGTAGCCCAGATTGGAATTTCTACAAGTGTGACCAACAGAGCCCAGCCGTAACCGTAAGTCTCTCCGATGATAGCAGGGGCAACTATGCAGAATTGAAAAAGGAGAACGATCCAGCCGAGCGTCAGCAAGGAGCCAAAAAATTCTCTTAGCCCCGACCAGTCGTATCCAGTTTTCTTCCCGCTCTTTTTAGTCATGAAATCCCGTCGTCCGGCGCCTCGCCATGATCGTCATGCACACTATGCCCGCAACGATATTCTCACCCATTGAAGAGAAATCGTACTCGCTCGCCCACCGTACGACGATTAGCGGGAGCAGGCGCGGCGAAGGCGTTTTTCGCTGAGGACGACGAGGGTGCGGCCGTCGAGGCGGAGGGCCTGGACGTCGCAGAGGCCGGTGAGGGCGCGGCTGACGCTTTCACGGGTCGCGCCGATCTGTTCGTCGAGCTGCTGCGTGATAGGGAGACGCGGTCATCCCTTCACCCCTCATCCCGGAGCAAGGGCTGCTGCACATACTGCATGGGGAGGGACACGATCGGCTCGTCCAGTTGCACTTCCGGAAGGCGATGCCCGACAACGCGAACATAGCCCAAATAGCTGCCCTGATCCGCTTCCAGCGCCTGGATCTCCATTACATTGTCGGGAGCGATCACCCGGTGCCAGTCCCGCCAGAGGCGCCAGCCTTCGGGCAGCGTGTCGGCGGTCTCGATCTCCAGGATGCCGGTCCGCTTCCAATGCCTCCGCCACCAGTCCGCCGAGTGCAGACACCAGAGGTCAGGGGTCCACCACGCCCGCAGATGCTCCGGCAGCGGACCTTCGAACTCACGCATCAGTCCGGCCCCTGCGATTCCTATCTGGCCCCCCGGCTTCAGAAACCGGGCAAGGTAGTTCAGGTACAGGTCGTCCGTGCCGTAATAGATAAAGGAGTCGATGCTCACCACCGCGTCGAAGAACTCCGCCGCAAATGGCAGCGACCGCGCATCGGCATGGATCGGGAACACGCTCTCTTCCACCCCTGCATCCCGAATCCGCTGCAGATTCTCCGAAGCATTGAACCACAAATCGGTAGCCCAGACCTGCACCCCAAACTCTCGGCACAGAAAGATCGACGACAACGCCCGCCCACACCCCAGATCCAACACCCTCATACCAGCCCTCAGATTCAACGTCTCGGCAAGCCACTCCGTCATCCACAGAGGATTAGCCCCACCGCTGACACCCGCAACTATCCAATCAGGGTTGTATCCGGACGAGCGAGGAAATCGCCCGGAATACAACAGATCGAATGAAGTCATATCCCCCTCCTGAAAGCACTGTTTCTATGCGTCTTTCATCTCTTCCCGGCACAATCGGCAGTTCTCGGTGAAAATTCTTATGGATGTGTTCCATTTCTATTGGCGGTTTCGCCTTCGTGCCGAGGCCCGACTTAGGGAGATCCCTGAAGCCTCGTTTGTAGCGGAGGATTCCACTGCGAATACGCTGAGGTGCACAATGCGGCCATCGGCTACCAGCGCTCCTCCTGCCAACTGCGCGGCATGCAGTCGTACATCCTCTCCGATACCCACGGCTGGCAGTGTCTGAACCTGAGCCGCGGCAATGGCCTGCCGGAAGCCCGCAACCATCTCCTGGAGGTCCGGATGGGACGGCTCCTGTGGAGCAGAGTCGAGCGCATCCAGGGCGTAGCTGCGGACGATCTTCGGGAGCAGTTTACGGAACGTGTCGGCGCGGTCAAAGAGGTCGAGACCGATTATCTTACCGTTGATCGCGAATACAGCGCCCCGCTGTCGCTCCTGGAAGGGGAGACCCTGTACGAATTCCTCCACATTGGTCTCATGGTGCAGGTACATAGCCGCCATCGCGCGAGTCGGGCTCGGCGCGGACATGCGCATCGCCTTCTTCTCGATATCGGCCCACACTTCTCCCTGGTCCGCAACGCGGCTGCCACTAAAGAGCATCGATGCGGAGACGCTTTGATGCTTCTGCGCGCGTCCTGCCGCATAGTGAGCTCGGGGCGAAGCGTCGAACTCGGCGCTGCTGTGCGCCCATCGGCCGGCCTCCACACACGTCACGGGAAGCAGCAGCGAACTGTGAGCGGCGGCGAGAATGGTGATGTTCAGCGTCCGGTTCTGCTTCGCCCCGACCACCTCCTCGCCATCCATCAGCAGAACCTGGCGATCCCCGTCATTGGCGAAGCGCAGTTCCGGTACGCTTCCGCCGTCAGACACTTCCGTAATGTGGGCCTTCTTACTAGCCAGCGCCTCATCAAGTGTCAGGTATTCCGCTCCCGTCGTATCCCTGCCCAGCAAGGGGACCATAGTGAGGTTCTGAAAGCAGACCGCTTCGCCCAGTTCCAACCCATCGAGCGTTTCTTGAATCAACATGATCAACTCCTCCTTAAGCGCGCACGGACTCCGCAGGAACGCAATGGTGGCCGATACGTCACCTTGGGTGTTCACCGCAGTTGAATACACTACGTTCGCCGAGGCGATCCGGTTTTACAATACGGAGCACGATGTTTAGCGGGAGCAGGCGCGGCGGAGGCGTTTTTCGCTGAGGACGACCAGGGTGCGGCCGTCGAGGCGGAGAGCCTGGACGTCGCGGAGGCCGATAAGGGCGCGGCTGACGCTTTCGCGGGTCGCACCGATCTGTTCGGCGAGCTGCTGCTGCGTGATCCTGTGGGTGATGCGCTTGCTGCCGACCGGATCGTCTTCGCCGTAGACGGCCAGGAGGTCGAGCGGGCGTCTCCTCCGTTCAGGCTTTGTTGGTCGTCTCGCCCGCCAGGCGCTGCAGCTCTGCGATGGCACGCGGAACCGCGATCTTCGGCTCTTCCGCCGCCTCGTACTCCAGCAGCAGATAGCCGCGATAATGGACGCCGCGCAGAATGTCGAGGACGCGCGCGAAGTCGGTCGCCTCGCGCTTGCCGCCGGGGAAGATCTCCGTCTTCATGTGGGTGGTGACAGCGTAGGGGGCGACTTTGGCGAGATCGCCGTAGGGGTCCGCCGTGTGGTAGTTTGCGCTGTCCCATTTCAGGCCGAACCAGTCGGAGTGGATGGCCTCCAGGATCTCCAGCGTACCCGCCGCATCCGCGACAACCCCGCCGTGATTCTCCATCGCCAGGATCACGCCCTTCTCTTCGGCTTTGGGCAGGCACTCCTGCACGCACTCGATCACCCACTTGCGTCCGGTCGCGTTGTCGGTGCCTTTCGGCGGCCCGCCGGCGAAGACCCGCAGGGTGCGCGCGCCCATGTCCGACGCGTAGTCGATCCACTGCCGCACCTTCACCAGGTTCTTATCCCGATCTTCGCCGGGCGGCAGGCAGAAGGTGTTTCCGACCGCAGCGCCCGCCACATCCAGGCCGAGCAGGAACGCCCGCCGCGCCAGCCGATGAATGTCCGCGAGTTTCAGGGGCTCAGGGAAGTAGTAGGCCGTCATCTCGACGCCGTCCATGTCCATCGCGGCGCAGGCTTCCAGAAACGCCTCGTAGGACATGGGGTCGGTCTTGGCCTGAAGATACTGCCGGTAAGAGTAGGCGCACGAGCCGACCCGAAACCGCGCCCTGCTTCCCCGCTTCGGCGGCTCGACCGCACCCGCAGATCCGGTTGTGATCGCTCCGACTCCCGCCGTCACCGCTGCCGACAAAATATCGCGTCGTGTCATCATCCTGTCTCTCCCTGGTGTTCTATTCCAGCCGGCTGAACCGGTCGGTAAGGCTTTCCGTATTCGTGTCCTGCGCGAACTTCTGCGAGAAGTTCAGATAGCGTTTCGCTTCCGCGTGGCCCGGATCCCGTGCCAGTACCTTCTTGAACTGGAAGACGGCTTCGCTATAGCGTTTTTCGTTGTAGGCTGTCATGCCGGCGGCGAACTCCATGGCGGTCTGTGCGAGAGCGATCTTCTTCGCACGCTCGCGGCTCTCCGCGACAGCCTGTGCCCGTTCTAGAGCGGCCAGTCCCGCCTGCAGTTCGCCCTGTGCCAGCAGGCGGTCGGCGTCGGCGTCGGCGGTTTCGGCGCGATGCGTGAAGAGCGCCGCGAGCTCGCGGCGCGCCGAGGTCGGACCGATGGGTGCGACGGCGATCGCTTCTCGGAGCTTCATCTCCGTCTGGCTCCCGTTTCCGGCGGCGTTCAGGGCGCGCGCCTCGGCGATCAACTCTTCGCTGCGTTGGACACGCACGGCCCGCAAGCTCTGCGCCACTTCGATATGAAGCGGCTCCTCCGTCAACAGGCTCCCCAGCAGACCGATGGCGGCGGCGAGGTCGCCCTTCCCGATACGGGCATGCGCCTCGTCGAAGCCTTCCTGCAGATAGGCCGCACGGGTCGTCAGCAGTCGGTCACAGCCTTCACAATCGGCGGGATTGGCGTCCAGCGCCTCGCGCAGGGTCTGCAAGGCGCTGGCGAAATCCCCGGCCTTGCGCAGGGTCGCTGCGGCTGCCAGGGGATCGCTCAAGACGCGTCGGTCCTTTCCCTCTCCAGCTCCTTCGGCAGGCACCACCTCATAGACAGCCGTCGTACCGTCTCGCGCCCCCGTCGCCATATATTTGCCGTCCGGCGACAGCGCAAGGCCGAGCAGACGCTTTTCGGTATCGAAGTCCCAGCCGACGGTGCCGTTCGCATCCAGGCAGTAGATATGAGCGCCTGCGGGGTTTTCGGGAGGACGGCAGAGGGCGGCGCAGAGATCCCCGCCACTCGAAAGGGCCAGCGCGAACACCTCGCCGGGCAGACGTGTCTCCCACTTCCGCGCCCCGTCGGCGTCGATCAGTCCGACTTTGCCGTCCACCGTTCCATAGGCGACATACAACCCTTCCACGGAGCAGGTCAGAGAACGCACGGCCCCGTCCTGGGCGAACTCCCAGACCTCTCGCCGGGCTGCGTCCAGCAGCCAGAGCGTACCGGTCTCCGCGCCGACCGCGACGCGTGAACCGTCCGGCGCCACGGCCACCACCGATACTGCGGTGGGAATCTCTCGGAGCCAGGTCACATAGCCGCCGATCTCGCCAAACGTCAGCGCGAAACTGGCCCCGGAAACGTCCGAGAACGCCGCTGCCAACACCCGTCCGTCCGCACTCAGAGCCGCATCGATATAGTTGATACGGCGCTCCGGCAGAAAGCGCGATTTGCTCCCCGAATGAAACAGATAGAGATCGTCCGCCGTCATGCCGATCACGCTGTCCGACTGCGCCGAGGTCTCCAGTTTCGTGAGCGTCTCGACCGCGAAGCCGGAGCGAATCTCGACGCCGCCGTCCCGCTGCAGACGCGTCAAGTCGAACGTGCGGGCCTCCAGCGGACGCGGGATGGCGAGCGTCAGCGTTCCGGCGTCGTCGAGCGCATATCGCGCCAGAGGGTAGGCCCCGCGATACTTGCGCTCCCAGAGCAGATTGACGGTACGAATGGTTGCCATGATAGAAGAGGCTACTCCCAGGCGAGGCGCAGGACACGGTGGTTGAGGGTATCGGCGACGTAGATCTCGCCGTTCGGGCCGAGCGCGACGCCCGACGGACCGTTGAGCGGGCCAAGGCGGGTGCTGGGACGGTCGAAGGTGATAAGCGAGTTGCCTTCCAGATCGAGAACGTGGAGGCGATTGGCACCGGCCTCCGCGAGGTAGCATCGCCCCTGCGCGTCCACTGCCACCTGGCCCGGTGAGTTCAGACGCCGATTGTCGGCGAACGCCATCTCTTTCGCGCCGGCGTAGTTGAAGCGGATGACGTCGTTTGTCGTGCCCTCCGTCACATAGAGCCTGTGCGCCTTATCGCAACCGACGGAGACCGGGCGATGGACCCCGTCCTTGCGATCCAGACCGCCCAAGCACATCCCGGTCCGCGTATCGATTCGGATCACTTTGGAGGCGCCGGTGTCCGCGATCCAGAGCATGCCTTCGGCGTCGAAGGTCGCGCCGCTGGGGCTGCGAAACCCGCTGTACATCACATAGTGCTGCCCGGTAAACCGGAAACACTGCACCCGGTTGTTGCCCTGCTCCGCCACGAAGAAAAACTGTCCTGTCGGATCGATGGCGACCGCCTGCGGCCCCCACAACTGCCCCAGGCCGCTGCCCGGCTTGCCGTAGAGATAGACATCACCGCCCGAGGTGATGCGCTGGATGCGATGGTTGCCGCTGTCGGCCACGTAGAGGGAGCCCCACGGATCGACCGCCAGGCCCGTCGGCATATCGAACTGGCCGGCCTGCGTTCCCTTCTCCCCGATCACCTCGACGGCGCGCAGGCGCAGCGGCTTCCAGCCCAGGCCCAGCCCCGACTCCTCCGAATCGGCAGACGTGGTCAGGACGGGAGGACGCTCGTTTCCCAGTTCCAGAAAGTCGAATCGATCGCTCATAGGTGTTCTTTAGAGATCAGTTGTCCGAACTGTAGCGCGGCGCTGGGGCCGGCGTCACGGACTTGACGTCGAGAGCCGACGGGTCTATCACGTCCGTCACGGGATCCGTTGCCTTCGCGACCATCAGCAGTTGCGCGATGGTGTTCATATCCTCGGACTGAGCGCTGGACGCGATTCGCGCACGGGTGTTGGCCCACTCCCGCAGATCTTCGATACGCTCGCGCATGGTCATGGAGAGCGGCACGGTATGGTGTGCTGCCGTGACGAGCGCTTCCGTCGTCAGGGTCTTCTCCTCGTCGAAGGCATCGTAGAGCGCCTCCACCACGCAGGCCTCGATCTCGGCTCCGGAGAAGCCCGGCGTCGCCGCCGCAAGCCTGTCCAGGTCGAACTCCTCGGGATCGCGCTTGCGCTTCGTGAGATGAATCTTGAAGATCTGCATTCGCTCGTCGCTGGTGGGCAGGTCGATGAAGAAGATCTCATCGAAGCGGCCTTTGCGGAGCAGTTCTGGCGGCAGCGAGGTGACATCGTTGGAGGTCGCGACGACGAACGCCGGGGCCTTCTTATCCTGCATCCAGGTCAGGAAGGTGCCGAAGACGCGGCTGGTCGTGCCGCCGTCCGACATTCCCGAGCTCTGTGTGCCCGAGAAGCCTTTTTCCAGCTCATCCAGCCACAAAATACAGGGCGCGACCGACTCGGCCACACGGATCGCCTTGCGCATATTCTCTTCCGAAGAGCCAACGATCCCCGCGAAGATGCGTCCCACGTCCAGCCGCAGCAGCGGGAGACGCCAGAGCGACCCGATGGCTTTCGCCGAAAGGCTCTTCCCGCAGCCCTGGACCCCGAGCAGCAGCACACCGCGCGGCGAAGGCAGACCGAAGTCTCGTGCCTTCTCAGTGAAGGCGACAGTGCGCTTCTCCATCCACTCTTTCAGCAGATCGAGCCCGCCGACATCCCCGATGCTCTCGCTGAACGGGTAGTACTCCAGGATGCCGGACTTGCGGATGATCTGCTCTTTTTCGCTCAGAATGACATCGACATCGAACTTATGCTTTTCGACCAGGGATTTGGCAAAGACGTTCTCCGCCTCGTTGGCGGTCAGCCCCTGCGCCGCCTTCAAAATATAGTCGCGCTCGGTCTCTGTGAGCGTGGTATCAACCTGCGGATTGTCCTTGACCGACTGTATGATGCCTTCCAAAAGCTGATCGAGATCCTCGTGGTCGGGCAGGCCGTAGTCCACGACGGTGACGTCCTTCTCCAGTTCGTGCGGCAGCTTGAGGTTGGGCGCGAGAATGATGAGCGTTTTGTAACTGGTCTTGAGGGCCGCCGTGAGGTCGCGCAGACGGCGCGTCACCGTGACGTCGCTGATAAACGCGTGGTAATCTTTGAGCACGAACAGCGCCTGCTCCCGCGAGTCCATCACAGCATCGAGCGCGGCAATGGGGTCGCGAGTCGCGTTGTCCCGATGGTTCGGGTTCTGCACCATGCCCTGCGTGATGGTCCAAAAGAAGATCTTCTTGCCCCGATCACGGGCAATATTGCGAAGCGCGTCCTCGACACGCTTCTCTTCCCAGGAGACGATGTAGATGATCGGATAGCGGGCGCGGATCAGGGTTTCGAGTTCGATGTCCACTGCGGAAGAGGCCAAGTGCAGATACCTCCGGCAAAAATATTGCGTCTCAAAAGCGTGTCGGGTGTGAGGCGACCGTCGGGCGGCGCGGCGCTATCGGTGCGAATAGAAAAAGGCGACCTCACAGGAGATACTCTATTATAGTGGATAAGACAGGCCGTCGTCAATGAGTTGCCTCGATTACCCCATGTTACTGCAAAGAAGACGGCGGAGTCACCGGCATGGCTACCGCTGTTACTCCCCGTTTCTTGAAAAACTTATCTTGTCCCGTAGGTCGCCGAGATGAATCCGCTACGCGCCTTGGGGTGGTCAAGGGTTTATGACCCCTCGCTACACGGCTTCGCCGGACAGTCCTGTCGGACTGGGGAGGTAGTTTTGTTTGGAACGATTCCTTCTACGGCGGATCAACGGGCTTCCTTTCTCCACGCGTCCGGAGGACGAAATCCTCCGCTTCCGCGCAGAGGATTTCGGGTGCCCGAAGGGCTTCCTTCTGCAAGGGTTTGCCGAAGGCCTGGCCCCGAAGCCACTCTTGACCGCGACGCGCTCATGCTGCGCTCTTCAGAGTCCTGTCTCTCTTACTTGTTGCATGCAGTCTGGTCTCTTGCATCCTTGCGTTACATCTGATGCGCGACGTGCTGCACCACAAGCTGGTTTGGAATGACGTGGGGCGGCAATGCGAGCAGGTCGGCGACCGCCCAGGCGACCTCGTTCGGTGTCAGCAACACTTCCGTACGAGGTTTGCCAGGGATGCCCTCCCAGAAAGGGGTGTCCACCCCAGAGCAGCAGATGTTTGTGACACGGATATTAAGCCGTCGTCCTTCGAGAGCCAGTGCGCCGCCCATCCCCACTAACGCGTGTTTGGTCGCGCAGTAGAGCGCGGCATTGGCAATGGTCTTGACCCCTAGAATGCCGCACAGGTTCACGATATGCCCGGACTTCTGCGCGGTCATGTGGGGCCAGACCTCCTGACAGGCGATCAGCGCGCCCCGGACATTGGTATCGAGCAGAGACTGAATCACGGCATCGGGCGTCTCCGTGATCGGGCCAAGGTGACCGGCCCCGGCGCTGTTGATCAGCGCGTCCACACGCCCGAAACGTTCTACCGTACTGGTCACCAGATCGCGGATCTGCTCCCGGTCCGTCACGTCGGCCTGAACGGCCAGCAGTCGTTCGGCAAAAGGGTCCAGAACCTCGGACGCGACTTGTAGGCGCTCCGCCGACCGGCCGCAGATAGCGACGCGCGCGCCATGTCGCAGCAGGCGCTCTGCCAGCGCCAATCCGATACCGCTGCTGCCGCCGGTAATGACGGCCACTCCGTTAAACATGCTTTTCTCCTCTGTGATTGGCATTCGCACTCTGCGGCCCCGAAAGACGACGCGCGGCAGAACGCCGGAAGCGGAAGAGCCGCTGCAAGCCCACCGGCGTAAACAGCAGCCTGGACAGGAGGCCCTCCCCTCTCTCCAGATTACGAGCGGGAATGCGTCCCGTGCTTCATCGGACCGCAACCCCTGCGTTACTGCAAAGCCATATTCGGCAGCAGAAACGATGTATGGTATAATGACAACCAACTGAATTTTCAATGGCTGTGAAGGGGAAGAGTACGCGGTCGCAGCGTCCCAGAGAGGGAGGGGCAGGTGTAAGCCTCCTGACGTGTGCGCCGCCGAACGTCGCTCCGGAGCCGCCGTTCCGAACGGTCGATTAATGCCGCTATGTATGGCCGGGTACGCACGTTAACGCGTCCGAGTGCCCGTGCCGCTCGCTGTCAGGCGTCGCATGGGAACGAAGGTGGTACCACGCGAGCTCTTTTATGGCCCGCGCCCTTCCCGATGTCCGGGAGGGCGCGGGCTTTTTGCATTTGGATCAGGAGAACGACGATGACCGAAGAACGACCGGAACTGGCGAAAGCCTACGACCCGAAACTCGTGGAAGAGAAGTGGTACTCCCTCTGGAAAGAGCGCGGTTATTTCCATGCTGAGCCCGATCCCGACAAGCAACCCTACTGCATC
>JBBQPO010000144.1:0-15503 GCA_038217285.1 Chthonomonadales bacterium
CAATATGTCGAAGATGACAGCCAGATTCCATCTTTCTCAAAACAGACGACCCTCATTTTCATGATGTGCAACGAAGCTCCGTAGAAAGAGATAGAAACTCTGTCATGCCCCTCTGGTACAACTCGTTCTTTTCCGCCGTCAGTCTGATGCTCGTTCTATCGCTGCTTGTTGCCGTCACCGCGACGCCTGCCGTGGGAGAGCCAAAAGAGAGACTGAATGTCACAGCGTTCGGCGCGCATAGCGGGGATCGGAGCGATACGGTTCCGGCGGTGAGGGCGGCGCTGGAGCAGTGCCGCAAGACGGGCGCGAACGTGCTTGTTTTTCCGAAGGGCCGGTACGACTTCTATCCGGACCGCGCTTCGGAGCAGTATGTCTTCATCTCCAACAACGACGAGGGGCTGCGGCGAGTCGCGTTCCCGCTGAGCGGCTGCACCGGTTTGGAGATCGACGGGCAGGGCTCGGAGTTTATCTTTCACGGCGTCATCATCCCGTTCGTGCTCGCGGGCGCGAAACAGGTGACGGTGCGGAACCTGTCTATCGACTGGGAACAGACGTTTCACACGGAGGGAACGGTCGTTTCGGTGGACGACAACGCCGTGGAACTGACCATTCCGGAGCAGTTTCCGTACAAGGTCGTCAACGAGCGGTTTCAGCATATGGGCGCGGGCAAAGAGGATTTCGTGCTCGGCAATATGCTGGAGTTCGATACGCAACGGCGCGAAACCGCCTTCGGAGCGCAGGACAACTATGGGGCGGCGGATCGGCTTCAGGTGGTCGTGCGGCCTGGCAGCGGGCGTATCGTCTCCGCGACGGCCGACGCCACGCACTTCGTCTCCTGTCGGGGTCGCATCAAGATGACCGACTGTCGCTTCGAAAACCAGAAGGACGATGCGACCAACGTCCACGGGATCTATACGCGTATTACCGGCCGTCCCGATGCCTATAGCGTCGAAGTCCGCCTCATGCATGGCCAGCAGTTCGGCATCCATCCGGCGAAGGTCGGGCATACTATGCAATTCGTCAAGGGCGATACGCTGCTGCCCGCTTACCAGGCGAAGGTCACGAAGGTGCGCGCGATCAACAAGGAGTTTACGATCCTGACCTTCGCGAAACCTTTGCCTGCGACCCTGACACCGAACGATGCCGTGCTGGATCTCTACTGGCAGCCGACAGACGTGTTGATCAAAGGCTGCACGCTCGGCAGCAATCGGGCGCGCGGCTTCCTGATCTCCGTGCAGAGCCATGTTGTCATCGAGGAGTGTACGTTCCACACGCCCGGCGCGGCGATCCTGATCACTGGAGACGCCAACTACTGGTTCGAGTCCGGGCCCGTTCGCGACGTTACCGTCCGCAACAACCGCTTCATCGACTGCAACTATGGAGTCTGGGGGAGCGCCGCCATCGAGATCAATCCCGAGATCAAGCCGGAGCATCGTCAGGAGCCGCGCTATCACCGGAACATCCGAATCGAGAATAACCGCTTCGAGGTTTTCTTCCCCCGACTGTTACGCGCCCACTCCGTCGACGGCCTGCGCTTCACCGGCAATACCGTCGTGCCCTCGAACCGCTATCCGGCCAAAGAACCAACCACGCCGCCCCTCGACATCCGCGACTGCTCCCATGTCATAATAGAGAACAAATAAGGTTCACAGATTCATACCAGGAGGCCCCTTGCCTTTAGGCAGGGGAGGAATGGTATCCTTCGAGAATGAGCGTCGTCAGACGCGGGATTTGGCTTATCTCAGAGGGCAAAGAAGTTAGTTGATTGTCACCAAGATAGAGGGTTGTCAAATTGGTCAGTTGCCCGATTTCAGAAGGCAATGAGGAGAGGTGATTGTTGTGAAGGTAGAGTTTCGTAAGATTGGTGAGCTGACCGATCTCAGGCGGCAGAGAGGTCAGCTCATACAAGCGCTGCGCTTGCTGTCGGTGAGTTCGGCCTTGAGAGAAGCGCCATGCTCTTCCAGGAGGCGGACCAGTTCTAGAGAACCCGCCCCATGCACATACATGAGCACATTCTTGCCGTTCTTGTCGGTGAACTTCGCATCGGCGCCTCTCTCCAGGAGAAAGCGCACGATGCTGAGGTTATGGGTGGAGGTCGCATGAACGAGCGAAGGCATCTCATTCGCATCGGGTACGTTGACGTCCGCGCCGTGATCGACGAGCAGACGCACCATCTCCGGAGAGCCCATTATGCAGGCCATCGGTAAGGGGTGCAATCCATTGAAGCCCTTGGCGTTGGGATCGACTTTGGCATCGAGCAGCGCCGTGGCCTCTTTGATACTATTCGTCTGTACGGCAAAGCCCAGCGCGAAGGCAGGCACATAGGCTCCGCCTGCCACCAGATCCGCGATAGCCTCGGCGTTGGCTTCCGCCTGGGCTGCGTCTACCGGTGTTTTACCCTCTTTATCGTGTGCATTGGGATTCGCGCCATACTTCAACAGGGTCTTCAGGACGATCAGATCCATACCCTTGACGGAATAGAAGAGGGGCGTTCGACCCTGAGCGTCCTGCTCATTGGGATCCGCGCCCTGCTCCAATAGTTTACGCGTCAGTTTTGTGTCGTCCTCTTTGGCCGCTTTGAAGAGCGACAGTTCCTGGGGTGTCTGCAGAGGTTCGCCTGCGACGCAGGCAGCGGAAACCATGCAGATGACAAGTGTGCAGCAGAACCAGAGAGGGCAAGTGAGACAAGATCGGTTGCATCGCATACGTTTTCACCTCCATTCGTCGTGGGCCGGTTGTCTGGAGACAGGGTAATATCGATTCATCAAATTCGGACAGGCATCTCGTTCCTCATAGCTCCCTTGAAAGTGCGGATCGGCGGATCATTTCGAGGGAGCGTTGGGGTGGGGAGAGGGTTGGATCTCCGCCATAGCGATACCGGATTCACCGGCGATGCTATAGAGCAGGTAGGTCTTACCCGCCTCCTGGAAGACAGCAGGGTCGCGCAGAGCGTTTTCGGGGCCTTCCAGCGCGCCGATATGAGTGGCTTGTAGGGGCAGGTTTGCGCCTTCCCAGGGCATCTCCGGTTTGAGGAACTCTTTAGGTTCGGTCGGTTTCCACTGGGTCCAGTCCAGGCTAAGTTTGACCTGCGAAGCAAGGATGCGCTCAGGGGTGTCTCCGGTGCGGGTATAGAAGACGGTGAGGGTGTCGCCCTGCACCAGGGGGGCGTTGTGGACCTGCGTGGGCGGAAACAGTTGCGGGCCAGCTTCGAAGTGCGTCATGCCGTCGCGAGAGCGGAACAGTTTGCCGGGCATCGCCAGCGCATACCACCAGCCGTCGTAGTGGAACAGTCGCCAGTAGGCGCTGCCCTTGCCGACGGGCTCCTGCGTGGCCGTGAAGTTCAGGCCGTCCGTAGAGACAGCGACACGCGTATGCTGCGAACGCTCTTCCGGAGTCAGGCCGTGATAGAACATCCGGATCTGCTTATGGGCGTTGTCTACGACGACATCCGGGGAGGCGATATGGTCGGTGAAGTAGGACTGCGCCAGTTGCAGGGCACCGGGTCGATAGACTTTCCAGGGACCGGTCAGTGTGTCGGAGTATGCCAGACGAATATACTTGCCGCGATGGTCGGCAAAATAGAGGTAGTAGGCTCCGAGGGGCTTCTCGACCCACGCAGGTACGCGGATCAGGCTCGGCCCGTTGATGTTGTTGCCTAGAGTGGGATCGGACTGCGGCGTGAGGATCGGGTTGCCGGGCAGGCGTCTCGCCGTTCCGATAACCGGAGGCATGTCGGGAGGCGCCTGTGGCAGCGAACAGGCAGGTGAGATTGTCAATCCCACGAATCCGGCGACCGACAGACTGAACAGGACCGCAGCACGAAGGCGCATGTTTCTCCCTGTCTCCTGTCAGACCGCCGGGGTGTAGCCGAGAACGATGTCGAACTTCGCAGCCACCTCGCCGATGCGGGACCCCTTGACCGGCGCGAACGGCACAATGACCGAGGCGCGCTGCTTCGCATTCTGAATATCATTCAGCACGCCGTCGCCGTTGTTTTTCGGCTCGCCTTTGATGTAGCACTGCGTCGTAAACTTTTCGCGGCCCTTCATCTTGACTGCGAAATGGATATGCGGCGTACGACCGGGATAGGCTACCGGTTTGATGGTGCGGAAGTAGTATTCGCCGGTCGAGGCGGTCAGAAAGCGCCCGAAGCCCTGAAAGTTGGCATCGTGCTTTCCGGACGGATTGGTGCCGTGGCTATGCAGGTACGATCCCTCGTGGTCCACCTGCCAGATCTCCACGACGGCGTTGCGAATCGGCTCTCCGCGCGCGTCCAGCACACGACCGCTTAGATGCGTAATATCGCCGACGGCCTCTGTGATCCGGTCGTTGACGATGAGCAGGTCGTTGTCGGTATCGACCGGCAGGTGGTCCGGGTAGAACGGGCCTTCCGTCTGGGCGGGTGTACGCATCAGTTCGTCGGCAAATGCCCCGGTCGGCAGTAACGTGGCGGCGCTGATCGCCAGTCCGCTCAAGAAGCGACGGCGTGTCCAGGACGGCAATGACAGTGCCATAAGAGACGTTCTCCTTACATCCAAGATATTGTTCTCTTCGCCCTCACGCGGCACTTTTCCTGCCGCCGATTTCGTCCGCCGGGATGCCGTCCGCAAACGAGGGTCCAGGGGTGACAAGCCCCGCAGCATCCAGCGCCCGTAGCCTAACAGGGAACGCAGGCGAGCGAACACCGTTTCCACTGGAGATCTCCTCGTCAGGAGAAAGTGGGGATCGTAACGGTCTCGCCCTCCCGCAGGGCCGATTCGTGGGCGCAGATGCCGGGAGCGGTCCAGTTCGCCGCCGTCACGGCGTCGATGGCGGGAGGACGCTCCTCGACGATGCTGCGGACGAACTCATGGGCCAGATGGGGATGCGAGCCGCCATGTGCGCCGTCGGTCTCGAAGCGTGTGAACGCGCGGATCGACTCCGGCAGACGGTCGGCGTAGTCGGGAATATCCACGCGTTCCACCGAGACGGGCCGACCGTAAGGCGTGACCTGGTCGCTCAGGGTGAACAGCGCCGGCTTCTCGTCGCGCAGTTGATTCCACTCGAAGCTCTTTTTCGAGCCGTAGACATTGAAGCTCTCGATGTAGGGCCGGGCCGTCTCAAACCAGGAGCGTGTCACCTCGGCGGCGGCATCGGTGTTTTCGAGCCGAAACAGACCGGTCTCCAGGCGGAAAGGGTTGGCGTTCGGCTGCTGCAGACGTGGCGACAGTCGGCCGGAGCCGAGGCAGTTGACCTGCGTCGCGCGGGTGCCGGTCAGCGCCAGCAGCGGCGCGACGGCGTGGGTCGCATAGTGCATCGGAGGAACGCTCTTCCAGTAGTCCGGATAGCCTTCGACATCCTGAAAATAGACGCCGCGCAGAAATGTCAGATCCCCCAACTCGCCCCGGTCGTAGAGATCTTTGACGAAGAGAAACTCGCGGGAATAGACGACTGTCTCCATCATCATATAGTTCTTGCCAGCCGTTCGTTGCGCGGCGACGATGCGCCGTAGCTCGTCGAGGGTCGAACCCATGCAGACCGCCGAGGCACAGTGCTTGCCTGCTTCCAGCACGCGCAGCGTCTGCGCGGCATGCAGCAGAAACGGCGTCAGCAGATGCACGGCATCGATATCCGGCGTGCCTAACAGCGTTTCGAAATCGGTAAACCGGCGGACGACACCGAACCGATCGCCAACCTCTTGCAGACGCCGCGTATCCAGATCGCACAGGACAACTTCGCCTACCTCCGGATGCCGCTGGTAGATAGGGACAAACTCCGCGCCGAAATGCAGCCCGACCACGGCGATGCAGATTTTTTGCTGTGCCACGCGACCTCTCCTCCCTCTCTGTAAGGCGTAATGAGCCTATCTTATGCAGGCTTGCGCTTCTTTCCTGCGGGAGTACATGTGATTCTGTCTTTGCTGTGTGGCAGGGAGGAGGCTCTTCGGGTTCGGGGTATAATGCACATCATGGCAACAACAGATAATCCCGTGCCGGAAGCGGGCTTCGGTGACGGAGATGATGGGGACAAAGGCGGACAGAGTAAGGCGCAGCGACGGATCGCGGGGGCGTCCGGCTTTCTCATGGTCGCGGTGCTGCTCAGTCGGGTGCTCGGCCTCGTGCGCGAGCATGTGATCTCCACACGTTTTGGACAGGGCGTCGAAACCGACATCTATACGGCAGCCTTCACCGTTCCCGACCTTATCTTCTTCCTCATCGCCGGTGGCGGCCTCTCGACCGCCATTATCCCGACCTTCACACAGTATATGAACGAGGGTCGTAAGCAGGAAGCCTGGCGTATCTTCAAGGTCGTCTGTATCTTCACCACCCTCATCGTTGCGGGCCTGATTCTGGTCGGGGAGGTGTTCACCTCCGCCCTGATCCGCCGTACCAACCCCGGTTTCACCGAAGAAGAGGTCGTGCGGTGCGTAGGATTGACGCGGATTCTGCTCCCGGCCCAGATCTGTTTCTTCCTCGGGGGGCTGATGATGGGCGTCCTCCAGACCCGCAACAATATGCGTGGGCAGGCCTACGGGCCGCTGATCTACAACCTCGGCATCATTTTCGGCGGGGTGGTACTGACGAAGTTCATGCCGGCGGGCAGCGAGATCGCCGGGTTGTGCTGGGGAGCGGTCGGTGGGGCGCTGCTGGGCAACCTGCTTCTGCAGTGGTATTTCATAAAACGCATGGGCGGCTACTGGGCGCCGGAGAGCCTGCGAACGATGCTCAAGGAGCCGGGAGTGAAAGAGGGCGCGCTCCAGGTGTGGTACATGATGCTGCCGATCATTCTGGGCGTCGCGCTGCCGCAAGTGAGTGCGCTGATGAATCGCTACTACGCCTCTTACCTCGACAAAGGCACGATGTCGGCGCTGAACCGCGCCAATCAGTTGATGCAGGTTCCGCTCGGGGTCTTCGGGCAGGCGGTCTCTATCGCGATCCTGCCCACTCTGGCAGCGCAGTTCGTCAAAAAAGATATGGCGGCGATTCGGCGCACCACGAACTTCGGGCTGCGTTTCATCCTGTTTCTGACGGTTCCCTGCTCGGTGTTGATGATCGTGCTCGCGGTGCCCCTCGTGCAGTTGGCGCTGCAGGGCGGACGATACCATACCGCCGACTCGATCACGGCGGCGACCGCGCTGAGCTTCTATTCCATCGGCATCATGGCCTGGTCGGCGCAGGCGCTCATCTCACGCGCCTTCTACTCGATGAAAGATACCAAAACGCCGGTGATCGTTGGGACGCTGGTGACGTTCCTGATCTTCGTCCCGCTCAACCCTCCACTGCTCTTCTGGCTGGGCTATCGCGGCCTCGCACTCGCCACCTCCATCGCGGCCACCGTCAATATGTTCACGCTGTTGTTCCTGTTGCGCCGCCGTCTGCGGGGGATCGAGGGCGGGAAGCTGCTGGCCTCCGTCCTGAAGATCGGCTTCGCCTCCGCCTTCATGGGCGTGGTCTGCCGCTGGCTCTACCTGAAGACATCCAACTATCAGGATGTGCTGGCGGCCCAGAGGGCAGCGGCGGAGGGCGTGACTGCTTTCCATACTGCCCACGCCCTCCCGCACGCCTTGCAGGCCTTGCTACTCTGCTCTGCGGTCGGTCTGGCGATCTATCTTGCGTTCGCGCTACTGCTCCGCATGGACGAGATCAGCCCGCTGCGCAAGATTCTCCGCCGCTTCGTCCCACGCCACGCCTAGTGCGGCTCATAAAGAGAAAGAGAGTGGGTATGACGCCGATTGATGTAGAGCGCGCTCGACGGGAGACTCCGGGCTGTGCGCAGGTACTGCATTTCAACAACGCCGGAGCGTCTTTACCGCCTCAGACGGTCACGGAGACGATGGTCGACTATCTGCGAAGGGAGTCAGAACTCGGCGGCTATGAGGTGGAGTTGGAGCGTGAGGAGGCGATAAGTAACACCTATACCGCGCTGGCAACGATGCTCCACTGCCGCCGGGAGGAGATCGCTTATGCCGAAAGTGCGACCCGCGCGTGGGACATGGCTTTCTACGGGATTCCCCTGCGGCCGGGCGACCGCATTCTGACGGGCCGGATGGAGTATGGCAGCAACTGGATCGCGATGCTGCAGAGGGCGCGGCAGACAGGGGCGGTCATCGAGGTCGTGCCGAGCGACGAAACCGGGCAGATCTGTGTCGAGGCGTTGCGGGGGATGCTGGATGAGCGGGTCAAGCTGATCGCGCTGACGCACATTCCCACCAATGGCGGCCTGGTCAATCCTGCGGCGGAGGTAGGAAAGATCGCGCGGCAGGCCGGTATTCTCTACCTGCTGGACGCCTGTCAGTCGGCGGGCCAGATGCCGCTCGATGTTGAGCAGATCGGCTGCGATTTTCTCTCCGCGACCGGACGGAAGTTCCTGCGCGGCCCACGCGGGACCGGCTTTCTCTACGTGCGTGAGTCTGCGCTAGAGAGGTTGGAGCCGCCGTTCCTGGATATGGCCGCTGCAGAGTGGGTCTCTCGCGACGCCTACCGTCTGCAACCGGACGCGCGGCGTTTCGAAGCGTTCGAGGCCAACTTCGCGGCTAAAATCGGTCTGGGAGTCGCCGTAGACTACGCACTGCACTGGGGTCTCGACGCGATCCAGGACCGCATCCGCGTCCTGGCCACAACCCTGCGAGCACGACTCACGGCACTGCCGGGCGTCACCGTACACGATCTGGGGAAGGAGCAGTGCGGTATAGTCACCTTCACCGTGGACAGACACGATCCCTGGGATCTCCGCACCCGTCTCGCCGACCAGAGCATCCATATCTGGACGTCCAATCCCGGCGGCACGCGCCTCGACATGGAAGCTCGCCACCTCACCCGGCTGGCCCGCGCCTCCGTCCATTACTACAATACCGAAGAAGAGATCGACCGCTTCTGCACGACACTGGCCTCTATGACGGCCGCCTAATGCCGTGCCAATTCCGGTCAAGAAGATCGGGGAGCCAAATGGCTCCCCGCTTCGTCGTCAGTTTTTGGTGGTGCGCCGGGAGGCTCGGCGCATCCATGCGCCTGTGCCGACACGCTCCATACCGCCGGTCGTTTCCAGCGAATAGGTGGCGTGTGCCGCTCGCAGACGGGCCAGTTGCGCCAGTGTGTCCGGTGCGGCTTCGGTTTCGGGAGAGTGCGGGGTCTGGGCGTCGGGTGCCCCCGCTGCGAGCAGTGCGAGCAGCCGCTCCAGCGCCGCATCCCGCGCCTGCTCTTCCGCCCTTAGGCGGGGAAGTCGATGGGACATTTCACGGCGCGGTGTTTTCGTCTCCTGCAAGTTTGTGTTCATCGTAGTAGTCATTGTGCTGTCCATCCTGGTCCTTTCTCTGGCCTTTACCGCAACAGTGCGAAGGCTCTCCTGCATCCTCTCGTCGGGAAGAGGCTTGCTTATGCTAAAACTCCGTTTGGTGGCTATCGTGACTGCGTCACGGTGCGCTCCTTTGTCGTACACTCTGTCACTCCGCTGGTTCCCGCGAAAACGGAAGGCGCTTTTGCGTGTTTGCGAGCAAACACGAGTCTGTTTCCGCTTTCACTCATAAAAAATCCCGCCCGGAGATTGGCTTCCGGCGGGGCAACTCAAGAGGGCGTCGCAAGGGCTGGCGACGTGTCCGAATGTGGACACATCGTTACCTATGTTGCAACCCTCCCGGGGCCTTGCCGGAAAAGCAAACTCCTGTGTATTGGCCTGTCATTGCGTGCAATGGTTCTCCCGAAAGATGAGACCGGTTAAAAAGTTAGCCCCGGCATCGGCAATACGAAACGATATTATCAGGAACTTCTTCACGGAGGTTTTTGGCTCCGTTTGCGCTTACACTCTATTAGACAGAAACCGACAGCCTTTGGTTTCACCCTATCGCGTCTTTTTTCACAGATCGTTATCGAAGCGAGTACGCGCTTTGCTAAACGGATCTTTCAGCCTTGACTCCTTGGACCCTTAATGGTATGATGCAAACAGTCGGGCTTCGGCGAACGACCGTGAACACTTACGGCTCGGAAGCGGTCTAATGAGGGGGAGGTGCGCTGATGAAATGTAGTCGCTGTTCTGCGGAGATACCCGCACAATCTCAATTCTGCCTGCGCTGTGGCACGCCCGTGCGTGGCAGCGCGCCTTCCATGACCGGCCCCGTCCGCCCCACCGCTCCCGCCGTGCCGTTCGCTCAACCCAAATCGAATCGCAATCCGATGCTGATCATCGTGATCGTGCTGCTGCTGGCCGTGATGAGCCTGGGCGCGATGCTGATGGTGCAGAAGGCTGCCAGGAGCGACAACGGCAAACTGGTCACCGCTCCCGCCAACTCCGGCCCCGGCGGTCTCGTTCAGAAACCGGCCGAGGCGAATCCCAATACGACCGTCCAGGCTCCCGCAGAAGCACACCCTAACGGGGTGGTTCAGCAGCCCGACACGACTCAGCCTTTTCCGGCGGATATCGACGACTACCTCAAATTCGTCAAGCGCATCGAGCAGAAAAAGCAGGTGCTTATGCGTGCCCAACTCGGCGATGCCCTTCTGATGCTGACACAGGTGAAAGGTCTCTCCGCAACGATCGAAGAGAAGGACTACACCGACGCGTTCAAAAACATGAAAACGACCATGCAAAAAAATTCGTCGGACTGGAACGCGCTGACGCAGGAGTTCAATGGCAGACAGCCGCCGTCCGCCTGTGTCGATCTGCGCAACAAGTTCCTCGATCAACTCGGCAAGATACAGGCCTCCCTGTTCGCGGTCAACGACGCCATCTCCCATGTCCAGACTGATCCGAGCAGTGTGCTGCACGACCTGACGCAGATGCAGGGGAAAAGCTCGGCTGACGTAGACGCTTCGATTGAAGCGGCGGACAGCGCCCTCGCCGATGTCTGCGACAAGTACCGTCTCAAAAAGGATTTCAGTATAAGCAGCGATTCCGGCTCCTCTGGCCTGCTTCGTTAGTGCGGAGAAATTGGAGGACGGTTCCCTGTGAGCCGCGGTCGAGCTATGGCCAGGGGAACGAGGGCGTGGGTGTGAAGCGGTCGTAGAGGGCGGGCAGCGTGAACAGGATAGCCGTGGTGAACTCGCCCAGCACCATGCCCAGAAAGAGCGGGCGGGCGCGAGAGTAGAGCCGCATCCCGCCATAGCGCAGAATGAGAACTTTGAGCAGCCAGGCCACGAAACAGGGGAACCAGAAGACCATCATCGTCCAGGTTCCCGACAGCGCATAGCCGAGCGGATGCAGAGGAAACCAGAGCAGACGGGTGCGCAGAGTCGTGATCAGAACGGTGACGACCACGCCGATGATGAAGTTGAGCGTCCCGACGAACGGTAACGGCCCCTGCGACCGGTTCAGGACCGTCGCCGCATTCTGGAATGCCCAGACCGGATTGCCCTGATAGACATAGCCGTACATCTGCACCGCGCCGAGCTTGTAGGGCAGCGAGATATGCAGATAGCCCGCGACGCCGAGCGCGACCGTCAGCGCAAGCCCGAACACCCCGACCAGCGACCGCCGTTTTACCCGTACCCCGTCCGCGAACTTCATGGAGTCGAGAAATCCGGTCAGGATGAGGCCGCGTTGATCGCGCATCCAGAGGCCGTCCAGGAAGGCCAGCGCCGTCAGGTTGGCGTTGCCGAGGTTGCGCGGGTCGCCGATCATGCGGTAGATATCTATGGGCCGGAACGACGTCTCGGTCATCAGCATACCCGACTCGCTTACGCTGCGCGCCATCACCAGCGCCACGACGAACAGCAGGACGACCAGCTCGAACAGCGCGAGCCAGTAGGACATCCCGAACATCCAGAGCCAGCCCCCCGACAGCGCTACGCACGCGACCAGCCCCCAGAAGGCCGTTCGGTACGACAGCACCTCGTCGTCCTCCTCCGGCAGCAGCGGCTGCCGCCGAAAGCGGGTCGCCGCCGCCCAGACCCGCCGCAGATGCGGCCGGGCCGCATAGAGCATATAGCCCACCAGCACGAGATAACAGCCGATGATCTGATACCCGACGAACAGCTTGCAGCCGTACATCGGCATCGTCTCCGGTTCGTACCCCATTCCCGCCGCGCCCACCTCCTCCATCTTCACGAACAGAAAGAAAAACCAGAGCGAAAACAGCAGATCCGTCGGCAGCAGATAGAAGAAGCCTATCGCCGCGAACGACAGATAGATATGGAAGAAGCCCATCTGACTGTAGGGCGGCTGTGTGAAGAAGGCGTTGAGGTCGACGTCGGTGATGATGTCGGGAATCGAGGGATAGTACTGATGCAGACCTTTGAAGCCGAAGACGAACGCGGCGATCCCGAATCCGATCCAGGTGAGACCGTTTTTGAGGAAGCCGCTCGTCTGCGCCATGCCCGGCCCCGTCGCGTCCCCGCGTATCATCTCCAGCGGCAACTGCACGAGGGGAAAGGAGAGCTTCTCGTTGTCTACCCACTGCCGCCGCAGTATCACGGCCAGGCAGAGATAGGCCGAGAAGATCAGCGCGACAAAGACGCCCCACGCCGCCAGCGGCACGATCCAGGCCTGCCAGGGAAGACGTTCTCCGGGCCGCAGCGCCTCGAAAAAGGCGGTCGAGACGAACTGTTTGGCCGGGCCATGGACGTCCCAGGGCACCGCCCACTGCGGGATAAACTTCGTGAACAGCTCCTGCCAGTGATTTTCGGGAACGGCGTTGTAGTTGGGAACGACGAGCAGGGGGATCAGTTTCTGCAGCAGCCCGCGTGAGGAGACCATCGAGGCGAACAGCATCATGATATAGATCGTGAACAGTTCATGCGGCTGTAAGCGCAGCCGTGGCGAGAGCCTCCGGAGCGCCGCCTGCGCCCCGAGCAGCAGCACCAACATGCCGACCACGGCAGGCGGCAGTTGCAAAAACCCGATCTGTATCTTGCCGACGACAAGCTCCGCATAGCAGACCACCACACAGGTCACGACCACGCAGAGCAGCCCAATCAGCAGTCCCGGCCAGGACAGTGCGCTGACGCGCTTCCCGGACGAGGCCGGAGTGTCCTGAATCGTCTCCGGCGTCTCCGGTGGTCGTTGCTGCGGTACCGATTCAGCCACCCTCGAACCTCCCTCGGCTCTCGAATAGAAAATAGTGACGGCTTCGCGGCTACCAGAGGATCGATCCGGGATACTTGCGAGCGAGGCGGGCGTCCAGGCCGAACGTGCGGCCCGGGCCGACCATGAGGAACGCCACCTCCAGCATCAGGAACGCCTCGTTGAGCATCTGCCACTGTGCGCCCTGCTGCCAGTAGCCAAGCAGATAGGCGAGGTTCAGGCCCAGCGCGTAGAGCGCAGCGCCCCGGCTGAACAGCCCCAGCGTGAGGAGCAGACCGACCACGATCTCGCCAAGAACGATAAGCGCGGTGAACAGCGCGTTATGCGGCACGACGGTCTGTGTCAGGAAGTTGCTGAAACCCTGCAGCGCCGTCCCCCGCTGCGATTCGGCGATTCGCGTGGCGGCCATCGCCAGTTGGTGCGCCCCGATCCAGGACCATTTCTCCATGCCGGACACCAGAAACATCAGTCCGACGAAGATCCGCAGCAGCGCGAAGGCGGCGCCTGTTGTCTGTGGTTTCGCACCCGGCGCAGCGGAACCGCTCTTTCCGGCGCGGCTTGCGCCGCCCTCAGACCGTCGCACCGCTGTGTTCCCGCCGCAGCGCCAGGGCGACCAGGATGCAGGCTCCTCCTGCCACGACCTGCAGGGAGAGAGAGCTGGCGAGATTGTAAGCGGCGGTCGAATCGGACCCCGGCTGCATCCAGATATAGGGAATCTTCAGATGCGCGGCCGTTCGGATCGTCTCCTCGGTGATCTGCGGCGGCGTCACGGTCACCACGCAGTCGAGGGGACCGGGAACGTTGTCGAGCGTGGGATAGCAGGGCTCGTCGTCGATTGTCTCCGCATTCGGGTTCACGGCGAAGACGGTATAGCCCGCCAGTTTCAGGGCGCGGTAGACCTTATACCCATACTTTTCGGGGTCGCGGGAGACTCCGGTCACCGCGAAACGACGCTGATCCATGACATGGTCGATAAGGGCCTGTTTTGACACGATAATGGCTTGTCCTTTGGTGAAAATGCGGTGTGCGGTCGTCGCTCTCATTGTAGCGACTTTCCCGCCCTCTGTCAATCGTCGATTAGGGATGGGAAGGCTCTTATTTGAGGCGTTGCGCGCCCTGCGCAGCCGTGGTGACGATGATCGTCGTGGTGAGGCCGGTGGCCTGGCGATAGCGTTCCGGGACTTCGTGCTGGAACCTCTCCACGGCCTCCGTCGCGACGAGACTGACGGTACAGCCGCCGAAGCCTGCGCCGGTCATACGCGCTCCATAGACGCCTTCCACGGATCGCGCCGCCTCAGCCAGTGCGTCCAGCTCTTTGCAGCTCACCTCATAGTCGACCTGCAGGCTGGTATGGGAGGCGTTCATCAGCTCCCCGAAACGGGTGATGTCTCCGGCTTTCAGGGCGGCGACTCCCTCCAGGGTGCGGGCGTCCTCCGTCACGACATGGCGGGCGCGGCGGCGCGTCACTTCCGGCAGCCTGTCGGCAAAGCGTTCGAAATCTTCCAGCGTCACATCACGCAGCGCCTTGATCTCCGGCAGAAACTCTTTGAGGATCTCCACGGCGCGCTCGCACTCGGCACGGCGCGTGTTGTACTCGGAGTCGACCAGGCCGCGCTTCTTGTTGGTGTCGGCGATGACGATGGCGACCCCGGACTGCGGCAGGGGAACCGCTTCATACGTGAGGGAGCGGGTATCGATCAGCAGCGCATGGTCTTTCCGGCCCAGAGCGGAGATAAACTGATCCATGATCCCGACGTTCACGCCCACGAACTCCCGCTCGGCCCGCTGCGCCAGAAGTGCCAGCCGTACCGGCTCCAACTCCAGCCCCGCGCCTGCTGCGAAGGCCAGCCCGCCCGCCACCAGCATCGCTGCCGAAGAGGAGAGGCCCGCCCCCAGTGGCACGTCTCCGAGCGTCACACAGTTCATGCCCTGTGTTCCCAGCCCTTCGGCGTGCAGCACCCAGGCCATGGCCCGCAGATAGTTGCTCCAGCGCTCGCGACCTTCGGTCGCGGGCTGCACATCGTCGAGCGTGAAGGTGGAGGACTGATTGAAATTCAGTGCGCAGGCCCGCACCTGCCGGTCGTTACGTGGCGCGGCGGCGATCAGGACATCGCGGTCGATGGCGGCTGGGAAGACGAAGCCGTCGTTATAGTCCGTATGTTCGCCAATCAGGTTGACGCGCCCCGGCGCGCGCACCAGTATGGTCGGCTCCATGCCGAAAAGCTCCTTAAACCGGCTTTCAATCTCCGCTGTCTTGGCGGATTCGTTTGTGTTCATTATTGAAATGCTGCAAGGATCTTCGTGCCTCCGCCTCGCGAGATAATTCTATCGAAACGACGCGCGGCTATCGGCAAGAGGACGACCTCTCCTTGCATCCTCCTATCGTTGAATTTGTTCTAACCGATCGTTCGACGCACTCTCCGTAAATGCAGACGCACCGTGGCTTAATGATACCCGACAGGCAGGCTTCACGTTTAGGTTCCAGGCTAGCGAAGTGTTTTCGGCCCATTCCT
>JBBQPO010000145.1:0-15463 GCA_038217285.1 Chthonomonadales bacterium
CGGCTCGGTTGCATCCATAAACGCTCCGCAGCGGTCGCCGAACTGAAAATGTCGGCCTAATTCGGGGTGTGCGACCGTCCTACCTATCGGAATCGAGACTGGGAGGCGCATGATATTGCGTCAGGATTGGCGAAGGTATTGATGAGAGAATGCGTTTTCAGTGTCACGAAGCACCTCCTTATACAAAACGTAGGATTGCCTAGGCCAGAGACTATTTACAGGAGAGGCGGGGGTTGAAGCAGGCACTCTAAAACAGAATGACGGCACTTAGAATTTGATACTCTAAGTGCCGCCATAAGTCAACAACTATCAGTAACGGGGATGACGAGACTTGAACTCGCGGCTTCCTGCGTGACAGGCAGGCACTCTAACCACTGAGCTACACCCCCAATTCAGGCCAACCGGTCACCGGGTCTTTCCGAGTGGATCGACGAACAGAATTATACTCTGATGCGGCCTATCTGTCAAGGGGAATTTTGGCGGGCCCCGTTCCTGCCTCACCAGTCGGGTCCGCTTATCAACGCGAGCGTTTATAGAGAATCAACTGGGATTCGACCCAGTGGGACGGCGGATTGGTCTCGCCGCGCTCCGCGTTCACGTAGGGCGCGACATCGTAGCTCACCGCGCCGGACTGTCCTGCGGGGATCAGACCGGTGATGTCGATATCCCAGGGACGCACCACGTCGCCGGGAGCCCACCCCGCCCGGTCGTACTTCCAGGTGCCGCCCTGCGGTCGGCAGGGATTGAGGTAGTTGTCGTCTTTCCAGAGCAGGTTTTCGAAGCTGCGACCGCCGACCGTGACGGTGCGTTTGCTCGGCATGAACTCGGCGGCATTGTCGCTATTGGGCGACATTCCGTGGCCGGTGACGGTAAAGCGAAGCTTCGCATAGTCGGTTTTTGGATCGATAGCGACGATCTTCGGGGTAAAGAAAGCCGAGATCGGCTTAGCGGGGTTGCCTATCTCCGGTGAGCCTGCCCAGAGACTGACCACGCGTACCGCTTTGCGATCCGTCTTACCGGGATAGAAGTCGAAGCGCACGGAGGTCTTCCAGCCGTTGGCGTAGGTCACGCACCAGGCTTCCACCTTCTTTTTACCGTGCAGCAGCGGGCGGTAGTCGCTGACATCGACCTGCCAGACATAACCGCGATGATAAGGCGTAATGAAGCGCAGGATCTCGAACTTCTGTCCGGCCTCGTCGTAGAGATAGACCGCTGCAGCACGATCCCACGGATCAAAGGGGCCGCTATCGGGTTTGTCGAGAGTCAGGGTGCAGAGTATCCGGCCAAAGGCGTCGGTCTTCTCCGGGAACGCAACGAGGCTGGACTGGCTGGTATGTTTGGAGTCGAGCGGCAGACCGTTGATCGCGGCGACCGTAACAGGCGGTTTCGGAGCGCCGATGTGGCTGCGGGAGGTGAGGACGACCTTCCCAATGTCAAGGGTGGTCGTGGCCTTGGAACTCGTGCCTCCGAAGGCGGCGCGGCTCTCATAGGGCCGCATGCCGGGGACGAAGGTGTGCGAATAGACGTCGGTCCCCGCCACATTCAGGGTGACCTCCGCGCCGCCGCAGACATACTCCAGTTCCGTCCGCACGGCGAGCGGTCGGCCCGTCCGGAATTCGACTGGCGACAGGCGTCGCACGATTTCGACTCCATCCCAATAGAGCGCGATCTCACGCTGCGGGCGGTCGTAGATGTTGCCGTCTTTGTTGAAGGGATCGGTCGAGGGGGGACTGTGGATATCGAAGAGAACCGCAAACGTGTTTTTGAGGCGGGGTTCCTGCCAGGGAATCGGTGTGGTCGAGGAGCCCTGGGCGTGTTCGCTCGCGGTATTGAGCAAGACGAAGGCGGCCGTGTCCCCTCCTATCCCAATCGTCATCTCCCAGTTTGCCTCGACATGCCTGTAGAGGCCGGAGGCGGTGCGGTCCAGGAGAACAGCGGTGCGCTGATTCGGCTCTCCATCCAGCAGGCGCAGCCCACCCGGCACAACCCTCGGCGGCTTGCCCGCTCCCTCGTTCGACAGCGTGTAGCCGACGGCGCCGTTTCGCCCGGTAAAATTCTGCCGCGTGACGTTGTCCGCCTTACCGATTGACGCGACCAGAAACAACAACCCTGCGACCAGCACATAACGCAACTGTTTCACCCGTCTATCCCTCCCTTGCCGTGGGAGGGATTATACCTGGATTGTCCTGATGGCACAAGGGAGCCGGAGGAGGCTTTTCAACGCAGGGCACCGCCTCTACTGTCAGGCCTCGAACTTTTTCAGGAGAACGGTGACATTGTGCCCGCCAAACCCGAACGAGTTGGACATGGCGACGCGCACCTCGGATTTGCGCGCCACATTCGGCACATAGTCGAGGTCGCACTCCGGATCGGGGGTGGAGTAGTTGATGGTAGGCGGAATCAGGCTGTCGCGCATGGCGAGGGCGCAGAAAATGGCTTCGACCGCTCCGGCGGCGGCGTTCAGATGCCCGGTCATGGATTTGGTGGAGCTGACCGCAACACGATAGGCATCGTCCCCGAGGGCCGCTTTGATCGCCGCCGTCTCATTGCGGTCGTTATAGAGGGTCGAGGTGCCGTGCGCATTGACATAGTCCACGTCGGACGGCTTCAGACCGGCGGTGCGCAGCGCCTCGCGCATGGAGCGGGTCGCGCCTTCGCCACCCGGTGCGGGTGCGGTCACATGGTAGGCGTCGGCCGCGCAGCCGTAACCAACGATCTCCGCATAGATGTGCGCCCCTCGTGCCTGCGCCGACTCCAGCGACTCCAGCAGCAGCATGGCGCTGCCTTCGGCCATGACGAACCCGTCGCGGTCTTTATCGAAGGGTCGGCTGGCCGCTTCCGGGTCTTCATTGCGGGTCGTCATCGCGCGTGCCGCGCAGAAGCCTGCCATCGCCAGCGGCGTGATCGCCGCCTCCGTGCCGCCCGCCATCATGGCGTCGGCGTCGCCGCGCCGAATGACATGGTAGGCATCTCCTATATTATTGCCGCCCGTCGCGCAGGCCGAAACCACGCAGGAGTTCGGACCGCGCATCCCCAGCACGATCGAGACGAACCCCGCGCCCATGTCCGGGATCATGCCGGGAATCAGGAACGGACTGACGCGCCCCGGCCCCTTCTCTAGCAGCACTCGGTGCTGCTCCTCCAGGGTCGCCAGTCCCCCGATCCCGGAGCCGATCTGCACTCCGATGCGGTCCCGGTTGCTGTCGTCCACTTTCAGGCCGCTGTCGTCCAGAGCCATCTGCGCCCCCGCCACCGCAAACTGCACGAAGCGGTCCATGCGGCGGATCTCTTTTTTGTCCATCCAGGGCGACGGATCCCAGTCTTTGATCTCGGCGGCGATGCGCGTCGGATAGGCGGAGACATCGAACCGTGTGATCGGTGACACCCCGGAACATCCGGAGAGGCACGCCTTCCAGATCGTCTCGATATTCGGTCCCTGCGCCGTGACCCCACCGATCCCCGTTATGACAACGCGCTGAGTCGTCTGCTCCGGCGCGCACGTTGCTTTCTCCATCCCAACTATCCTCTCTCTCGGTACCGCCCTAGTACCAGAACTCATTTCGGAATACAGATCACAGTTTGTTTGACGTCGAACGCGCGAAGGATTGCGCTCCATCGCGTTTTTTGCTGGTCTAACCCCGGTTATAGTACCCGAAAAACAGAAAACGAACCGGCAATGTCCGCGAACAACAGTTGACGAAATGGCGGTGACCGCGTATAATAGTAACCTGAACTTTCCGACCTGGCGACCGCAACGGCGGCAGCCGGGTTTTTTGTTTCGCTGAACTCCGAACTCCACGCGAAGGGGTGTTGATAATGACCGACGACCGAACCGAAAACCGCTACGAATTCCGTTATATCGAAAAGAAGTGGCAGCAGCACTGGGAACAGGCCGACCTTTTCCGGGTGCATCTTACCTCGGATAAGCCGAAGTTCTATGGCCTCGTCATGTTCCCCTATCCGAGCGGAGCGGGGCTCAGCGTCGGCCACTGCAAGAACTATATTCCTCCGGATGTCGTCTGCCGCCTCAAGAGTATGCAGGGCTACAACGTGCTCCAGCCGATGGGCTGGGACGCCTTCGGTCAGCCAGCGGAAAACGAGGCGATCAAGCGCGGCCGCAATCCACGCGAACTGGTCCCCGAATACGCTGAGAACTATCGTCGGCAGCTCAAACTGGTCGGTATCTCTTACGACTGGTCGCGGGAGATCAACTCCAGCGCACCGAGCTACTACAAATGGACACAGTGGTTCTTCCTGCTGCTGCATCAGCGCGGGCTGGCCTATCGTGCCAACATGCCGATCAACTGGTGCCCGATGGATAAGACCGGCCTCGCGAACGAAGAGGTCGTCAACGGTCGCTGCTGGCGGTGCGGTACGCTGGTCGAGAAGCGCCCCATGCCGCAGTGGTTCTTCAAGATCACCGACTATGCCGAACGGTTGATTAGCGACCTCGACACCATTCAGTGGCCGGAAGGCGTCAAGATGCTCCAGACCAACTGGATCGGGCGCAGCGAAGGCGCGGATGTCGTTTTCAGAGTCTCCGGCAGCACCGAGGAGCTGCATGTCTTCACCACGCGGCCGGACACCCTCTGGGGCGCGACGTTCATGGTGCTGGCTCCCGAGCATCCGCTGGTCGGCGCCCTTACGACGCCGGAACAGCAGAGTGAAATCGAGGAGTACCGGGAGCGGGCGCAACGCCTCACCGAGATCGACCGCCAGAGCACCGAGCGCACGAAGACCGGCGTCTTTACCGGCGCTTACGCGGTCAACCCGGTCAACGGTGAGAACATTCCGATCTATATCGCCGACTATGTGCTGATGGGCTACGGCACCGGCGCGATCATGGCGGTCCCGGCGCACGATCAGCGCGACTTCGAGTTCGCCCGCAAATACAACGTCCCGATCCGACTGGTCTACAAACAGCGCGAGGACGAAACGCCGGAGGCGATGACCGAGGCGACCGCGCAGGGCGGCGCGATGGCGCTCGGGCCGTTCGTCGGTGCTCCGAACAACAAAGAGACGGTGCGCAGGGTCATCGTTTGGATGGAGGAGCAGGGCTTCGGCAAGGGAGTCATCAATTTCCGCCTGCGCGACTGGCTGATCTCCCGCCAGCGTTACTGGGGGGCGCCGATCCCCATTATTCACTGCACGACCTGCGGCATTGTCCCCGTGCCGGAAGACCAACTGCCGGTGCTGCTGCCGGACGTCGACCGCTACGAGCCGACCGGGACCGGTGAATCCCCTCTCGCCGCCATTGCCGACTTCGTCAACACCACCTGTCCGCAGTGCGGGGCCGCCGCGAAGCGGGAAACCGATACGATGGGCGGGTTCGCCTGTTCGTCCTGGTACTTCCTGCGTTTCAGCGATCCGCACAACGAGAACGCCGCGTTCAGCCGCGAGGCCGCCGACTACTGGCTGCCTGTAGACCTGTATGTGGGTGGCACGGAGCATGCCGTCATGCATCTGCTCTACGCCCGGTTCTGGACGAAGGTGATGTACGACGCGGGCCTGATCGCGTTCGAGGAACCGTTCCAGCGCTATCGCAACCAGGGCATGCTGCTGGCCTGGACGCCGGGGCGCGAACTGAAGCAGGACGAAGAGGTCCAGGGCGACGAGTCCGACGCCGACGCGCCGGTCGAGAACTGGAAGGTGCTCAAGCCGGAAGAGCGCGCGGGCGTCCACGCCTCCGAATGGGTCTATCGGTGGGTCAAGATGAGCAAGAGCATGGGCAATGTCGTCACGCCCGACGAGATGGCGGAGCAGTACGGCGCGGACAGCCTGCGGCTCTACTCGCTGTTCGTCGCGCCGTTCGAGGACACCGTGCAGTGGTCCGACAAGGGGATCGACGGCGCCCATCGCTTCGTCAACCGCCTCTGGCGGCTCTGGACGGAGCTACGGCGCCACTACCGCGCCGACTGGCGAGAGAGCCTGGCCGCTGGCGAGAGTTCTGGGGGGCCGGAAGGGAAGGCGCTGCGGCGCAAGCTGCACCAGACGATCCGCAAGGTCGGCGAGGACATCGAGAACTTCCGGTTCAACACGGCGGTCGCCGCGCTGATGGAGTTCACCAACGAGCTCTCCGCCTTCCGCAATGCGCTGGGACACACCCACGCCACGTCGGAACAGACGCTGCTGATCTCCGAAACGCTGGAGACGCTGACGCTGCTGATCTCGCCGATCATGCCGCATCTGGCGGACGAGTTCTGGGAGTTGCTGGGCAAAACCGGCTTCACGCTGCGGCAGACATGGCCCGTCTTCGATCCCGCCGCTGCCGCCGAAGAGGTGCTGACCATCGTCGTCTCCGTCAACGGCAAAGTGCGCGACCGTCTGCAAGTCGCCGTCGACACCTCCCAGGAGGAGATCGAACGCCTGGCGCTGGCAAGCGACAAGGTGCAGGCCGAACTGATCGGCAAACAGATCCGCAAAGTGATCCCGGTGCCCGGCAAACTCGTCAATATCGTTATCGGCTAGAGGCGTGTTTCCACTGCTGGCGCAGGTATTCGATCTGGGAGGCGTGCTGAATATCGTGTTCGACCATCTCGACCAGGATATTCGCCACCGTCTGACTCGTGCTTCCCCACGGCACCAGTCTGTCGAAAGCCTCGACCGGGAGCAGCGCCAGCTCTGCGCTCCAAGCCATGCCGACCTGCTTCAGCCATGCCTGGATTCCCTGCCAGTCGTCAAGAGCGGGGGCGGTATCGGCGTCGAACTCTGCGCGTGACAACGGACGCCCGTCCGGCTGAAAAATCGGCAGTGTCATCTGTTTCCAGGCCGCGACATGATAGACGATCCCGGCGATAGAGCCGTTCTGCCCGATCCCGAAGGGATGATCGGGCCAGTCCGGCGCACGGCCCTCCAGCGCTTCTGTCGCAGACAAGCCGTCGATCTGCGACTGCAGGTTGCGATAACTGCGTTCAGCCCGATTTTTCAAGAATGCTGCCAGTGTCTCCATGCCCGTGGATCCCTCTCCCATTTTCTCTGATGTAACCTAACGCGCGGCGCCGACGCCTAATGAGGAAGGGATTGCCCCCCGGTTTGCCCAATAGACCTCTTGCATCCTTCTTCGGACACAGAACGTAACCGTTTTTCTACGCTTGATGGAGTTCGCCATGTTCCTTTATAACCATCCCGTTGTCTCTCGTCTCTCGTCGCTTACGGCGGTCTTACTGCTGCTCGGCGGCGGTATAGCCGCCCTGCATCTTAGTTCGCATTCGGCACGCGCGCAGGCGCCGCCGAACCCCACGCAGCCTTCAAAGGCAGTGGAAGATCTGCTGCTCGAGCTGGACGACCTCGATACGCTGCACATCCTGCTTCCCTTGAAGCTCACGCCGGAGCAGATGGACAAACTTATTCCGATGTTCACCACCGCCAAAACCGATTTCGACAAAAAGTCTGCGGCTCTCACCAGCGCGGCTCTGTTGAAAATGGCGGACGAGATTCGCGCGACTCGGAAGAAAGCCATCGCCGGAACGGCGATCCCCACGGAGTTCGACGACCGGGTCAAGGCGATCCAAATGGAGGTTGCCGGGAAGCGCAAGGAGCTCGACACGACCAACATTGTCGCGGTGAGCAACGCCTGCAAGACCATCCTGAACGCTGATCAGTATGCCCTCTGCGCGAAGATGGAGACGGACGCCTACAAGCGCAACAAACGCTATAACGACAAAGCCACGGTAGCCCAGTATTTCAATGCGTATGTGATGGACGCCTTTATCGCCAATCCGCGCACCATCCCTTTGCTGAAGGAGATGCGCGCGGCGCAGCCTGAGAAGTAGCGCAGGCGACCGCAAACGGCTGCCAGCTCAGGCAGGAATCAAAAAGAGGGGCCGGGTGCGTGGTGCATCCGGCCCCTCGACGCTGTATGCCCTTTAGAGGAGGGACTCCAACTTGGCCGAGATGGTGCTCTTCGGCACGGCTCCCACGACCTGATCCACGACCTTGCCGCCCTTGAAGAAAAGCAGCGTCGGAATGGACATAATATTGTATTTCTGCGCGATCTCTTGCTCGCTATCGACATCGCATTTGAAGACCACCGCTTTGCCCTCGTAGTCATGCGAAATTGCTTCTACATGAGGACCGATCATTTTGCACGGGCCGCACCACTCCGCCCAGAAATCTACCAGCACCGGTAAGGACGACTGAAGTACTTCCTTCTCGAATTGGCTGGCCGTAATCGCACTGCTCATGTTATCTCACCTCCAGAAGGATAAGGCGGCGCTTACGCGCCACCGTGTTGACAGACTCGTGAAAGCCTCTTCGTTTCTGCTACGAACCATCCGAAAAGGAAGTTCCGGCTTGCTTTACTCGCACCGGGCGACAAAACCGGGTTGGCGCGCCCTGTTTTCGATTGTCCGCCGCGCCACGCGACTCTGTGGGGTACAATAGGAACGGCCTTCTTATCCTGCCATCCGGCCTGTCGGGTCGCCTGTTGTGAAGACAGGCGGCGATAAAAAAACAGGCACGACGCGATGTCCTGCGTCGAAACCGGTAAGGGAGTATACCCTGTCTGCCAGGCGGCGATCGGGAAGGGATAAAGAAGAACAGAAAAGGAAATGAAGAGTGCACCTGACCTGTTCAGGACAACACTTCAGGGGCAAAACGTGCTTGCGAATACGTATTTTCAACCGACGGTGATAAAAACTCTACTGTCCGGCCACATTCGAAGCCTGGGGGCCTTTCGCTCCCTCAACGATCTCGAAAGTCACTTCCTGGCCTTCGGCAAGGGTCTTGAACCCTTCTTTTACGATGGCGGAATAGTGAACGAAGATATCTTTGCCCTCGTTCGTCTCGATGAAGCCATAACCTTTGGCGTCATTGAACCATTTCACTTTTCCAGAGGGCATGTGGTAACGTCCTCCTTACGGTAGTTCAGGCCTGAGTTCCACCTCAGACGGTCAAGTATATCATGGGCAGGACGGGTTGTCAACGATTGCTACAAAAAAATCTATGTTCTGGCAGTTCAGGAGTGCAGAGTATGAATTTCAATCAGATACCACTTGGAGACAAATCGCCTGTAGAGGTAAATGTCGTCGTCGAGATTCCACGAGGAACAAGCAATAAAGTCGAATACGATCCCGATCTGAACGTCTTCCGACTGGATCGCGTTCTCTATTCGCCGCTCTACTACCCCTGCGAATATGGCTTCGTCTGCGACACGATGTTCGAGGACGGCGACCCACTCGACATCCTGGTGCTCACCGCACAGCCGACCTTTACCGGTTGCCTCCTGGTGGCACGCCCCGTCGGCGTCCTAAAAATGGGAGACGACAAAGGCCGCGACGACAAGATCCTTGGCGTCTCTGTCCACGATCCCCGCTTCGAAACCGTCACGAACCTGGAAGGCGTCTACGAACATCGCCTGCGCGAAATCCTGCACTTCTTCGCGGTCTATAAAGACCTCGAAAACAAGGAAGTACGCATCGATGGCTGGGAATCCGCCGAAGCTGCCCAGGAGTTGATCACTCAGTACCGCGTCAAACACTGATCCGTCACCGGGCGCTTCCGCCTTCGGGCCGGCAGCGCACCTTCTCCTCACTCACGGCAAAATCCCCACTCCTTTCCGGGAAGTGGGGATTTTGGATAATGCGCCTCTCTACGCTGGTTGATTTTGTGCCTTAGATTTGTCGTGTCGAGCAACCTCCTCGTCGCGCTTTACTTCCCGCCCGTAAACGAGCGGTCTGAGGCGGCAAGCCCCATAAATGGGGCTGTGTCCGGTGTTACCAGGTGGTTCCGTCAGGTTGTGGAGATCGATTTTCGCTTCTACTGGACAGATCGATCCCGCTTCCAACCCGCACAGGCCCATTCATGGGCCTTGACATACCCAGCAGGCTGCTCCTTTAGGGGCGGCGGCTTCAGGGACAAGATAAGCTACGTAGGAAGGGGGCGCCCGATCGGGCGACGACATCGTTGCGCCAGGGTTTTCACCTGAGTTGCCGTTAGCGCATCCGCGACAGACGGCGAATGTGGTAGATCGAGTTCGCAATGCGGAGAACGCCGAACACGATCATAATCAGCGCGATGGTCACGATGCCGCTGTCGGGATGCACGGGACGACCGCCGGTGAAGAGACTGCCGCCCATGAGAACGAGGAGTCCGAGCGCGGCGGACGTGACGCCCAGCGACATATAGAGCCAGCACCAGAAGAGCAGCAGTTTACGCTGCGCCGGGTGCTGCAGACTCTGGCGGCTGCCGCGTGTAAACCCGTGAAACATCATGGCCTGCCTCTAAATCTCGACTTCCACGGCTGTCACGTCCAGCTCTCCACGCCCGCCGCGCCGGTATTTCTTGCTGCTGTCGCCGTTCTTCTCGTCCCCAGTGGCGACGACCGCCTGCGCGGGCTCCCCACCGATCGGTGTTCCGTAGTGGCGATGCGAACGTTGCACGGCGGCAGCGATCAGCCCTTCGAACAGGGGATGCGCGCGGTTCGGGCGCGACCGGAACTCCGGATGGAACTGTGTAGCGATGAAATAAGGATGCGCGGGGATCTCGATAATCTCCACCAACCGGTAGTCGGGCGATAGACCGGAACAGAGCAGGCCGAGTTTCGCCAACTGCTCTCGATAGTCGTTGTTCAGTTCGTAGCGGTGGCGATGGCGCTCGTAGACGACCGACGCGCCGTACAGTTTCTCCGCCAGCGATCCCGCCACCAACTGACATCGGTAGGAGCCGAGGCGCATGGTCGCGCCCTTCTCCACGATCTCTTTCTGCTCCGGCAGAATATGGATGAGCGGATGGGGCGTATCCGGACAAACCTCTTCGGTATGCGCCTCCGTCAGGCCCGCCTCATGGCGTGCAAATTCGATGACCGCCATCTGCATCCCGTAGCAAACTCCCAGGAAGGGCACACCGTGTCGGCGCGCATAGTGGGCGGCGGCGATTTTGCCTTCTACGCCCCGCGCACCGAAACCCGGTGCGACGAGTATCGCGTCCATGTTGCCGAGCACGTCTGCCACGGCCTGCTTTTCCAGCTCTTCGCTGTCGATCCAGCGCAGATTGACGCGGGCGTCGTTGGCAATCCCTCCGTGGATCAGCGACTCCGCGATGGAGATATAGGAATCCCCGTTCTCGGTATATTTGCCCACGACCGCGACATCGACCTCGTAGGTCGGGCGTTTTAGCCGATCCACGATCTTGCGCCACTCGGTCAGATTCGGCGGGTTGTTCGGCAGGCCCAGCCGCTTCACCACCAGATCCGAGAGCCCGGCGGCCTCGAACAGCAGCGGCACTTCGTAGATGGTTTCGGCATCCTGCGCTTCGATGACAGCTTCCGGCTCGACATCGCAAAAAAGTGAGATCTTGCGCTTCATCTCGTCCGAAATGGTCAGACGGGTCCGGCAGATTAGTGCGTCCGGCTGTATGCCGATCTCACGCAACTTGATCACGCTATGCTGCGTCGGCTTGGTCTTCACCTCACCCCACGGACCGACGTAGGGGATAAGCGTGACGTGAATATACATCACGTTCTCCGCGCCGACATCCTTTTTGAACTGGCGGATCGCCTCCAGGAACGGCAGCCCCTCCAGATCTCCGACCGTGCCGCCGACCTCGGCGATGACCACATCGGCGTCCGGTTTGCCGTCCTCGCCCTTCGCCGCAAGTTTGATGCGATCCTTGATCTCGTTGGTGACATGCGGGATCATCTGCACCGTGATACCCAGATAGTCGCCTCGGCGCTCCTTTTCGATCACCGTGCTGTAGACGCTGCCGGTCGTAATGCTGGCGCGGCGGGTCAGGTTCACGTCCACGAAGCGCTCGTAGTGGCCCAGATCGAGGTCTGTCTCCGCCCCATCTTCCGTCACGAACACCTCGCCGTGCTGGTAGGGACTCATGGTGCCCGCATCGACATTGATGTAGGGATCGAGTTTTTGCAGGGTGACGTTAAAGCCCCGATTGCGCAGCAGACGGCCTAGACTCGCCGTTGTGATTCCCTTACCGATGCTGCTGACCACTCCACCGGTTACAAATATGTATTTCGTCATCACCCTCTCCCACCCTTTCTCGCGGCCTCTTCGCTACTTGGTTTCGATCAGTTCAAACTCTATGCCGTTTTCGGTCAGGGCGGACAGCAGCTTCTCCTCGATGACATAGACATCGTTGGGCAGAACCTGCAGTTTGCCACCGGTCTTCTGCATCATCAGAAGGTAGGCCCGCGTGGCGTCCTTGGACAGAATGCGTACCCGCGACTGTCCCTTTTTCTGTTGCTGATACTGTGGCATGGAAATCTCTCCTCCAATACAAAAAGCGCAACAGGGGGTTTCCCGTTGCGCCCGGACTCTATTATAGCCGATATTCGGCGGCGGTAGCAAGATATAGATATTTTCCTGAGATATCAGGTAGTATATCACAACAATCCAAGGCGACAGGAACCCATCCATGCAGAGAACAGATCGCTCGATCATCGAAAAACTGTCTGATGACACGGACTCACCACCGACCATGCTCCGTGAAAGAGCCTATCAGGAGATCAAGCATCTCCTTTTCGCCTCGGCGACGCTGTCGGAGCCGTTTCTTTCGCAACGTAAATTGGCGCGCCAACTCGGCATCGGAAACACGCCGGTACGCTCCGCCATCGAGCGCCTGGAAAGCGAAGGGCTGATCCTGATTTCCCCGCAACAGGGGATAGCCGTCCGTGAATTGCGAACACGGGAGATTATTGAACATTATGAAATCCGACAGGCGCTGGAACCTTACATTATCCGCCGCATCGCCGGTCACCTGACGGTGGATCAGGAGCAGAGCATCCGTCAGAATCTAGCGAAGCAAAAGGTTCTCGCGACGGGCAACGACATCTTGCAGACCACCGTCCTGGATACCGAGTTCCACCTGCTCTTCTGTCAGTTTCTGGACAATCAGGAGATCTACCGTACCATGCTCCAGTTACGGGACAAGATCCACCGGGTTATCCTGAGAATGGCCCAGGTCTCGCCGGAAAGGTCTGAGGCGAGCTGTCAAGAACATGTCGATCTTTCGGAGGCCGTCTTCCTGGGAGAAGCTGACCGAGCTGCCGGCCTTATGTACGCGCACCTGGAACAGGGGAAGCAGAAGCTCCTTCCTGGTGGACACTGGTAGGAGCTGTGGGGAACACAATGCGGTTTGAAGATCTGATTTTGTGCGGTCCGACGCTTCCCGCTTCCGCCTGGGTACCCCTGCGTTGCGGCCGGCTACGGCTCGCCTTCGACCCGGAAACCGGTGCCGTGCGGCGTGTTGTGCTGGAAAATCAGGAGATCCTGCGCGGTATCTATTTCTCTGTGCGCGACAGCAACTGGGAGACTGTCACCCCGCGCATTCATGAAATAGAGATCACGAGGTCAGACGGTGGATTCCACGTTGGGTTTGTCGCTCGCTGCCAATCTGGTGAGGAGGAAATCGTTTTTACCGGAGATCTCTCAGGAGACGTCAACGGTACCATACGGTATGTTCTGGACGGGCGGGCGCAGACCACAGTGTGCAGCAACCGGATCGGATTCTGTGTGCTTCATCCTTTAGAGGGATGTGTTGGCAGGCCCTGTGTCGTGAAGCATGGTGACGGAGGGATCGAGCCAGGCACCTTCCCAAGGCTGATCTCTCCGAATCAGCCTTTCCTCCGGATACGCGCTCTTTCGTATGAAGTACGGCCAGGAGTTCACAGTGCCGTCGATTTCGATGGCGAAGTTTTCGAGATGGAAGATCAGCGTAACTGGTCGGATGCCTCCTTCAAAACCTATTGTCGGCCGATCAGCCTGCCGTTTCCCTTTACACTGTCTCCAGGGGACACCCTACGGCAGTCTGTCACGCACTCTCTCGAAATCGTACCGCAAACGCACCCACCACTCGCTCTCTGTACGCCGACTCCAGTCGCTGCCGACAAGTCCGATGGCCCCATCTGCTTTCACATCGCTGCGAAATCGCGAGTACGCTGCCTTGCCCGCATAGGTCTCGCGATGGCAGCCGACAGCCCGCTTTTTACCGATCAAGAGTGCAGGCGTTTGGCCAGTTTGAACCTTTCGCACGTTCGCTTCGACCTGCCACTACAGGAAAGATCTGGATTACACTCCGACTTTTTGACAGGATTCCATGCCGCCGCAGCACAGGCAGCGCGTATCGACCCGACACTGAAGCTCGAGTGTGCGCTCATTCGGTCCACGGATGTCTGCAGCAAGACGTTTCAGAAAGAACTTGGCAGGCTTATGACGCCGGAGGGCAGCCGCTTGCGAAAGCGCGTTGCGCGAATGCTGGTCTTCCACGACGCAGAAATGGTTACGGCGCACGAGACACTCAAACAGGTACGCGAGGCGCTCTCTGTTGCCGGACGTCTGCCCTTCCCTATCGTCAGTGGCACAGACGCCTATTTTGCCGAACTCAATCGCACCCGACCACCATCGCCCGACCTGCTGGACGGTGTCTGTTACTCGCTAAACCCGCAGGTCCACGCCTTCGACAACCTATCCCTCGTAGAAAATCTCGCCGCTCAAGCGGAAACGGTCCGGAGCGCGCGCGCCATCGCAGGCGGCAAACGGGTGTGTGTATCCCCGGTTACCCTGCGTCCACGTTTCAACCCCAATGCGACCGGATCTCAGAAACCTCCCTTACCTGGAGAACTGCCGTCCCAGGTGGATGTGCGGCAGATGTCGCTCTTCGGTGCGGGCTGGACACTCGGGAGTCTCAAGTACCTCTGCGAAAGCGGCGCACATAGCGCCACCTACTATGAAGCCACCGGTTGGCGCGGGGTGATGGAGACGGAGGAGGGATCGCCCCTACCGGAAATATTCCCGTCTTTGCCGGGCGCAGTCTTTCCCCTGTATCACGTCCTGGCGGACTTCGGTGAGTTTCGTGGCGGCGCCGTATGGCCTGTGATCTCCAGTTCGCCTCTCAAAGTGGAAGGGGTTTTGCTCAGGAAGACCGATTGCGCCGCATTTCTATGCGCCAACCTGACAGGCGAGACGCAAAGCGTGACCCTTCCGTACCCTGACTTTTCGGCTGGGATCTCGGATCGTAATCGGAACTCTTCCACAGGCCGTGCCTGTCGCGTTCGTCTGACAGACGACCGAAATGCGGAGTCGGCCATGCGCGCCCCGGAACAGTACCGCGCGGATTCGTGGCAGGCCGTCCAGATGCCCCCTCACGGACTGGACTGGCTGCTGCCACCCTACGCTCTCTTACGGCTGGACTATAAGGAGTTGGAATATGCCTGACAAGCACGGAGCGTTGATAGGCTGCGGCTTCTTCGCGCGCAACCATATGCATGCCTGGAACGAGGTCGAAGGCGCGGATATCGTTGCCGTATGCGACACAGACGGACCCCGCGCCCACGCCTTTGCACAAGAGTTCGGGACGGCTGCGTATGTCGATGCCGCCGCGATGATGCGTGAGACGAAACTCGCCAACGTCTACTGGCGAACCGTCGATTGTTCCCGGATTTTTCTCAAGCACAGTGTTACCTAAGAGATCGCGGACGGTCTTTTTCTCGCCGGATTTTTCGAAGCAACTA